>JBFLWR010000394.1:0-46283 GCA_040755925.1 Pseudomonadota bacterium
GCGACCCGTCGAGCATCGCGTCTCCCGTAGGCCCGTCGACATCAAAAGCGAGGCCGACTGCGGATTGTCTTCCGGCCGGCCAGAGCGAACCGATGGAAAGAGCGGGCTGCGACATGAGTTTGGTCATTCTGTTTGGGGATTCCCCGCGCCCGGTAGGACCGGGCGCGGATTCTCAGACACAAAGGCACTCCGCTCCGGCCGGATGGCCGGTCGAAAAACCGCGAAATTTATAGAGGCCTCGGTGCGCCTTGGCGCTTACTTCACGCCGTTGATGACGGCCTTCGGCACCGCGTTGTGCACCAGGCCCCACTTCTTGAGCATGGCGTCGTAAGAACCGTCCTTGATCAGTCCGTCGAATGCGCCGGCCACGGCATCGCGAAGGCCGGTATTGTCCTTCTTGAAGCCCATGCCGAACGTGTCGTTGCTGAGCAGCGGCTCGCCGACGAGCTGATAGGTGTCCGGCTCGAGGCGGATCTGGTAGGCGATCGTTTCGATGCCCTGCACCACGGCGTCGTAGCGCCCCTGCTTCATGCCGAGACGGGCGGCGTTGGAATCGGCTGTTCCCTCGAACTTGATGGCGGGCTTGCCCTTGGCAACGCAGTTGGCGTCGCTCCAGCTGGTGACGTTCTCGCCGAAGGAGGTCGAGCGGCTACCGGCGACGGTCTTGCCGCAGAAATCCGTCGTATCCTTGTACTGGGCGGCGTTGGCCTTCATCGTGAACAGGATCGGGCCGCTCGTTATGTAGTCGACGAAGTCCATGCTGGCCTGGCGCTTCACGTTGTCGCTCATGCCGGAGATGATCATGTCGCCGCGCCCGGTCTGAAGTCCGCTCTGCAGTTCCTGGAATGCGGAGGTGACGAAAAGCACGTTGAGATTGAGCTTCTTGCCGATGGCGTTGATCAGGTCGACGTCAAAGCCGTCGAGCGTGCCCTGATCGGGATTGACGAATTCCATGGGCGGGTAGATCGGGTTGGTCAGGACGCGCAACTCGCCCTGGTTGACGAGGTTGAGCTTGGTGTCGGCGTGCGCCGCGCCAGCCGCGACGAGGGCAATTGCCGAAACGGCAATGCGTAGGAATTTCATGGTTTTTTCCTCCTGAAGGTTGTTTTTCAAAGCACCGCAGAGATGAAGTTCTTCACTCTGGGATTTCGTGGGTTTTCGAGAATCTCGGCGGGCGTCCCGCAGTCGACGATGCGGCCTGCATCCATGAAGAGCACGCGGTCGGCGACCTCGCGGCAGAAGCCGAGTTCGTGCGTGACGACGATCATCGTGGTGCCCGAGGCCGCAAGCTCCTTCATCACGCCCAGCACCTCGCCGACCAGTTCGGGATCCAGCGCCGAGGTCGGCTCGTCGAACAGCATCGCCTTGGGCTTCATGGCTAGCGCACGGGCGATCGCCACGCGCTGCTGCTGTCCGCCCGACAATTCGCCCGGATAGGCATCGGCCTTGTGGGCAAGCCCGACGCGCTTGAGCAACGCCTTGGCTTCCTCGACGCAATCGGCCCTGGGGCGTTTTTGCACGCCCATCGGCCCCTCGATGATGTTCTGCAGCACCGTCTTGTGGGGGAAGAGGTGGAAACGCTGGAACACCATGCCCACGGACTGGCGCTGGCGGGCGATCTCGCGCTGGCTCAGCGGATAGAGCTTGTTACCGTCGCGGCGGTAGCCGACGATTTCGCCGCCGATGGTGACATATCCTGCGTCAATGCTTTCAAGCTGGTTGATGCAACGCAGGAAGGTGCTCTTGCCTGAACCGGACGGACCGATGATGCAGACCACCTCGCCCTTGGCGATTTCGAAATCGATGTCCTGCAGGACGTGGAACGAGCCGAAATATTTCTGCAGCCCGACAGCCGTTATCAGAGCGTCCATCACGCAGCCTCCTCGGCAAGGGTCCGCTGGGCAGGCTGGCCCGGGCGGTGACCGCCCCAGCCCTTCGAAAAATGGCGCTCGATGAAAATCTGGCCGATGGAAAGTACCGTGACGACGACCATGTACCAGATGGCGGCCACGATCAGCAGTTCGATGACGCGGGAGTTGACGTAGTAGACATCCTCGACGCTTCTCAGCAGTTCGGAGAACTGGATGACGCTGGCGAGCGAAGTGAGCTTGACCATGCCGATGGTTTCATTGCCGATCGGCGGAACGATCACGCGCATCGCTTGCGGCAGGATGATGCGCAGCATGGCCCGCAGTGGCGTCATGCCAATCGAAAGTCCGGCTTCGGCCTGGCCCTTGTCGATGGAGAGGATGCCTGCCCGCACCACCTCGGCTGTATAGGCGCCCTGCTGGATGCCGAGCCCCAGGAAGGCGGCGACGAAGGGCGTCATGACATCCACGGTCTTCAGCGAGAAGAGGCCGGGAATTCCGATGGTGGGAAAGATGAGCGCGAGATTGAACCACAGCAGCAACTGCAGCAGCGCCGGCGTGCCGCGGAACAGCCAGACATAGCCGATCGAGACGTTCTTGAGCACCGGATTGTCCGACATGCGCATGATGGCGGCCATCACGCCCAACACGATGCCCAGCGCCATGGCGCAAAAGGTCATGATGATGGCGTTGACGACGCCTCTGAGAACGCTCGGCGCAAAGATGTTGTCGCCGACATACTTCCAGGCGATGTCGCCAACCCAGAACGCCCTGACGAGCAGCAGGAGCAGCACTATGACGACAAGGCCTAGTATTTTTGTCCAGATTTTGCGTGGCGGCACAACGACAAAGGCCGTCGACCTGGCGCGTTCGATATCGCCCATGACCATTGTTCCCCGAGGCTCGATGGCCTCGTTTTTGTTTTGATGCTTAAGCCTAGCCGTGCGGGTGCGGTGACCGCAAACGAGATATGAGCATGCGATTTATGATGGATTTGCATAAATCCATCGCGCACCTCTACCGGCGACGGCCTGCCTTCTTGCCCGGCAAGCGATCGGTGAGCATGGTGTCAATGGCAAGTAACGAGGCTAGTGTCCTGGAGGGCGAGCCATCGTTGCCAGTCGCCTCAGGCCTTCCTCAACCCGGCCTTGAAGCGCTTGCCGTTGGCGACGTAGTGCGCGGCCGAGACGCGCAGCCTCTCGATCGCCGCCTCGTCAAGCTCCCGGATGACTTTCGCGGGCGAGCCGACGATCAGCGAATTGTCCGGAAAAACCTTGTTCTCAGTCACCAGGGCGCCGGCGCCAACGAGTGAGTTCTTGCCGATCCTGGCGCCGTTGAGGACGATGGCGCCCATGCCGATCAGGCTGTTGTCGCCGATTGCGCAGCCGTGCAGAAGCGCGCGGTGGCCGATCGTGCAGCCCTGGCCGATGGTGACCGGGCAGCCGGGATCGGTGTGCATGATCGTATGTTCCTGCACATTGGTGTCGGCGCCGATTGTGATCGGCTCATTGTCGCCGCGGATGACGACACCGAACCAGAAGCCGGCATTGCGGCCGATTACGATATTGCCGATCAGGGTGGCGTCCGGCGCGATCCAGTTGGTTTCGGCGTCCTCGAATTGCGGCGCTTTCCCGTCGATCGCATAGACCGGCATTTTCGTCTCCGATTCGCCTCAGGCTGAACAGTCAGCCCGAAACTAGGAGACCAGTCGCCCATGATGCAATGGCGACAAGCACGATACCGAGCGCCAGAGCCCATGCGATGACGGTACATCCGCATGACAACAGCGCCAGCATGCTGATGCGGCCCTCGCGGCGGGCATCGAGCGCCTCGTTGGCGAGCATGAAGGGGCCGGCGCAGGCGGTCGCCGCAAGCGAACGCAGGATCCGGGTCGACGAAACATAAGGCTCCGCGAATGCGAGCCGGCGGCCGGAAATCAGTTCCATGGCCGATCCGGCCAGCCCGCAAGCCGTCAAACCCACTGCGAACATATAAAGAGCAACGACTGCAGGGCCCATCTTTACCAACCGTTTACCATGAGATTGCACAGTTGTTTGCGCGCGTTGCAAGAGCCGTGCCGGCCAACTGTGCCACCCGGGGACAGCGGATTGGGGATCGCGATGAGTGAAGCGGCTGCCGAGAGCCCGGAATTCGAGGTCGTCGACTCGACCTTCATGAAGCGCGTCTTCTACGCCTTCGCGGCGTTGGCGATGCTTTCGGTGGCGATCAGCGTCGGCGGCAAATGGCTCGGTCGGTCGATCGCCATGGCCGGCTATACCGACGATACGACCGTCAAGCAGGTCGTTATCGGCAGCAACGTCATCGCCGTGCCGGCCAACTTCATCCGCTTCGACCTGGCGCGGCACGACGGCATCGCCTCGCGCCTCGACCTCTATCTTCGCTACCCCGAGATGGACGGCTACAGCACGGCGGCGCGCGACGACTTCAACCATACCGGCGAGGCCAGGAAGATCATCTTCCTGTCGTTCGAGCCACGCATGATGTCACGCGACATGAGTGGCCGCTTCGCGCCGATCTACAGCGCCCTGATCGTCAAGCCGGGAACGACTGGTCCAGGCGGCACCACGCTCTACGGCTTCACCGAAAAATCAGGCTATCTGAATGAGATGCTCGCGGTCGCCGATCGGCCCGGCAAGGATCCGTTCGTCGCGCGATGCCTGAGCGGGCCGAGCGCGGAGGAATCGCTGGCGCCCTGCGAGCGCGACATCCAGGTCGGCGACGACCTGAGCCTCACCTATCGTTTCCCGCGCGAGCTTCTCGGGGACTGGCAGGCGCTCGATGCGGCGATCACAGCCAAGGTGGCAGGCATCCTGAAGGCGGGGCACTGACGGCTCATCGCCAATACAAGCTCAAACCTCCGATACATATTAGTTAGCCGCCTATGTTACTGACATTGTGGGCGCACAAAGCACTCGCGGGTTCGGCAGTGTCCGCGTCGACCGCATCAACATTCGCCCACATGCCCTTCCCCTGGCTCAACGCTTTGGCGCGATGGCCGCGAAGATACGGGCTGGCATCTGGCTGACAAGGCGCGCTAATGGTCAGGCATGATGCCAGCCTATCTTACCTTCGACCTCGCCAACCGCCGCCTGCGGCTCGACCCGCACCAGCCGGCTTTCGTACAAAACCCCTATGAGGCCTATGCCCTCCTGCATGGCGCGGCGAACGCCTTCTTCTGGGAGGATTACGGCTTCTGGTGCTTTGGCGGTTTCGACGACGTCAACCGCCTGCTGCGCGATCGTCGCTTCGGGCGACAGAATCCGGCCGGGATTCCCGACAGCCGCGGCGTTGGCGACGACCGGTCGCATCTTGCCGCCTTCGACGGCATCGAGGCCAACTCCATGCTGGAACTGGAGCCCCCGGTGCATACGCGGCTTCGCACGCTGGTCAACCGCGCGTTCGTCTCGCGCCAGGTCGAGCGGCTGCGACCACGCATCGAGGCGCTAGCGAATGAGCTGATCGACCGATTCGAGCCGGGCTGCGTCGATCTCCTGCCGGCCTATGCCTCGCCGCTGCCGATCACCATCATCGCCGAGATGCTGGGCGTTCCCGTCGAAATGGGGCCGCAACTGCTCGACTGGTCGCATCAGATGGTCGCCATGTACATGCATGGCCGCACGCGCGAGGTCGAAGACACGGCCAACCGTGCGGCGCGAGATTTCGCGGATTTCCTGCGCGGCTACGTCGCCGAACGGCGCAAGAAGCCCGGCGACGATCTGCTGTCGTTGCTTATCGAAGCCCAGGACAACGGCCAGAAGCTTTCGGAGGACGAACTGGTTTCCTCGGCCATCCTGCTGCTCAACGCCGGCCATGAGGCGACCGTGCATCAGACCGGCAACGCAGTGCGCTCGCTGCTGGCGCAAGGCGGCGATCCGCGTCGCTTCTTCGCGAAACCGGAAGCGAATGCCGCAACGGTCGAGGAATGCCTTCGCTTCGACGCGCCGCTGCATATGTTCCTGCGCTACGCCTATGAGGAGATCGAGGTCTCGCCGGGCATCGTGGTCAAGCCCGGCGAAATGATCGCGCTTCTGCTCGGCATGGCCAATCACGATCCCCTGGCATTCGCCGGGCCCGACACCTTCAATCCGGCCCGCGCGGATCAGAAGAACGTCTCGTTCGGCGCCGGCATCCATTTCTGCATCGGCGCGCCGCTGGCGCGACTCGAGTTGCAGGTCTCGCTGAAAGCCCTGTTCGACCGGCGGCCGAAATTGCACTTGGCCGAGCAGCCAAGGTTCCGTGATACCTACCACTTCCATGGATTGGAGCGGCTGGCCGTTACTTTTTGACGACGAGCCGCGAGCCCGGAAATGAAGTTCGCCTTCCTTCAGGAACCCCCTTTCTGCTTCACCGAAACCTCCGGCGGTGTCGGCGGCTGCGATGTGAAGCTGGCCGAGAGGATTTGCGAGATGCTGGGGCTGGCGAACTTCTTGCCGGTCGAAGCGGAGTTCGCCGACCTGCTTCGCGGCTTGATCGGCGGCCGCTGGGAAATGACAACCGGCCTGTTCATCTCCGAGGAGCGCAGGAAGCTGGTCGATTTCAGCCGGCCGATATGGTCATTGCCCGACGGTCTGCTGGTGGCGGAAGGCAATCCGCACGGCCTTACCGGCTACCGCTCGCTCGCAAGAAATCCCTCGGCGGTGCTCGCCGTGATTTCTGGCCAGATCCAGCACGAGACCGCGCTTCAGAACGGCGTGCCGCCCGAGCGCATAGAGATATTCGCGACGCAGGCCGCGGCCGCCGAGGCCGTGGCCACGGGCGCCGCGCAGGCCTATGCGAGCGTCGCCATGGCGCATCGTGGCTATGTCGGCCGTCGAGCAGACGCACCGCTTGACGTCATCGACGTTCCAGCTTCCGAAAAGCAACCCTCGGCCGGTGCTTTCGCTGTGGCGAAGGGGAACGTCTCGCTGCGCAAGCGCGTCGATGAATGCCTCGATGATCTGCTTGGAAGCGCCTGGCACCGTGGAATGATGGCCGGTTTCGGATTTTCGGGCGCCGACATCGACCGCCTCTTGTGAAATCCAGCTTTTTTCATGTGCCTGACGAAGCGATAGGCGTTCCGACCAGCTCTCCAATCTACGAAGCCTCTGCCAATCATCCGGTCAAAGCTTGATCACATACTCCTTGCGGGTCGTCTCGAGAACATCCCACGTTCCCTTGAACCCGGGCCTCAGCACGAAACTGTCGCCGGCCTTGACGGTGCGGGCCCCGCCGCCTTCCTCAGTGATCACCGAGACGCCTGACAGGATGTGGCAGAACTCCCACTCATCATAGACAATGCGCCATTTGCCGGGCGTCGATTCCCAGATGCCGGCGTAGAGGCCGCCGTCGCGCTCCTCGACGTTCCAGGTACGGAATTTGGGATCGCCGGAGATCAGGCGGTCCGGGGCCGGCGCGCCGGCCTCCGGTTCGACAGTTGCGGTATCCACCGCGAGGAAGGCCGACATCGGGATCAGACCTTGGCCAACGCCTGTTCGAGATCGGCAACGATGTCGTTGACGTCCTCGATGCCGACCGACAACCGGACCGTATCCGGCCCGGCGCCGGCCTTGACCTTCTGCTCGTCGGAGAGCTGGCGGTGCGTGGTCGAGGCCGGATGGATGACCAGCGACTTGGTATCTCCGACATTGGCGAGGTGCGAGAACAGCTCCAGCGCCTCGACGAACTTGACGCCCGCCTCGTAGCCGCCCTTGAGGCCGAAGGTGAACACGGCGCCGGCGCCCTGCGGCGAGTATTTCTTCTGTAGCGCGTTGTTCTTGTCGCCGGGCAGGCCGGGATAGTTCACCCAGGCGACCTTCGGATGGTTGGACAGCCAGCCGGCGACGCTAGCCGCGTTGTCGCAATGGCGCTGCATGCGCAGAGGCAAGGTTTCCAGGCCGGTCAGGATCAGGAAGGCGTTGAAGGGCGAGATGGCAGGCCCGAGGTCGCGCAGGCCGAGCACGCGGGCGGCGATGGCAAAGGCGAAATTGCCGAAGGTCTCATGCAGCACAAGGCCGCCATATTCGGGGCGCGGCTCCGACAGCATCGGGTACTTGCCCGATTTCGACCAGTCGAAGGTGCCGCCATCGACAATCGCGCCGCCGATCGAATTGCCGTGGCCGCCGATGAACTTGGTCAGCGAATGCACGACGATGTCGGCGCCATGCTCGATCGGCCGCACCAGATAGGGCGACGCCAGCGTGTTGTCGACGATCAGCGGCAGGCCGTGCTTGCGGGCGATCTCGCCGATCTTCTCGATGTCGACGAAGATGCCGCCGGGGTTGGCAAGGCTTTCGATGAAGATCGCCTTGGTCCTGTCGTCGATCTGGCTCTCGAAGGTCGACGGGTCGTTGGTGTCGGCCCAACGCACCTCCCAGCCATAGTTCTTGAAGGCATGGCCGAACTGGTTGATCGAGCCGCCATAAAGCTTGTTGGCGGCGATGAAGTTGTCGCCCGGCGTCATCAGGTTGTGGAAGACCAGCACCTGCGCGCCATGGCCGGATGCGACGGCAAGCGCGGCCGTGCCACCTTCCAGGGCCGCGATGCGCTCCTCGAGCACGGCCTGCGTCGGGTTCATGATGCGGGTGTAGATGTTGCCGAAGGCCTTCAGCCCGAACAGCGAAGCGGCGTGGTCAGCATCGTCGAAGACGTAGGAGGTGGTCTGGTAGATCGGCGTGGCGCGCGCGCCAGTCGCCGGATCCGGCTTGGCGCCGGCGTGAACAGCGAGCGTGTTGAAACCGGGTGTACGGGTCATCGAAACCTTCCTCTCCAAACCTTTCGAAATCGCCGGGCATTCTTGGCGAAGCGCAACGCCGAATGCAAAGAAGAAATTACCTTTCGGCGTGCGATCTGCGGCGAACGTCCGGGAAAATCCATTTCTTCCCGGAATAATTTTGCGCGGCGAACGGCCAGACTATTTCTGGCGAACGCCGAAGCTCTGGAAGCCCTGCCGCATCACGGGCTTCTTGGACGACAGCACGCCGGAATTGACGCCGGTCCAGCCGATCTCGCCCGACAGCTTGCCGTACTCTATCTTCGGGCAGCGGTTCATCACTACCTTGATGCCGGCTGCTTCGGCGCGGGCGGCCGCCTCGTCATGGCGCACGCCGAGCTGCATCCAGATCACCTTGGGCAGCGGGCTGAGCTTCAGCGCCTCCTCGACAATGCCGGGCACCGCGGCCGAGGCGCGAAAAATGTCGACCATGTCAACCGGCTGCGGCAAGTCGGCAAGACTGGCATAGACCGTGCGGCCGAGGATCTCCTTGCCGGCGTGGCCGGGGTTGATCGGGAAGACGGAAAACCCCTTGGCCAGAAGATATTTCAGCACGAAATAGCTCGGCCGCACATCGTTGGGCGACGCGCCGACCATGGCGATGGTCTTCACCGAGTTCAGTATGTCGGCGATGTAGCTGTTGTCGTAGGCGTCGTGATTCATGCTGAGAGCGGTTTCCTGCGATAGTGATAACGGTAGAGCTGCCGGCTGAAGCCGAGCGAGGCATAGAGCACGCGGGCCGGCGTATTCTCGGCGACCACCTGCAGGCAACCGGCTTGCGCACCCGCCTGCATGGCCCAGCCAATCAAGCCGCCGACCGTCCTGCGGCCAAGTCCCTGCTGCCTGAATCTGGCGTCGGTTTCAACCGCCTCGACGACGAGCAGGTCATCGCGGATGACGCCGAAGGCGAAGGCGGCGACTTCATCATCACGCTCGCAGGATACGAACGCCCTGTCGCCAACGATCAAGCCGGTCATGGCCCGAAAGATGCGGCATTCGGCTTCGTCGTAACCGCCCGTGCGGAACCGCGCCTCGAACCATTTTTCGGTCGGCGCCAACGAAATCGTCACGTCGTCAGGACGCTCGCCCCTGAGCTCGTCGATCCGTCCGTAGAGATGGATCGTCCCGCCCTCCAGACCATAGCCGCGGCGGTCGAGCTCGGTTTCCAATTCTGCCGCGATGTCGGGGATGCGAAACAGCGCCGACTGCCCATGGCCAGCATAGAATGCCTCGGCAGCGTCGATCACGGCATCAGGCGCACCACGTTCGCCGCGCAAGGGATTGGCGGAATTGCAGCGCCGGATCCTGCCGCCGGAGCGCCTCAGAACCCAGCCGCCGACAACTGCCTCGGTTGCGGCCGGCCAGGCTTGGCGGCACGCTTGTTCCGTCCGCCAGTTGAGATCGTCCTGGCTCATGCCGTCACCCGCCCTCGTCCCGCAGCGCCTCCTGCATAAACATGTCGGGATCGCTGCAGAAGTCGCGCATCATGCGAAAATGATCGGTGTCCTGAAAATCAACCTGATCAAGCCCAAAGCGGCTTATGCGGAAGAGCCGCGCGTTCGGACAAGCCATCAGCAAAGGCGAATGGGTGGCCATGATCACCTGCGCGGTGCCGGATCGCTCCATGCGCCGCAGCAGTTTCAACAGCTCGATCTGGCGCGTCGGCGATAATGCGCTTTCGGGCTCGTCGAGAATGTAGATGCCCTGCCGGCGGCAGCGCTCCTCGAAGAAGCGGATGAAACCCTCGCCATGCGACCATGACAGGAAATCGGGCGGAGGTGGTTTGAACGGATCCTCCAACGCAGCCTGATCGAGATAGCGCGCTACGGAGTAGAAGGATTCCGCGCGAAAGAACCAACCTGCGGTGACCTTCGGGAGCCAATGGGCTCGCAATGTCTGGGCCAGCGACGCGCCACTCTTGTCAATGGCGATGGAATGGTCGACCGGCCGGTAGCCCTTGCCGCCGCCGGCCTCGTCATAGCCGGCCAGCGCGCCGATCGCCTCAAGCAGCGTCGATTTACCGGTGCCGTTCTCGCCGACGATGATGGTGATGGCAGACGCGAATTCGAACTCGAATTCGCGCCCCCGAAAGATTGGCAGGTTCCATGGATACTGCTCCCAATCCGCAACGCGCGACGGCTCAAGAAGGATGCGCTTGAGATAAGGCGCATTCAGCCGCGTCAATTGCTTGCGGACCGCCACGTCAAGCCTTCAACATGGAAAGGAGCAGCTGCATCCCGGGCCAGCTATTCGTCGGTCCATTCCGGCTTGCGCTTGCCGATGAAGGCGCCGATGCCTTCCTCGGCGTCGCGCGCCAGCATGTTCTCGACCATTACCTGGCCGGCATAGGCATAGGCTTCCGCAAGCCCCATCTCGGCTTGAGCATAGAAGGCTTCCTTGCCTGTCTTGAGCACCAAAGATGATTTTGAAGCAATGGTTTGCGCGTATTTGTTGACAACCTGATTCAGATATTCGCGCGGCACGATGCGGTTGATAAGGCCGAATTCCTTGGCGGTCGCAGCGTCGATCGTCTCGCCGGTCAAGAGCATCTCCATCGCCTGCTTGCGCGAGACGTTGCGCGACAGCGCAACCATCGGCGTCGAGCAGAACAGGCCAATATTGACGCCGGGCGTGCAGAAAGTCGCCTCATGCGAGGCTATGGCAAGATCGCAGCTTGCGACGAGTTGCAGGCCGGCCGCGGTGGCAAGGCCATCGACCTCGGCGATCACCGGCTTCGGGTGGCGCACGATCGTCTGCATCAGCGTCGCGCAGGCTGCGAACGTCTTTTCAAAGAACGCCCTGCCCCGATCCGGTTCGGCGCGATGCGCCGTCATTTCCTTGAGGTCGTGGCCGGCGCAGAACACTTTCCCCGACGCCGCGAGGATGATGACGCGAACGGATCTGTCTTCCTTCACGCGATCGAACTCGGCCTGCAGCGCCGCCATCGTCGCCAGCGAGAGCGCGTTGGCCGGCGGGCTGGCAAGAGTCAGATGCAGCACGCCCTTGTCCTGGCTGACCAGAACGGGGCCGTCGGCGACGGCCGGCTTGATGGCAACGACTTCAGCCACTTCGAAACCTCGCAATCAGCTCGCGGACCATGGAGCAACAGAACTAGCATGCTGCCGGTTGAAGAAAAGCCGCGAGACGTGTTTTCTCCATCGCACCGTTTGGTCCAGGCGGCGCCTGGAGCCTTTCGCTTCATATAGGACGCTGCCCATGCCCGCCCAAAGCAATCTGAAGCCGGTGCTGAACGCCGCGGAAGTCAATGCGCTGATGACAAGCGTGTATCCGCAGCTCAACGACCAGTTCACCTTCTACGAAGCGCTGGAGGTGTTTCCGGGCGGCTGCACAGTGCGGCTCAATGCCGACGCGCGGCATTTGCGGCCCGGCGGCACCGTGTCCGGCCCGTCGCTATTCACGCTGGCCGACATCGGCGGCTATGTCTGCGTGCTAAGCCATGCGGGGCCGGATGCGCTATCGGTGACGGTCAACCTGGACATCAACTTCGTGCGCAAGGCCGAGGCCGGACCGATCGACGGCCATTGCCGGATCCTGAAGCTCGGCAGAAGCCTGATGATGTTCGACATCGACATCGTCGCCGGCCCGGAGGGGCACACCGTCGCGCATGCCACCGGCACCTATTCGATCCCGCCTAAGCGCCCAGGCAGTGCGGTAAAATAATACCGCTACGCCAAGCAATTGTTTTTGTTTGACTTTGAGCACCAAGAGTGTTTTCGGCCGCCTTGACGCGCATGGCGCCCTCGCCTATAAGCCGTCCTCGAACAGCGGCCCGCAAAGGCCGCCGTTTTGTTATTGGCGGCGGCCGTCGCGCTTACCGCCAATCCAAGCAACAAGAAACGCCTTTCCTATCCCTCACGGAC
This sequence comes from Pseudomonadota bacterium, assembly GCA_040755925.1. GTDB lineage: Bacteria > Pseudomonadota > Alphaproteobacteria > Rhizobiales > Rhizobiaceae > Mesorhizobium. The sequence goes on from JBFLWR010000394.1 coordinate 12,519, forward strand.
TGGAAAGGTCCAACCGAGAGTAAAACCATGGCTACCTTTTCGCAGAAGCCTGCGGATGTGGTGAAGAAGTGGGTGCTGATCGACGCCGAAGGTCTCGTCGTCGGCCGCCTCGCCACTGTCATCGCCAACCATCTGCGCGGCAAGCACAAGCCCACCTTCACCCCGCATGTCGATGATGGCGACAACGTCATCGTCATCAATGCCGACAAGGTGGTGTTCACCGGCAAGAAGTACACCGACAAGGTCTATTACTGGCACACCGGCCACCCCGGCGGCATCAAGGAGCGCACCGCTCGTCAGTTGCTCGAGGGCCGTTTCCCCGAGCGCGTCGTCGAGAAAGCCGTCGAGCGCATGATCCCGCGCGGCCCGCTTGGCCGTCGCCAGATGAAGAATCTCCGCGTCTACGCAGGCACCGAGCATCCGCACACCGCCCAGCAGCCCGTCGCGCTCGACGTGGCCAAGCTGAACTCCAAGAACAAGAGGGCTTCGTAATGGCTGAGCTTTCCTCGCTCGCAGAACTCGGCACCGTCGCCGCGCAGCCGGCCGCGCCCGTGCATGTCCAGAAGCTCGACAAGTCGGGCCGCGCCTATGCCACCGGCAAGCGCAAGAACGCCATCGCGCGCGTCTGGGTGAAGCCGGGCTCCGGCAAGATCATCGTCAACGACAAGGAATTCGCGAGCTATTTCGCGCGTCCCGTGCTGCAGATGATCCTCAACCAGCCGATCGTCGCCGCGAACCGCGCCGGCCAGTACGACATCGTCGCCACCGTCATCGGCGGCGGCCTCTCCGGCCAGGCGGGCGCCGTGCGTCACGGCATCTCCAAGGCGCTGACCTACTACGAGCCGGCGCTGCGCTCCGTGCTCAAGAAGGGCGGCTTCCTGACCCGCGACAGCCGCGTCGTCGAGCGCAAGAAGTACGGCAAGGCGAAGGCCCGCCGCAGCTTCCAGTTCTCGAAGCGCTAAGAAGCGCTTGGGGCCAAGTTCTCGAAGCGCTAAGCGTTGCGCTTGCCAATTCTCGAAAAGGCCGCCTCCAGGCGGCCTTTTTGTTACCAGTGCCCGGCCGGCGTCTTGATGTAGTCGATGAATGCGCGCAGGGGCGCGGGCACCAAGCGGCGCCCGGGATAGTAGAGAAACGGCCCGGAAAAATCCTGCCACCACGGCTCCAGCACAGGTTCCAGCACGCCGCTCTCGAAATGCGGGCGCACCCAGTCCTCGAAAAGCCAGAGAATGCCGACGCCGGCGATCGCCGCATCGATGGCGAGATCGACGCCTCCACCGATGCTAACGACCAATGGTCCGGTGGTATCGACCCGCACCACCTCACCATCCCGCTCGAACTCCCAGGGCGTCATGACCCCGCTCGGGAAGCGACCGCGCACGCAGGCATGACCAAGCAGATCACGGGGATGCTGTGGCCGACCGTGCCGGGCCAGGTAGGCCGGCGCAGCGGAGGTGGTGAAGCGCTGCGTGCGCGGTCCGATCGGCACGGCGATCATGTCCTGCTCCAGCCGCTCGTCATAGCGGATGCCGGCATCGCAGCCAGCCACAAGCAGGTCGATAAAGTTCTCCTCGGCAATCACCTCCAGGCGAATGGCGGGATAGGCCGCGAGAAATCCCGGAACGATTCTTGGCAGCAGCAGCCGCGAGGCGCTTATCGGCACGTTGAGCCGCAGGGTTCCGGCGGGCCGGTCGCGAAAGCCGTTCACCACATCGAGTGCTGCTTCCACCTCGCCCAATGCGGGGCCAAGCCGCGCCAGCAGGCTGGTGCCTGCCTCGGTCAAGGCGACGCTGCGCGTGGTGCGGTTGAAGAGCCGCACACCGAGTTGGGTTTCCAGTCGGCGAATGGCTTCACTGAGCGCTGACGCGCTGCCGGCCGTGGCGCGAGCACCTTCGCGAAAGCCACCCGCGCGCGCCACCGCCATGAACGCCTGGAGATCGTTGAGGTCAGCCATTGTCCTAAATTTCGCACAAGCTGTACCGAATATAGCCGGTTATCGGGACAGCGGCCATGCCCTATCTCCCTCGGCGACAGCGAAGGAGAACCACGATGTCCAGCGTAGACAAATCCGGCACCTATAAACTCGGCGACCGCTCCGTTCATCGCATCGGCTACGGCGCCATGCAGCTTGCGGGCAAGGGTGTTTTCGGTCCGCCGAAGGACCATGACGCGGCGATCGCCGTCCTGCGCGAAGCCGTGGCAAATGGGGTCAATCACATCGACACCAGCGACTACTATGGCCCTTATGTAACCAACCGGCTGATCCGCGAGGCGCTGGCGCCCTACTCCAAAGACCTCGTCATCGTCACGAAGATCGGTGCCCGCCGCGGCAGCGATGCCTCGTGGCTGCCGGCATACTCGGCCGAGGAACTCACGCAGGCCGTGCACGACAATCTAGGTAATCTCGGGCTCGACGCGATCGAAGTGGTCAATCTACGCATCATGTTCGGGGGGCATGGACCTGCGGAAGGTTCCATCGAGGCGCCGCTGACCGTGCTGGCGGAATTGCAGCGCAAAGGCCTGGTGCGCCATATCGGCCTGAGCAACGTCACACGTGCGCAGATCGAGGAAGGCCGGCGCATCTGCGACATCGTCTGCGTGCAGAACCAATACAATCTGGCGCACAGGGACGACGACGCACTGATCGACGAGCTTGCCCGCGCCGGCATCGCCTATGTGCCGTTCTTCCCGCTCGGCGGATTCAGCCCGCTGCAGTCCTCAACCTTGTCGGCGGTGGCCGAACGGCTTAGCGTCACGCCGATGCAGGTCGCGCTGGCCTGGCTGCTGCAGCGTTCGCCGAATGTGCTGCTCATCCCTGGCACCTCGTCGGTCGGTCACCTGCGGGAGAATCTCGCGGCGGCCGAACTGGAGTTGTCGGCGGCGGTGCTGGGCGAGTTGGACGGCGTGGCGAAAGCGGCGTGAGACGCCCGGACTAATGCGCGGGCTCTTAATAGATGCTAGCCGTGTACGCCTATCTTGGCATGCCGCACCCGATAGCCGGTCGCCGTCATCAAATCGGCGGCGACCATCAACTCGTCGGCCTGGGCGATGGTGGCACGATCATCGACCCATCGCCTGACATCGACTCCGGCGCCCATTGTGATCGAAGCTTCCATCGCTGCCCGCGAATTCTCGGCATAGAGCCTGTTGCCGACCTGCGAACTGCCGGCCCTATGCGCGGCAATCGTCAAATGGTCGCGCCATTGGTCCGCGTGTTCGAAGCGGCCGAGGATCTGGTTGGCGCTCGTCTCGCCGGCCAGGCTTTGGCTCGACACAGCGCCGAGGGAAACGGATAGCCCGAACGAAACCGATAGGATGAGGCTCAGCCAGAGTGTTCGCATCGGGGAATCGCTCCGTTCCGGGTCGAAACCCGCTTAGGCGATGCCTATGACAGGACCATGAAGGAAGCCAGCTATCTTCTCGACAAGTGCTTCAGATACGCTTTGCCAGTCGACGGAACCAGGCGAGCGCGGGCATTTCGACGAAGCGCCAGGTGAACCATGATGCGACGACGACGGCGATCAGCATCGCCACCATGGCCGCAAAGCCGATCCAAGGCGAACCGACACCGAAACCTGTCACCGTATCGCCGCGCAGCACCACGTCGCCGACGATGCCATGGCCGAGCTTGCGTTCGATGAGGCCGCCGACATTGATCATGCGTGCCTGCACGAAGATGTGGACCATGTAGATCGAATAGGAAAGCGAGCCGAGCAGCAGCATCGGACGGCTGCGCAGCAGCACGCTGATCCAGCCGCCTTCATGGGCGAAGAGGTAGAGCGCAAGCGCGAAGACGAAGGGCGCTGCGATCCCGGCATCGTTGGCTCCGGCGATCGAAACGAACAGTCCGATCACCGCAATCATAGCAAGCTCCGCAATCGTCCAGGCGATGCGCCCTGCCCCGCCGCCGAGCGCCTGTCGCGCCTCTGCAATGGAATCGTGTTGAAACCAGGCAAGCAGCGCGCCGAGCGAAAAGCCGTAAAGGCAGCGGATGAAGCCGAAATCGAAGGACACGTCCATATGACGGGTCGAGAAGGCAAGCAGGAACAGAGGCGCGGTCACGGCCGCGGCGACGAACCATATCCAGGCGCGCCGGCCCGCGGCGAACACGACGCCGGCAAAGAGCAGATAGGTAAAGAACTCGGCCGAAATGCTCCAGCTCGGGGCGTTCCAGCTCAGGTGGTCCTCGACGCCCATGCCTTGCAAAAGGAGCAGGTTGGCGACGAGGCCTTTCAGGTCGAAACCGCCGCTGAAGGGCGCGGCGCCTGTGCCGTGCAGCGCCGGCAGGACCAGCCGCAGTGCCTCGAACGCGACGAAGGCTGCAAGCATCAGGAGATGCAGCGGATAGATGCGGCCGAAGCGCACCAGCGCGAAACGGGCGAGGCCGTCCTGTGCGCTCAGCCGGCTGCCGTAGGAGCTGGCGATGACGAAGCCGGAAAGCACGAAGAAGAAGTCGACGAACAGGTAGGAGCCGCCGACGAAGGCGCTCTGCGAAATCACCGACGTTGTCGGAAAGTGGAACAACGCCACCAGGAGCGCGCAGATGCCGCGCCAGGAATCCAGCACCAGGAAGCGCTCGCCGGCCATCGTGCCGGTCCGGGTCGCCGCCGGAGCGGGCGCGAGGTTGAGCAAGGCGGCCTGCGTCATGATGATACAAATCCTGTGCTGGCGCGGCACTCGCCGGTCGCCGTTCCCTTTCCGCAGGCTGTGACTGGCATGTTGCGTGCCGGTTCTGTAGTTGTGGCTGCCCGATGAAAACGAGGACCCGTAATGGCGAACAATGAGATCGACCACGCCTTCACCGCCCGCTCCAAGACGGGCGCGTCGTATGAGCCGACCTACGCCGGAGCGCTCTCGTTCATGCGCCGCAAGTACAGCAAGGACGTGAAGGGCGCCGATGCGGTGGTCTGGGGCATTCCCTTCGACGCCGCCGTCACCAACCGGCCGGGCGCTCGCTTCGGGCCGCAGGCGATTCGCCGCGCCTCGGCGATCCTCGACAACGACCCGCAATATCCGTTCTCGCGCGACCTGTTCGAGCATCTTTCAGTCGTCGACTACGGCGACTGCCTGCTGGACAGCGGCAACCACCAGAAGACGCCGGGCACGATCGAGCGCGAGGCGGCCAAGATCCTGAAATCAGGCGCTTTCCTGCTGTCGCTCGGCGGCGATCATTTCGTCACCTGGCCGCTGCTCAAGGCGCATGCGGCGATCCACGGCCCGCTGGCGCTGGTGCAGTTCGACGCACACCAGGACACCTGGCCGGACGACGGCAAGCGCATCGACCACGGCTCCTTCGTCGCCCGCGCGGTGAAAGAAGGCATCATCGATCCCGACCGCTCCATCCAGATCGGCATCCGCACGCACGCGCCCGATACCTGCGGCATCAAGATTCTCTATGGTCACGAGGTCGAGGAAATGCGCGCCTCCGACATCGCCTATGCGATCGTCGACCGCACCGGCGGCAAGAAGACCTATCTGACCTTCGACATCGACTGCCTCGACCCGGCCTTCGCGCCGGGCACCGGCACGCCGGTGGCGGGCGGCCCGTCCTCCGCCAAGATCCTGTCGACGCTGCGCCAGCTCGGCCAGGTCGACATCGTCGGCGCCGACGTGGTCGAGGTTGCGCCGGCCTATGATCATGCCGATATAACGGCCATCGCCGGATCGATCATCGCCATGCACTATCTCGGCCTGCTGGCGGAGCGAAGGGCACGGCTCGAGGATTTGAACAACGGCAATCATGCCGTTCTGCATAATGCTCACGGCATATAGTCTTGGAATCGCAGGGAATTTGGCAAAAAGATGAAACCGAAAATCTTCATTGACGGCGAACATGGCACGACTGGCCTGCAGATCAGGGCGCTGCTGGCCGACCGTGGCGACCTGGAGATCATCTCCATTCCCGCTGATCGTCGCAAGGAAGCCGCCGCCAGGGCCGAGTTCCTCAACGCCGCCGATGTCGCGATCCTCTGCCTGCCGGATGCGGCGGCCAAGGAAAGCGTCTCCCTGATCGAGAACGACACGACGAAGGTGATTGACGCCTCGACCGCGCACCGCGTGGCGGATGGCTGGGAGTATGGCTTCGCCGAAATGGACAAGGATCAGGCGAAGAAGATTGCCTCAGCCAAGCGCATTGCCAACCCTGGCTGCTGGCCACAGGGACCGATCGCGACACTCAGGCCACTGGTCGCGGCCGGCCTGCTGCCGGCGGACTTCCCTGTCACCGTCAACGGCATTTCCGGTTACTCCGGCGGCGGCCGGCCGATGATCGAGGACTATGTCGACAAGGGCGAGGATGCGCCCGAATTCCTGCCTTATGGGCTGACCCTGCAGCATAAGCATGTGCCGGAGTTGCGAACCTATGCGAAGCTCTCGCACGACCCGATCATGCAGCCGGCGGTCGGCAATTTCGCGCAAGGCATGATCACCGTGGTGCCACTGCAGCTCGGCGGGCTCAAGCGCGTGCCAACCGGCGCGGAACTCCATGCGGCGATAGCCGACCATTTCGCCGGCATCGACGGTGGCGTGGTTGAAGTCGCGCCCTACACGCATATGGAGCGCATGCCGGAGATCGACCCGGAAGTCTACAACGGCACCAACCGCATGAAGGTCTATGTGTTCGCCAATGACGAACGGGCGCAGGCGCTGCTGATGGCGGTCTACGACAATCTCGGCAAGGGCGCGTCCGGAGCGGCGGTGCAGAACCTCGACCTGATGCTCGGCATCAAGCACTGAGCGGCAATGCTTGCATTGCCCGAGCGCTGGAAGGCTGGCGCTCCTGAACTCATTACCGAGACTTTCTCCAGCCGCATCTGGAAGGTGACGCGCGAGGACGGCTCGCCAGCGATCGTCAAGGATTTGAAACCCTTCGACGATGTCGCCGACGAGCTGCGCGGCGAGCATTATCTCGCATGGCGGCGTGGCGAAGGTGCGGTGCGCCTGCTCGGCCGAGACGGCAATCGCATGTTGCTCGAATATGCCGGCGACAGGCTGCTGTCACAGCATCTGGCCGAGCATGGCGACGATGCGGCCACGATGATCGCCGCTGAAGTGATGGCGAAGCTGTTGTCGCCTTCCGATCACGCTCCTCCGGCGGACCTGCAGCCGCTGCGCGAAAGATATGTCAGCCTGTTTCGAGCCGCCAAGGCCGATCGGGACGCAGGCGCCGTCAGTCTCTACATCGAAGCTGCCGCGATCGCCGAGCGGCTGCTCGCCGATCCGCGTGACGTCAGGCCGCTGCATGGCGACCTGCACCACGACAACATCCTTCACGGTCCGCGCGGCTGGCTGGCGATCGACCCCAAGGGCGTGCTCGGCGATCCCGGCTTCGACGCGGCGAACCTGTTCTACAATCCGCTCGACCGCGACGACCTCTGCCTCGATCCGAGGCGGATCGCGCATATGGCGAAGGTGTTTTCGGCAGTGCTCGGCCAATCGCCTAGCCTCATCCTCGACCATGCGATCGCCTATGGCTGCCTGTCTGCCGCCTGGCATCGCGAGGATGGTAACGTGACCGACGAGAAGCGCGAGCTGTCGGTCGCAGCCGCGATCCTGAAAGTGCGGCAAAGCCTCTGAGAACGGGGCCAAAGGCTATCTCGGTAACCGTCGATTCACCATGATGGGCTAGAGCTAGGCGCGGCCTCCAACAAAGGGATTTTCCATGGTCAGCGCGATTTCGAGCTCTCTTCAGTCGGTGCAGTATTCTTCGTCGACGTCATCCTCGGACAACGCGGCCCAGGAAGCCGCCCTCCAAAAGCAGATCCAGGCGCTGGAAGATCAGGCCAAGGCTGCGAAAGACCAGGTCGAGGCAGCCAAATTGCAGCAGGAGATCGCCGCCGCGAAGGCCAAGCTCGACGCACTCAAGGCCGCCGACAAGGCAGCGCAGAGCGGTCAGACCCAGTCGACGACGACATCTGCCGCTGCGGCGCGCCAGGCGGAATTCGACGGCTCTTCCTCGACGCAATCGACCGTGTTCTGGATGTGATCGGCTGAACGCCAGTCAAACTGTCTTGACGGCGCCTTCGTCCGGCAGCGGATAGGCGCCCTTGGTGCCGCGCCAGTGCGCTGCGGCGAAGCCGAGCAGCACCAGCGCGATCGCCTGGTGTGTCAGCGCCATGTGCAGCGGCACCTGCATCAGCAGAGTGCCTATGCCGATCGAGGCCTGGACGACTACCAGCAAGAACAGAAGCGTGGCGCGGCGCGCATGCGTGGTGCCGGGCTGACGCTGCCAGGTGTCGATCATGTGCCAGAGCGCAACGGCGAAGATTGTATAGGCGCCGATCCGATGCACGAACTGCACTGTCTTGGGGTTTTCGAAGAAGTTCAGCCAGGCGGGCTTCAGGAGGAGCAGATCGGATGGGATAACCTGCCCATCCATCAGCGGCCACGTGTTATAGCTAAGCCCCGCGTGTAGACCGGCGACCAGTCCCCCCAGATAGATCTGAATCAACGCCAGCAGCACGATGAAGCCGGCGAGACGCTGCGTCGAGCGGTCGGCGGCGGGCTCCGAATGCGGCGCCAGCCCGCGCGCCACCACCATGGTCGCCGTGAAGATCAGCGCGGCGATCGTCAGGTGCGTGGCAAGCCGGTACTGACTGACCGAGACGCGGTCGACCAGACCCGAAGCCACCATCCACCAGCCGATCGCGCCCTGCAGTCCGCCGAGCGCCAGGATACCGACGAGTTTCAATCCAAGGCCCCGCTCGATGCGGCGCGTCGCCCAGAAAAACAGCAGCGGCAAGGCAAAGACCACACCGACGCTGCGCGCCAGGATGCGGTGCGCCCATTCCCACCAGAATATCGACTTGAAGTCCTCGACGCTCATGCCCTTGTTGATCTCGGTGTATTGCGGGATCTGCTGGTAGCGCTGGAACTCTTCCTGCCACTCGGCGTCGTTGAGCGGCGGGATGACGCCGTGAATCGGCTGCCACTGGGTGATCGACAGGCCCGAGCCGGTGAGACGGGTGGAGCCACCGACCACCACCAGCGCAAACAACACGAGCAGCACGAAATACAGCCAGCCGCGAACCAGGGCGCGGTTCTGGAGGTCGCGGTCGCGGGCGGCGTATGGGGCCGCGGCGGTGATGGCAGCCATGGACGTTTCCCGGCAGTTGAAATCGCCGGATTGGTGGACCAAGGCCGCCCCGCTGGCAAGACCGCGCAGCGCGGCACGCCGTCGCGCCGGGCCGCGACGGTTGCGCGCGCTCGCCAATCGGCCTAAGCGAGGCCCGTCAAGGGAACCATGCCATGCCCATGCGCCTGAAAAAACTGATTGGAACCATTCTCCTGGTGGCGCTGGTCATCATCTACGCGCTGATCGCCTCGGCGGTCGCCGTCACACGTCTGGCCGAATACGGTTCGATGGCGCATTTCCTTTTCTTCCTGTTCAGTGGTGTGCTCTGGGTGCTGCCGGCGATGGTCATCATCAAGTGGCTGATCATCGAGCCGCGCCCGAAAGGCTGAGGGCAGGCTCTCCCAGAAACGCGAATGTGATTTATCCGGCGTCTCGCCGAAGGCTACCTTGGTCCCGTTAACTGCCGGACGGAGGCTTGATATGTTCAGAGTCACATTCGCGGGGCTCATCTTGCTGATCGGCTCGCTCGTCGCTTCTATCGCGGCCGCGGAAACCATCGATGTCTCGGACGCCCACGGCGGCAGTGTCGCCGCCTACAGCCAGCGCTGGAAGGCGCTCGCGGCGCGCGGCGTCAGTGTGCGCATCGTCGGCAAGTGCCAGTCGGCCTGCACGGTGTTGCTTGGCTATATCCCGCGCAGCCGCATCTGCGTGACACCAGCGGCAAGCTTCGGCTTCCATCTGGCTCACCGCACCGACGCGACCGGCATGTTGTGGAATGCATACGCTTCCGACATTCGCGGCTGGATCAACGCGCATGGCGGACTATCGGCGGACTTCAAATGGATGAGCGCGCCCGACACCTATCGCTATTTCCACAAATGCTGATGGCTTTCGGAGTCGCGTTCTAGATTGTAACGACCATCTTGCCGGCGTTGGCGAGCGGCGTCGTAACGCCAGACAGCATGGTGCGGATATGGGCGACGCTCTGGTAGCGACCGTTGACCGAGATGCGCGGCAGCGCATGCGGGAAGCCGGCATGTTCGGCCCGCAGGACGCCGTGCCGCGTCGTCACCGCCGAGGCGTAGCCAGCGTCGCGGGCGAACCCCACCTCGCGGCAGCCGACGGCGCTGGCATAGCCGTAAGGATAGGCGAAATGGCGCGGTTCCTCGCCGAGCTTTTCCTTGAGGATGCGCCGGACATCGCTGATCTCGTGACGCGCCTCCGGCTCCGCAAGCCGCTTGAGGTTGCGGTGGTTGACCGTATGCGCGCCGATCGTCACTAGCGGGTGCGCGGCCATCGCCCGGATCTCGTCCCAGTTCATCAGCGTGCCCGGGCGCCCCGCATCAAGGTCGATGCCGTTGGAGCGCGCCAGTTCGCGTAATGCCGCGCCCTGGTCCTGCTCGCGCACATCGAGCGTCAGCCAGGCATGCAGACGGGCATTGGCCTCGATCTTGTGGCCGCGCGTCGAGCACTCGATGACTGTGGGGCCGTCCGCCGAAGGCAGCGTCAGCCGAGGGCTTTGGTCGACGATATCCTCGATCAGGTTCCACCAGAGATCGGCATCGCCGTCTATCAAACCCGGCGCGACGTAAATGGTGATCGGCGCGCCGTGCTTTTCCAGCACCGGCAGCGCCTCCGTCATGTTGTCACGATAGGCGTCGTCGGCCGTGATGGTGGCGAACTGGCCGCCCTTGCCTCCAGCCTTGATGCGTTCGATCGCTTCATCGAGGCCGACAAAGGCGTAACCTCTCGCCTTCATATCGGCGATGAGCGAGTCCAGGAAACGGGGCGCGATGTTGAGGTGGCGGTTGACGCCGTTCGGCTTCTCCGGCGTCGCGGTCACGCGATGCAGCATCAGGATGGCGCCGATGCCGCCGACAAACGGCTTCGCCAGCGGGGCCAGGCCGGTGTAGCGGGCAAGGTTCAACGCCAGTTTCCGGATTGCCTCGCCCCCGTCGATCATTCCTTCACCTTTTACGCCTAGGCTCATCCAAGCACGAATTGCGCCTACGCGAACCCCCAAGTCGGAACCAATACGTCTTAAGGATTGAGGTATGGTTGACGCCATTGCGTCATTTGACGGCAATCGGGTCGCTGCCAATGAAGCCGGGACGCGCGCGGTTGCCTCGAACCGTGGTGACCTGACTGTTGCGGTGCGCGATGGCGCCGGCCTAGGCGGTTACGCGGAATTCTGTGCCTCGGCGTTGTTCGCGCCGGCGCAGAGCGCGTCCTGGGTGCGCAACTGGGCGACCGAGACCAGCGCCGACATCGTGATTGCGACGTTGAGCGCCGAAGGCCGCCCCGTTCTCGTGCTCGCCCTCGAGGTCGTCAGGCGCGGCCCGTTCAAGGTGGCGCGCTTCGCCGGCGGACGTCACGCCAACGGCAATTTCGCCGCCGTCGATCCGAGACTGCTGCCAAAGGTCGACGTCCAGGCGGTCCGAACGCTGTTTTCGGCGATCGCCAGAGCGCGGCCGGACATCGATCTGATCGCGCTGGAGCGGCTCTTGCCGGACCTCGACGGCATCGCCAATCCGCTCGCCGCGCTGCCCAATTTCGCGAGCCCGAACCTGGCGCTCGCAGTGGACCTGAACGGCGGCTTCGACGCGCTGCTTTCCCGCGCCAGCGGCAAGCGCAAGCGCAAGAAGCACCGCTCGCAGACACGCAAATTCGAGGCCGTCGGCAGTTTCGGCCGCATCGAGGCGCGCGAGCGCGAGGACGTTGACAGGATGCTCGACGCCTTCTTCGACATGAAGGAGGTGCGTTTCGCCAAGATGGGCATCGCCAACGTCTTCGGCGACGAGGCAGTACGCGCCTTCTTCCGGTCGCTGTTCACCGCGGCGCTCGCGGAGGACAAACCAACCTTCCTGCTGCATGGGCTGGAGGTGGCCGGCAAACTGCGCGCCGTCACCGGCTCGAGCCGCTCGGGCAAACGCCTGATCTGCGAATTCGGCGCCATCGCCGAGGACGATCTCGCCTTCTCCAGCCCGGGCGACTTCCTGTTCTTCGACAACATCCAGGAAGCCTGCGAAATGGGCTTCGACATCTACGACTTCTCGGTCGGCGACGAGCCCTACAAACGGCTCTGGTGCGATGTCGAGGTCCAGCATTTCGAGGTACTGGCGCCGCTGACGCTGAAAGGGCGCGCGCTGGCGATGTCGACGAGGCAAGGCGCCCGGGCAAAGTCGTTCATCAAGAACAACCCGACGATATGGAAGCTGACCAAGATGCTGCGCCGCAAGGCCGCCGGGCAAGCCGCGGCTGCCGCTGCCGAGGACGATAGCTAACCGAAACGCAGCCATCGAGCGCGGTTGGATGCTGTTTCTTAGGATGTTGCGCCACCACGCAGCGTTGTGGCGACACAGGAGTGTTCGGTAGCCATAGAGTCTACGCGGCCGAGCGACGCCCCGGCACCGGTGTTCCCGGCGTCTCGTGCCCGACCGGCGTGACTAGCGTGACATTCGGATAGCCGTTTTCGATCAGCTTGACCGCCGCCTGCGTCACCTCGTCGTCGGCCTCCAGCATCGACAGGAACACTTCGGTGCCCTCGCCGACTAGTCGGCCGATGCCTTGCGCATCCGCCGGGCCGCATTCGACCACGACAAGATCGTAGGCGGTGGTCAGCGACTGCATGATGATCGGCAGCCTGTCGGCGGCGCGCATGGCCTTGACCGGATCGGATGTGCCGACGGGAACCACATGCGCGTCCGAATAAAGATCGGGATGGATGACGTCGCTGAACTGCGCCTCGGACGCCAGCAGATTGGTGATGCCCGGGAACAGCCCACTGTCCAGCATCGGCCGGGAGGCCGCGCCCGAGGCAGTGAGGTCGAGCAGCAGCACGCGCAGGCCGGCATCCGAGACTTCGCGCGCCACCAGCACGGCCGTGGCGGCGGCCTCGTCGCCCTCCGGCGACACGAAGATCGCGCGACCGGCGCCCGAAGCGATCAGCTTCTCCGCCGCCCTCTCGACGTCGATCTCGCCCAGCCTGGACTGCAGCGGCTGCGGCGCTTCGGCCGCCACGCCGGCCGCCGGCTCGGTGGCGATATCCGGCTCGGCATGATCTACGGGTGAATGGACGTCGTCGCCGTCACGTTCGACGGCCACCGGCTCGACCTGCGCAGCCGGCATCGGCACCTGTTCGATTCGGCCGAACTCGGCACCGGCGGCCGGACGCATCGCGCGACCGGAAAACAGTTCCCGCAGAAGCGTTCCAATCGCCATCAACAGCAGCGAAGCGACGGCCGCCGCGCCCGTGATCGGCAGGATCTTCGGGAAATAGGGCTCCGTCGGCACCTGGGCATCGGAAATGACCTTTGCATCGACAGGCACATATTTGCGGTCATTGCGCGAAGAAGCCTCGCGGTAGCGGGTCATGTAGGACTCCAGCAGCTGCCGCTGGGCGTTGGCGTCACGCTGCAAGGCGTCGAGTTCGACCTGTTGCTCGCCGGCCTTCGCCGACGCAGCCTTTAGAGTGTTGACGTCGCCGACGAGCTGGGCCTCGCGCGCCTTGGCCGTGTCGGCCTGCGTCATCAGCCCCTTGATGACTTTTTCAGCCTCTTTGCGGATCTGCCCGTCAAGATCGGCAAGCTGCGACTTCAGCGCCCGAATCCGCGGGTGGTTGTCGAGCAGGGTCGTCGAAAGATCGGCAATGTTGGTCCGGAGCTCGACCTGGCGCTCGCGCAGGCGCTGGATCAGCTCCGAGGAAAGCACTTCAGGGACGGTGTCGAGCGAGCCGCCATTCTGCAGCGCGCTGCGCACGCTCTCGGCGCTGGCCTCGGCGGCGGCCCGGTTGGCGCGCACCCGCGAAAGCTCGCTCGACAGTTCGGAAAGCTGCTGCGTGGCAAGCACCGAATTGTTGCCGCCCATGAGAAGATCGGACTGCGCCCGGTAAGCCGCGACCTTGGCATCGGCCTCCTTCACCCGGCTCTGCAGATCGATGATCTCCGGCCCCAGAAAGTCCGTGGCGGCGGAATTCGACTTCAGCTTCGCGTTGCCCTGGCCGGCGATGTAGGCCTTGGCTATTGCATTCGGAACCTTGGCCGCGAGGTCAGGATCCTCGGAGGAAAATTCGATAGCGATGACTCGCGTCTTCTCGACGCTGTAGACGTTGAGCTTTTCGCGCATCTTCTTCAGCACGCGCTCTTCCTCGGGAATCTCCCTCGGATCGCTCTTGAGACCGAACGCGACCAGAAATCGGCTGGTAGCCGACATGTTCACCGCGTCGTTGAACTCATGCCTGGTCGCCAGTTTGAGGTCCGAGGCGACCTGCTTGAGCACATCGGCGGAGGATATGACCTGGACCTCGGTGGCGACGCCCTGCTCGTCGAGGATAGGCTTCTCGTCGTTCTGCGTGCCGTCCAGGCGGGTGAAGGCCGATTCGTCCGATCCGATCTTCACCTGGGCGACAGCCTTGTAGTGCGGCGTCGCCAGCCAGGCCAACGCGAATGCAAGGCCGGTAACCACAAGGGTGACCGCGACAATGCGCAGCCAGTTCCTCGCCAGGCTGGCGAAGAGCTGCCTCAGATCGACGTCAACATCTGCGGCCGCGGATTGAACGGACATGCATCCTGCTCCGGAACTTTGAGTCGAGGATGGACCGTAAACAACTATGGTAACTCAGCCGTTAAGATCAAAACGAGGAGCTACTGCCACGTAGAGACAGAACATCGGCCGAAAGCCATATAAAGACTCTGCTTTTTGCCAATCGCCTGGCTGCCAAGTCGCCTTCCTTTACCGCCCATTAACCCTAACAGGATGATAACGGGCATACGTCCTTGGGTTGGCCGCGGCAGCTTGCGGCAAGAGCGATGAAGGTTCCTGACCGGTCATGAAAAGCACTGCTTCCCTCTTTCGCGCTTTGCTGGCCCTGTCGCTGCTCACCGGCTGCTCCAGCTACCGGCCTGCGCCCGCCGCCTTCCATGAAGTGCTCGACCAGCCCTACCGGCTTGGCGCCGGCGACCGCATCCGCGTCACGGTGTTCGAGCAGGACGGACTGACCAACACCTACAGCGTCGACCAGTCCGGCTACATCTCCTTCCCGCTGGTCGGGGCCGTACCGGCGCGCGGCCACACTGCCCAGCAACTGGAGAAGGAAATCGCCGACAAGCTGCGCCAGGGCTATCTGCGCGATCCAGACGTCTCGGTCGAGATCGATCGATACCGGCCGATCTTCGTCATGGGCGAGGTCGGCGCCGCCGGCCAGTATTCCTACGTGCCGGGCCTTACCGTGCAGAAGGCGGTGGCGATTGCCGGCGGCTTCACGCCGCGCGCCAACCAGGAGAGCGTCGACATCACCCGCGACATCAACGGCAAGGTGATGACCGGACGGGTGCAGACATCCGATCCGCTGCTGCCCGGCGACACCGTCTACGTCCGCGAACGTCTGTTCTGAAAAAACCAACGTGGCGGCGAACCTTCGGATCGTCCACTGCTTTCGCTCACCTGTCGGAGGAATCTTCCGACATGTGCGCGACCTGACCGAGGCGCAGGTCGCCGCCGGCCATTCGGTCGGCATCGTGTGCGACTCGACCACCGGCGGCGACTACGAGGAACGGCTATTCGAGGCGATGCGCGACAGCCTGGCGCTCGGCATCCACCGCACGCCGATGCAGCGTCACATCGGGCCAGGCGATGCCGCCGCCGCCTGGCGAACTTACCGAATCATCAAGGAATTGCGGCCGGACGTGCTGCACGGGCACGGCGCCAAGGGTGGCGCCTATGCCCGTCTGTTCGGCTCACTGTTGCGGGTGTCTAGGTCTCGCGTTGCCCGCCTTTATTCGCCGCATGGCGGCTCGCTCCACTATGACGAAACGACGGCCACGGGAAAACTGTTCTTCGCGCTCGAACGCTTCATGGCGCGCTTCACCGACTGCTTGCTGTTCGTGTCGGACTACGAGCGAAGAACCTACCGCCGGAAGGTCGGCGAGCCGCCTATCCCCAACAGGCTGGTCTATAACGGCCTGCGTGCCGTCGAATTCGAACCGGTGGCAACCGCGGCCGATGCCGCCGATCTCCTCTACATCGGCATGATGCGCGACCTGAAAGGCCCTGACATCTTCATCGACGCGCTGGCGCTGGCCGGCACCGGTCTCGGCCGTCGCCTGAGCGCGGTGATGGTCGGCGATGGCGATGACCTTCCCCGTTACCATGCGCAGGTCGAGCGGCTCGGGCTCGCCGGTCAGGTCCGCTTCCTGCCGCCAATGCCGGCCAGGGACGCCTTCGCGCTGGCCGGGCTTATCGTGGTGCCCTCGCGGGCGGAGGCCATGCCCTACATCGTGCTCGAGGCCCTGGCCGCGGGCATGCCGATGATCGCCACCGCGGTCGGCGGCATCCCCGAAATCTTCGGTGAAGCGTCCCCTGCCCTGATCCGGCCGGATGCCGGCCAGCTCGCCGACAAGATGGGCATGGCGCTCGCCAATCCCGGCGCCTATCGCAAGCTGATGCCGCAGACCGTTGAGTTGAAAGCCCGGTTCGGGGCGGACGTCATGGCCAGCGAGATCGAGACCGCCTACTTCGCGGCGCTCAGCAAGTAGGCCGAGGCGAGCCATACAGCTTCAAAACCACCGGTTGTTTCAAGTCTTTCTTAGCTCTCTTTTGCTATGTACGCAGCGTAGCTCGCGGACAATCCCATGAACGAGATCGATCCCGCGCGCCGCTTTTCCATGGATGCGGTGCGTAAATTCGACAGCCCCGCCGAGGGTGAGAAGCCCGGCGCCATCAACGATGTCGCGCGTCAGGTCGCCTCGCAGTACCGGCGCGATACGATGTCGCCGATCATGGTCAGCGGCGTGCTGCGCATGGTCGAGTTCGCGCTGCTGTTCCTGTCGGGGCTGTGCCTCTACCTCCACTATGTCGGCTTCTTCAACTATCTCGCCTGGCAATATCCGCTGACGATCGCCGCGGCTTCCTTCCTGGCCGTGGTGCTGCTCGACGTCACGGACTGCTATCAGATCTCGGCGCTGATGCGCCCGCTCGCCAATTTCGGCCGCGTGCTGCTGGTGTGGGCCGGCACCTTCGCGCTGATGGCGCTCACAGCCTTCGCGATGAAGGCTTCCGAAGACTACTCGCGACTGTTGTTCGGTACCTGGTTCGTCGTCGGCTTCGTGCTGATCTTCGGCCTGAGGCTGGTGATGTCGCGGATGATCCGGCGCTGGGCGCGCGACGGGCGCATGGAACGCCGCGCCGTCATCGTCGGCGGCGGCAAGTCGGCCGAGGTGCTGATCCGCTCTGTCGAGAAGCAACCTTACAACGACATCCGCATCTGCGGCATCTTCGACGACCGCAGCGACAAGCGCTCGCCGCCGATCGTCGCGGGCTACCCGAAGCTCGGCACCATCTCGGAACTGATCGAGTTCGCCCGAATCGCGCGCATCGACATGCTGATCGTGTCGCTGCCGCTCACCGCCGAATCGCGGGTGTTGCAGCTTCTGAAGAAACTCTGGGTGCTGCCAGTCGACATCCGGCTGTCGGCGCATTCGAACGCGCTGCAGTTTCGTCCGCGCGCCTATTCCTACATCGGCTCGGTGCCGATGCTCGACATTTTCGACAAGCCGATCAACGACTGGGATTCGGTCGCCAAGCGCGCCTTCGATATCGTCTTCTCGCTGATCGGCATCGTCGCCTTCTCGCCGGTGATGCTTGCCACCGCAATTGCCATCAAGCTCGACAGCAAGGGTCCGGTGCTGTTCAAGCAGAAGCGGCACGGCTTCAACAACGAAATCATCGAGGTCTACAAGTTCCGCTCGATGTACACCGACAGGTCGGACCCGACCGCCAAGCAGACGGTGACCAAGAACGATCCACGCGTGACGCGCGTCGGCCGCTTCATCCGCAAGACCTCGATCGACGAATTGCCGCAGTTCTTCAACTCGCTGTTCGGCTCGCTGTCGCTGGTCGGACCGCGGCCGCACGCGATCGCCGCGCAGTCGCACAACCTGCTCTACAACGAGGTGGTCGACGGCTATTTCGCCCGCCACAAGGTCAAGCCCGGCGTCACCGGCTGGGCGCAGATCAATGGCTGGCGCGGCGAGATGGACACCAACGAGAAGATCCGGATGCGCACGGAATTCGATCTCTATTACATCGAGAACTGGTCGATGCTGTTCGACCTGCGCATCCTGTTCCTGACGCCCATCCGCCTGCTCAATACGGAAAACGCCTATTGAGCGCCGTCACGCATGAACTGCCGGCGGCCGCGGTCAATAAGTTGCCGCCGCAGGCGGTCAACGCCAAGCTGATCGCGCTGATTTCGTCTGGCGCTATCGTCCTCGGCATCCTGCTTTCCGGCTTCGTCATCGGCGAACCCGCGCCCTACGAGCTCTATATGGCCGGGTTGATCGCGGTCTGGGTGCCGTTCGGCCTCAGGATTTCGCGTGCGGTCGTGCCGCTGCTGGTGCTCCTGGTGGCGATGAACATCGGCGGCATGATCGCGATGTCGCAGATGTCGGACCTGGCCAACACCCCGCTCTACCTCGCCGTCTCGCTGTTCCTCGCCTTCACGGCCGTCTTCTTTGCCTCCGTGACGTCGACCCAGCCCAGCCTCTACCGGCTGATCTTCTTCGCCTATGTGGTGTCTGCGGTCGCCACCTCGCTGCTCGGCATCGCCGGCTATTTCCATGCCTTTCCGGGCGCCGAGATGTTCACCAAATACGATCGCGCCGCCGGCGCCTTCCAGGACCCGAACGTGTTCGGCCCGTTCCTGGTGCTGCCGGGCACCTACCTGCTCTATCTGCTGCTGACCGGGCCGGTGTCGCGCATGCCGCTGCTTGCCGTGCCGTTGCTCATCATCACCGCCGGCATCTTCTTTTCCTTCTCTCGCGGCGCCTGGGGCATGTTCGCGGTATCGGCTGTGCTGCTCACGGCCTGCCTGTTCCTGCAGAGCTCGAGCAGCATGTTCCGGCTACGGCTGGTGGTGATGACGATCGCGGCACTTGCGCTGCTCGTCATTGCCGTGCTCGTCATCCTGCAGCTGCCCGGCGTGTCCGACATGTTCAGCCAGCGCGCGCACCTGGAACAGAGCTACGACAGCGCGCGGCTCGGCCGCTTCGCCCGCTACACGATCGGCTTCCAGATGGCGCTGGAACATCCGTTCGGCATCGGCCCGCTGGTGTTCGGCACCATCTACGGCGAGGACACGCACGACATCTGGCTGAAGGCGCTGATGGATTATGGCTGGCTGGGCTTCGTCTCGTTCCTGACGCTGACGCTCTGGACGATATCGGCCGGCTTTCGCATCCTGCTGCGCGACCGGCCGTGGCAGCCCTATCTGCTTTGCGCCTATGTCGCCTATCTCGGCAATATCGGGCTCGGCACCTTCATCGACATCGACCACTGGCGTCACCTCTATCTGCTGCTCGGGCTGGTCTGGGGCGCGATCGCTCTGGAGTACCGGCACCAGAAGGAATTGCGGCTGGCGCATGCCCGGGCCGCACCGGAAATTTCATCGGTGAGATAGTCGCCGAATTCGGTTGACCCGCACGGGGTTATCACGATACATCGCCACCCGGTCCGGAGTGTAGCGCAGCCCGGTAGCGCACTTGACTGGGGGTCAAGGGGTCGTCGGTTCGAATCCGGCCACTCCGACCATTTTAAAACAACGACTTAGCCGTTTACCGGGGATGGCTGCACGACATCGTAGCCAAGCCATCTCGAATCGGCCGCCCGCAACTGAAAGTCGCCGGCATATGAATTGGTATTTCATCATCGGGTTGGCGATCGCCTCCAACATCGACAACCTCGCCGTCGGGATGTCGTATGGGGTGCGCGGCATTCGAATCGGCTTCTTCGCCAACCTGATCATCACCGCCATATGTTTCGCGTTCAGCGAGATCGGCATGTTCTCCGGCGAGTGGATCGGCAGGATTCTTCCCGGCGACCTGCCCGACTATGTGGCGGCGGGGCTTTTGCTGCTCATCGGGGCGCGCGTTCTGTTCCTGGCAATGTCGGCGGCAAATGAGCAACCGGATTCGCCAAAGGACGGCCATCCGGTGGCAAACTGGTTTTCCCGCGCTCTCGCCGTCAAGGGCGACAAGGTCGGACCTTTCGAGGCGGCAATCCTGGGCGTCGCGCTTTCCGCGAACGCGCTTGTAAACTCCGTCAGCGCCGGGCTCATGGACATGTCCCCGACGATCGTCGCCTCGGCCATATCCATCGGCAGCTTCCTCACCGTCGTGGGCGGCGTGGCGCTCGGCCGGCATGCGGCGGAAATCCGGATCGGCCGCATGGATATCGGCCGCTTCGGCACGTTGGCAAGCGGGGCTATCCTGGTTGTGCTTGCGATCCGGCAGGTTTGGTAATCGGGCTCCTGCCCGCCACCCGGCGGTACTCGCATCCACGCCAACAAGCAATCGATATGACCCGCCCGCTACCTGCGTATCTGGCTGGCCGCCTTCGGCGAAGCGAAGAGCTGCGAGGGCGCGGCCCATGCCTCACCGCTCGCCGCACGCTCGCCGGTGACCAACGTGCGCAGTTGCGACAGATAGGTCTCGATGAAGAAGGCCGTCTGCGATTCGAGCGGCGTGTAAGGCCCCGGACGATAGACCCTTGAGGCGATGCCCTCGGCATTGTCCTCGGTGATCTTCTTGTCCTGGACAGTGGTCACGTCCCACATCCAGGAAACCTTGTCGACGTCGAGCGCCGGATCGGCATCCTTGTCGACCAGCCAGGTCAGGATGACGTCGGTTTCGTTGGCGTTGCGCGGGATCATCTGGAACATCGTCAGATAGTCGTTAGGAGCGCTCAGGAACGAGAGCCTGCCGATGCGGAAACCGTTCTCGCCGCCGTCATAGGCGCCGCGTCCGCCCATCAGGCGCGACACCGGCTGGCCGTCGTCGGAAAGGGTAAGGCGTCCCGAACCGATTGGCTTGCGATGCATAGCGAAAGGCATGGTGTCCAGGTCGCCGGGCTCCCAAATGCCCTTGTGGAATTCGGCGTCGCCGATGACGCTGTGCCAGGCCTCGACCTCCTCCTGCCACTCGGCGGCCTTGTCGTCGTCGCGCATGGCGGTCACCTTCACGTGACCGTTGACGCGGAAGTATTCGGGGTGTGCGGGGCGGCAGTGGTAGCATTCGAGGAAGTTTTCCAGCACCAGCTTCCAGTTCGCCTTGGTCAGGTAGCTCTTGCGCGCCACGATACGGGCGTTGGCCACGCCGTTCTCGCGCAACAGGTCTGCCAGCCCGGCCGCCGCAGGCTCTATGTCGGGCAGGCTCGCGGCATCGAGGCCGCACATCACCAGACCGCCGATCACCCTGGTCGGCACCTTGTGCAGGCCGAGTTCATCACCGTCGACGCCTTCGGGCAGGTCACGCCGCATCTGTAACTCCCCAGTCAGCCTGAAGGACCAGGCATGGTAGGGGCAGACCAGGAGCCTGGTGCGGCCGTCCTTGACGCACAGGCGCGAGCCGCGATGGGTGCAGACATTGTAATAGGCCGCGATATCGTCCTCGCCGTCGCCATGGCGGGCAACGATGATCTCCTCGTCGAACAGCTGCCGGACGATGTGGCTGCCCTTCTCCGGCACTTCGCCGACGTGGGCGACGATGACCCATTGGCGCGGGAACCACAGCTCGCGCTCGAGCGCGAAGATTTCCGGGTCGAGATAGAAGGCCTGCTGCAGCGACCAGTCCTTGCGGTGCTCGTCGATCAGCCGCACGACGCGCGCGCGATCGATTTCGGACAAGGTCTTGTCGTTTGCATACATGGCGGGCTCCGATCGCTGGCTGATGCCTTTTGATCAGGGTTGCAGTGAATTGCCGAGGCTTTCAAGCATGGATATGGCAGGCTTCCATCTCAAAAAGTCATGGAATACTCTGGTCGTCGATGAAGACGCTCAAAGCCTCGCTTCCCCTGCTTAACGCGATGGTCGCATTCGAGGCGACCGCGCGGCGCGGCAACCTCACGGCCGCCGCCGAGGAGCTCGCCATTGCGCAATCGGCCGTGTCGCGCCACATCGCCAATCTGGAGAAGCGGCTGTCGCTCGACCTTCTGGCGCGCAAGGGCAACCGGGTCTCGCTCACCGAAAACGGCGCCGCGCTGGCCGAGGCGATAAGGGACGGGCTGGGCACGATCCGGGACACGGTCGCGCGCCTGCAGGAGGCCGATCGCGACTCCCTCGTCATCGCCAGCGGCTACGACCTCGTCCAGGCCTGGCTGATGCCGCGCTTCGATCTCGTGACCTCGTTCGTCACGCATGGCCGCGTCACGCTGCTGACCTCCAGCCACCCGGACGATTTCAACCGGCCGGAAGTGGCGATTTCGATACGCTTCGGCCGGCCCGAGCTTTGGCCGGGCTTTGCCGCCCGCAAACTGTTCGACGGGGAGTGGTTCCCGGTCTGCTCGCCGGGCTTCCTCGAACGGCACCCCGCGCTCGCTTCGGAGGACCCGGCGGCTTTCCTCGACGTGCCGTTGCTGCACCTCGCAGCTCCCGACGATGCGATCGACAACTGGAAATCCTGGATCGGCACCACGCGCAACCTGCCCGGGCCGACCTTCTCCAGCTATCTGTCGATGATGCATGAGGCTACCGCCGGCCGTGGCGCGGCGCTCGCCTGGGCGGGCTTCGTCGAGGAGCAGCTGAGACTCGGGCAGCTGGTGCCGCTGACCAAGACCCCGCGCCGCCATGCCGACGCCTTCTACCTCGTCACGCGCAGGAAGACGACGCCGACGGAGCAGATGGTGGCGCAGGCATTGCTGGATAGCGTGACGGCGCCCTGACCCACGGTTCCCCTATTCCGCGGCAGCGGCGAAACGCTTGGCGCCGTGGCGCGCGCTCCATGCGGGCATCGACGCCTCGACATCTTCCTCGCTCGGGAAGGCATCGCGCGCGTAGCGGTCGATCCTGAAGCGGGTCGGATCGACGAAGCGCGGCGCGTCCAGCAGGATCTCGCTGGCGAGCCGGCCCAGGCCAGGCCCATGGCTGACGCCGGTTTCGTTGTCGCCGCCCGCGACGACGATGTTGGCGTGGCCGGGCACATGCCCGACCATTAAGCCGACATCCGGGGTGTAGCAGGGAATGCCCTGCGCCCAGCTCGCCACTTTCGAGCCCCGCAGCGGCGGGAAGACTTCCTGCAGCCTGGTCATCTGGAAATCGACCATGGACTGCATCAGCTCGCGGTTGTGCGGCTGGCCGGGTTCGATCTCGCTCTCCTCCAGGCGGTGCATCGGCGTGTAGTGGCTGCCGGTGCCCCACATGATGGCGCCGAAGGTCTCGCGCAGCCAGAGCCGCAGCTCGCGGCACTGGACGGTCGGCAGCGTCGACGGCAGGCCGCGGTCGTCGGTGACGACACGCGTGGCCAGCACGCGCAGCAACGGCAGGTGCCAGTCGAGGCTGGCAAGGACCTCATTGTTCCAGGCGCCCGCCGCCACGACCGCGCCGTCGGCTTCGATCGTCTCGCGGTCCGTATGCAGCGTGACCTTGCCGCCGGCGTCCTCAATCCTGCGGACCTTGGTCCCGCTTCGAACCACGCCGCCAAGCTTCCTGATCTCGTTCACAAGCACGCCAAGCGCCAGCTTGGTGTCGAGCTGGATGCCATGCGGGTTGTAGGCGCCCGAGTGAACCTTTGCCGGATCGATAAGCCCGCCCATCTTGGCGCCGATCTGCTTGGCGTTCAGGTCCTGCATCTCCTTCGGCGCATAGGGCGAATTGAGCACCGGCAGGACGAACTCCTCGCGCCCCTGAGGCGTGAGGGCCATGATCAGCGTGCCGTTCGGCCGGTAGCCGATCTCGGTGCCCAGCTCATGCAGCATGCGGTAGAAATCGAGGCCGTATTGCTGGAGCCTGAGCCCCTCCTCGCCGGCCGGGATCATGCCGGCGGACCAGTGCGACACGAAGCCGGCGCCCGCGCTGGTGGTTGCCGCGCCCGGCTCGGTCGCGTCCACCAGCGTCACGTTCTTCACGCCCGATTTCAGTAGATGATAGGCGGTCGAGCAGCCGATGATGCCGCCGCCCACGACCACGATATGCTTGTTGTTGGCTGCTGCCGGCATGTCTTCTCCTCCTCAAGCTTTCGCAGTCGAAGAACCGCGAACATAGGTGTCGAGCCACCAGACGATGCGGGCGGCGGTGTCGATGTATTCGGGATAGCCGCGCAGGCTGTGCCCGGCATTCGGATAGGTCGCGAGCGCGCTTGGCGAGCCTGAGCGGAGCGCCGCGAAATGGCACTCCAGCGCCTGGCCGGGCGGGGTGCTCTTGTCGATGCCGCCGGCCATGACCAGCGTCGGCACGCTGTTGAGCTGCCTGTAGAAGGCAGGGCTGCGGGTGAAATAGGCGCCGCCTTCCTCCCATGGCGAGGATTCCAGCATCAGCGCATCGAATTCGGGTATCTGCGTCGTGCGGTGCTGGCTGTACCAGTCTCCGACGGGCGAAATCGGGATTGCGGCGGCGAAGCGGTCGCTGCGCGTCGGCAACCATGCCGACATGAAGCCGCCATAGCTGGTGCCTGTGATGGCGACGCGGTCCGGATCAACAAGGCCTTTTCGCACCAGGGCCTCGATGCCGCTCAAAATGTCGTCGGCATCGGCGCCGCCCATGTCGCCCTGCACGGCGCGCGCGAAAGCATCGCCGCGCCCGGTGCTGCCGCGCGGGTTGGGGAAGAAGATCGTCCAGCCGCGCGAGACCAGCAGTGGAGCAGAGCGAGTCCGCGCCATCCAGCGATTGCGGTGTGACGAGATCGGCCCGCCATGAACATCGACCAGCAGCGGCGTCGGCCCATCCGCCACCGGCGGACGCACGATCCATCCCTGGATTTCGAGCCCGTCCGGGGCAACCCAGGAGAACGGCTCCGCCTTGCCGAGGCTGGACATCATCGACTGCGCACCGGACGCCGCGAGCGAAACGATCTCCCGCAATTCGCCGCCGACGACTTCGGCGAGTATTGGTGCCCGGTCGTAGGCTTCGCCGACGAAGAGCGAGCCACCAGCCCCCATAGGCACGGCGGAAGGCGCCCACTCGCCACAGGTCATCTCGGTGGACGACCAAAGCTCGGTCAGCGTCGCGCCGGAAATGTCGTAGTCAGCCACGACAGTCTCGTGGCCGCGAATGCCCGACAGATGCAGGCTCGTGGCGGAACGCCATTCGATCGAGGTGATGTCGATCGAGCCTGTCGGGACGACCGCAACCTCGCCACTCACCACATCGAGGATCGAAAGCTGTCCGGCGACAAGGCCGCGGTCGCTGCAGAAAGCCTGGATGAAGGCGGCGCGGGCGCCGTCAGGTGAGCCACGGGGGACGCCTATCTGGTCGCGCGGTGTGTGGAGTAGCGTCGCCGATCCCGACTTCGCGTCGATCAGCGATAGCTTCGCTGCATACCAACTGCCCTCGCCGTGATCCTCGCTGGTCACGGCAACGATCTTGTCCAACCCGCACCAGCTCGCTTCCCAGATGTTGACGGGCGCCGATGTAAGCGCGGTTGGTTCACCCTTGAGATCCCAGAGCCAGATGCGCCGCCAGAGGTCGTCGCCCTCTCCCCAACTGATTTCGGGCAGCCATGCGGGCGTATCCGTTTTCTGCTTCTGCGCGTAGCCGCCATGAATGCCGGCAAGATCGGCGCCGGTGCCAGCCACGACCAGCAACAGGCCTTGGCCGTCAGGCGACCACTCGATCTGCTCGATCCGCCCCGGCACATCCGCCACGGCGATGCCCTGGCCACCGGCGAGGAGCTCGATGCGGTCGACGCCCGCCTGGCTGCCGGCGCATGCGACCGCCAGGACCTGGCCGTCCAGTGAAAGACGGATCTGCCTCGTCTCGGCGTCGTTCAGCCGCTCGGGCGCTTCGCCGTGTGCAACCTGGTAGAGGCGACTGACCGGCGCTGTCCTGAGATCGTCCTCGAAGCTCTGACCGATGAAAAAGACGGCATCCGCCGAAGCATGGCCACAAGGCGAGCGGGCCGCGAACACATGGCCCCTAAGCCCGAACAGGGCAGAGTAGAAGCCTTCGGCTTCGGCAAATTCAGGGGAGGATCGGAAGTCGCCTCCCATCCGCCCAGCCGTCCCAGATCCGGAACTCCGCACCCTGCCCATACCGTTTCCCAATGGCGTGCCTTGCCGGGCGCGGTCGCCGCGCCAGGCATCGTGGACGCAACCATAGCGACGCCTCGCGCTTTGTCTAGACACCCGTGTACATTGGATTGGGCCAGCGGCTGTAACGGCGCTATTGGCGGTTGACCGGCCCCGATCGGAGTGCGCAGATCGCGAGGGCGACGAAACAAATCCGAATGGGAACGCGATGAGCCTTGACGACAAAGTCCAGTCGATCCTGAACAGCGAAGTCATCTGGGACGCGCATTCCGGTTTCATGCCGGACCCCGCCGCCGATCTGAACAATCTGCGGATCTGGCGCGACGCGGGCATCGACTACCTGTCGATCGATGTCGGCTTCGATCTCCTGCCCTGGGAAAAGACGGTGGCCACGCTTGCCTACTTCCGGCACTGGATCCTGGCGCGTCCGGCCGACTACGCGCTCGTCTCTTCGACCGACGAGATCCTTGCCGCGAAGGCGCAAGGCAAGCTCGCGGTCACCTTCGACATCGAAGGCATGAACGCGCTGAACGGCCGGGTCGAGATGGTCGAGTTCTATCATCATCTCGGCGTCCGGCAGATGCTCTTCGCCTATAACCGCAACAACCTCGCCGGCGGCGGGTGCCATGACGACGATATCGGCCTGACGGCGTTCGGCCGGCAGGTGATCGACGAGATGAACCGTCTCGGCATGTTCGTTGACGTCACCCACACCGGCTATCGCACCACCATGGACGTGATGGAATACACCGACCGTCCCGTCATCTTCTCGCACTCCAATCCGAAAACGCTCTGCGCCCACGGCCGCAACATCACCGATGAGCAGATCACGGCGTGCGCCCGCACCGGGGGCATCATCGGCGTCGTCGGCCTCAACCGCTTCCTTGGCGAGGGGCGTACCGACTCAGAAAAGCTGGCCGACCACATCGAGTATCTGATCGACCTCGCCGGCCCGCGCCATGTCGGCATCGGCCTGGACTACGCTTTCCCGGTCGAGGTCGAAGGCATCGACGACATCATCGCCAGCAATCCGCTTTTCTGGCCGAAGAACGAGTATCCCGAAGGAAAGACGACCTACTCCGCTCCAGGTCAGACGAGAGAACTGATCGAGGTCCTGCTGCGTCGCGGCCAACCGGAGCGGACGGTCCGCGACGTCATGGGCGGCAACTTCATGCGGCTTGCGCGCGAGATCTGGAAATAGCTGCTGGAACGATCGTCGCGCCGATAGGTCGGTAGCCGGAAAAGGCCTCCGCTTTCACGATATATCATGTATTTTTTTTACTAGACATATGTGTATAGCCGAGGCAGGCTAAGTGAAATGGAGGCCATTGGAACGGCCCCCAGCCAAGGCTGGCACCATAACCAAAGAGGGGTAGAGCATGATCAAAGCCGCAAACATCAACATGACACGTCGTGGCGTTCTGGCCGGCGCCGGCGCGCTGGGTCTCGCTTCGCTGATCTATTCCACCAAGCGCTCGCAGGCGGCGGGATCGATCCTCAAGGTGCGGTCGTATGGCGATATCCAGACGCTCGACCCGGCCTTCCGCCTCGCCGCGCCGGAAGGCGACATCACCAACGTCATTTTCGCCGGCCTGGTCGTTGCAACGCCCGGCGACAGCTGGGGCTGGAAGCCCGTGGCCGTCGAAAAGATCGAGCAGCTCGACGCGCTGACGGTCGCCTTCAAGCTGCGCGACAATATCGGCTTCACCGACGGCTTCGGCCAGATGACGGCGGAGGACGTCAAGTTCTCGATCGAGCGCCTTGCCGATCCCGCCAACAAGTCCCCCTATGCGGGCGACTGGGCGACACTCAAGGAAGTCGAGGTCAAGGACAAGCTGTCGGGTATCATCCACCTCAAGCAGGCCTTCGCGCCGCTGTGGACGTCGACCTTGCCGACGCCGTCGAGCACCATCCTGTCCAAGCGCGCCGTGACCGAGGCGGGTGGCAAGCTGGGCGTCAAGCCCGTCGCGCAGTCGGGCCCCTACCTGCTCAAGGAATGGACGCCCAAGCAGCGCACCGTGCTCGTCCGCAACCCCGACTGGAAGTACGAGCAGGGCGGCTATGACGAGATCCACGTCCACCCGATCGAGGACGAGAAGACCGCCGAGCTCGGCTACGAGGCGGGCGACCTCGACTACACCTGGACGTCGGTGTCCTCGATCAAGCGGCTGAAGGAGACGCCGCCGGCGGACACCGTTGTGGTCGAAAAGCCGTCGCTCGCCTTCGTCTGGCTCGGCATGAACCAGATCGCCGCGCCTTTCGACAACCCCGACCTGCGCCGGGCCGTCCAGTACGGCGTCGACCGCAAGGCTGTCGTCGACGCGGCCTATTTCGGCGCCGCCGCCACCTCGACCGGCATCATCGCGCCCGGCCTCGTCGGCCACCGCGAGAAGAACCTTTTCGAATACGACCCGGACAAGGCGCGCGATCTGGTCGCCAAGGCCGGCGCCAGCGGCGTCACCGTGACGCTCGACATCCTCAACAAGGCGGAACGGCTCTCGGCGGCGCAGGTGGTGCAGGCCAATCTGCAGGACATCGGCATCAATGTCGAAATCAAGCAGAACGACAGCGGCACGTTCTGGACGCTGGGGTCGAAGGACAACCCTTACTACAAGAAGCTCCAGATGGTGCTGTCGCGCTTCTCGATGCAGCCGGACCCGAGCTGGGCGACGGAGTGGTACACGACCAGTCAGATCGGCGAGTGGAACTGGGAGCAGTTCAGCAACGCGGAGTTCGACAGGCTGGTCGCCGAAGGCAAGGTCGAGCTCGACCCGGCCAAGCGCGACGTCATGTACAAGAAGATGCAGGACCTGATGGAGGAGAGCGGAAGCTACGTCTTCCTCACCCATGAGGTTACCGGCGTGATGTACCGCAAGAGCGTGGCGGCCGCCCTCAAGCCGAATGGCGAGCCTTGCTTCGCGGACTTCAAACCTGCCTGACGTGATGGACGACCACGGCACGGCGCGGAGCGGATCGACCGGTTCCTGAGATGCTCCGCTATGCTCTGAAACGGTTGGGACTGGGCATCATCATCGTGAGCGTCGCGATGGTGATGCTGTTCGCCATGATCTATGTGATCCCGGGCGACCCCGCGTCGGTGGCGCTCGGCCCGCGCGCCACGCCCGAGATGGTCCAGGCGCTGCGCAGCCGCATGGGGCTGGACCAGCCAATCTGGATCCAGTTCGCGAGGTTCTATTTCTCCGCGCTGCGCGGAGACCTCGGCACCGAGGTGCTGTCGGGCCGGCCGGTGCTCAACGTCGTGTTCGAGCAATTGCCGTACACCCTGGCGCTGATCGCGGGGGCGATCTCCTGGTCGGTGCTGCTCGGCATTCCGCTGGGCTGCATCGCGGCGGTGCGTCGCGGCGGTTTCGTCGACCGCGTCATCGGCGTGCTTTCGGTCGCCGTCATCGCGGTGCCGTCCTTCGTCATCGCGATCTACTCGCTACTGGTCTTCGCCGTCGCCCTGCAATGGCTCCCGGCAATCGGCGCCGGAGAGCCCGGCAACCTCACCAGCCAGCTGAAGCACCTTGTCCTGCCCTCGCTTTCGATCGGGGTCGGCTGGGTGGGTTACATCGCGCGCATGGTGCGGGCCTCGATGCTGGAGACGCTGGAAGCCAGCCACATCCGCACCGCGCGCGCTTTCGGCCTGACCGACCGGCGCATCACCTATTCCTATGCCCTGCGCATAGCCATCCTGCCGACCGTCACGCTGCTCGGCGTCGGCATCGGCAATATGGTGTCTTCCGCGGTCTTCGCCGAGATCGTCTTTGCCCGTCCCGGCATCGGCAAGCTGGTCTACGAGGCGATTTCCGTGCGAAACTATCCCGTCGTCACCGGCGCCGTGCTGGTGACGACCGTCTTCTTCGTCGCGGTGAACGCTCTCGCCGACATCCTCATTGGTGCGTTGGACCCCCGTGTCAGAACAAGCTTTAGTTGACCGGCCGCCGCGCGAGCGCTTCGCCAAGGCGGGTCGCATCCTCAGGCGCATCATTCGCGAGCCGCTCGGCGCGTTCGGCCTGACGCTTGTCGTGATCGTCGTGCTTTCGGCTCTCTTCGCCGACGTGCTGGCCAGCTATCCCCCGACGAAACTCGCGCCGGCCGAGCGCTTCGCGCCGGCAAGCCTCCATCACCTGCTCGGCACCGACCATCTTGGGCGCGACCTGTTCTCACGCGTGCTGCATGGCGGCCGCATCGCGCTTGCGATCGCGCTCGGCGCGACCGGGCTGTCGCTCGTCGGCGGCATCGTGCTCGGACTGATCGCCGGCTACGGGCCACGCTGGCTCGACAATCTGATGCTTTTGCTCTTCGACGCCATCAAGAGCTTCCCGACCGTGATGCTGGCGCTCACGCTTGTGACATTGACCGGGCCTTCCCTGCTTGCTGTGCTGATCGTGGTGGTGCTGGTCAA
This sequence comes from Pseudomonadota bacterium, assembly GCA_040755925.1. Lineage (GTDB taxonomy): Bacteria > Pseudomonadota > Alphaproteobacteria > Rhizobiales > Rhizobiaceae > Mesorhizobium. The sequence goes on from JBFLWR010000394.1 coordinate 43,007, forward strand.
TGTGCCCGGCTATGCCCGCATCATCCGCACGCAGACGCTCGTCCTGAAGTCGGCCGAGCATGTGATGGCGGCGCGCTCGATGGGCGCCAGCACGGCCCGCATTCTGACGGTCCACATATTGCCCAACGTCATCGGCCCCATCCTCATCCTCGCTTCGATGGACATCCCGGTCGTCGTGGCGATCGAGGCCGGCCTGAGCTTCCTCGGCCTGGGCGTCAGGCCACCTATGCCGAGCTGGGGCTCGATCCTGAACGACGGCTTCGTCAACATCCGCGACTCCTACTGGATCGTGATCGCCGGAGGCCTGCCGATCATCCTCACCACGCTCGGCTTCACCTTCCTTGGCGAGACCCTGCGCGACGTCTTCGACCCCAGGCTGAAGAGGCGCACATGACCGTCCTCGACATCAAGGACCTCAGCGTCGACTTCGCCACCGAGACCGGCACTTTGCAGGCGCTTCGCAAGGTAAACCTGGAGGTTCCGTCTAACCGGATCGTCGGCGTCGTCGGCGAGTCGGGTTGTGGAAAGTCGACGCTGATCAACGCCATCCTCGGCCTGCTCGCCGACAATGGCTCAGTGACGTCGGGCCAGATCCTGTTCGAGGGCGAAAGCGACCTCGCCCGCCTCGACGGCGACGGCATGCGGGCGCTGCGCGGGCAGAGGATCGCGACCGTCTTCCAGGACCCGATGGGCGCGCTCAACCCGGTGCTCTCCGTAGGCAAGCAGATGCGCGACATCCAGTACCGTTCGGGCCGCTCGCGCAAGGAGAAGGACGCGCTGTCCATCGAGATGCTGCGCAAGGTCCGCATCCCCGATCCCGAGCGCCGGCTGGCACAGTTCCCGCACGAATTCTCCGGCGGCATGAAGCAGCGCATCGCGATCGCCATGGCGCTGCTGATGCGGCCCTCGCTGCTGATCGCCGACGAGCCGACCACGGCGCTCGACGCCACACTCGAGGTCGCCATCATCGAACTGCTCAAGGACCTGCAGAAGCAGATCGGCTGCTCCGTACTGTTCATCTCGCATCATCTCGGCGTCATCGCCGAGCTGTGCGACGAGATGATCGTCATGTATGCCGGAGAGGTCGTCGAACGCGGCTCGACCCGGGACATCTTCCACAACCCGCGTCACCCCTACACCAGGAAGCTGCTTGCCTGCGATCCGGCAAGGCTTTCGCGTCGCGAGCCCCGGCTGCCGACCATCCCCGGAACGCTGCCGGACCTGCGCAACCGTCCAAAGGGCTGCGTTTTCCAGGCACGCTGCGAACTCGCTGACGATGTCTGCTCGAAAATGCCGCCCGATACCGTGCTCAGCGCGTCTCACGTAGCGCGATGCTGGCACGCCGGCGAAACTGCCGGAGCGGCGGCATGACGGCCGAGCCATTGCTTTCCGTTTCCGATCTTCAGGTGCGCTTCCGCATCGGCGGCATGATGAGCGCGCTGGCCGGCCGCCGCACCGAGATCGATGCCGTCGCCGGTGTCGGCTTCACGCTGGAGCGCGGCCAGACGCTCGCGCTGGTCGGCGAGTCCGGCTCGGGCAAGACCACGCTGGCGCGCGCCGTCAACGGGCTGCAGCCGGTGGCGGGTGGCTCGATCCGCTTCGAGGGCCGGGAAACGCGCGACCTGACGAAAGCGGAATGGAAGCCGCTGCGACGCAAGATGTCGATGATGTTCCAGGACCCTGTCGGCTCGCTGTCGCCACGGCTCAGCGTCCGCTCCCTGCTGGCGGAGCCTTTCGCCATCCACGGCCTCTCGGGCCGCAGCCTCGAAGCCGAGGTGGAGCGCCTGCTCGCCCTGGTCGGTCTGCCGCGCGATTTCGCCGACCGCTATCCGCACCAGCTCTCCGGTGGCCAGGCGCGCCGGGTTGGCGTTGCGAGGGCCGTGGCGCTCGACCCGGTGCTGATCGTCGCCGACGAGCCGACGGCCGGCCTCGACGTGTCGATCCAGGGTGAGGTGCTCAATCTGCTCAATGACCTGCGCGACCGCATGGGCCTGTCGATGCTCATCATCACGCACAATCTGCACGTGGTCCGCCAGATCGCCGACCGAATGGCGGTGATGTATCTCGGACGTTTCGTCGAGGAAGGCGAGACGGAAGCGATCTTCCAGGCGCCGCATCATCCCTACACCGCCGCGCTGCTTTCCGCGAACCCCGAGCCAGATCCGGACAAGGTGCACAACCGCATCGCATTGCCCGCCGAGGTGCCGTCGCTGCTCGACAGACCTGCGGGGTGCGAGTTTCACACGCGCTGCCTTTTTGCCCAGGATGTCTGCCGAACGCAGGCCCCTGCCCCTTCCGTGGCCGGATCGAGCCGGCTCACCTGCCATTTCCCGCTCAATGCCGGCCTGAGCGCCGCCCAGACAATTGCCGCAAGCTGAAGGTCCGTCCGATGAAAGACATCCGCGTCGTCACCGATTTCCCGCGCAAGGTTCGCGAGATCGAGAACCTGTGGATCCCGATGCCGGACGGCGTGAAGCTTGCCGCGCGCATCTGGCTGCCGGAGGACGCCGAGGATGATCCGGCGCCTGCCATCCTCGAATACCTGCCCTACCGCAAGCGCGACGGAACGGTGGAGCGCGACGCCCTCACCCACCCTTACTTCGCCGGCCACGGCTATGCCGGGGTTCGGGTCGACATGCGCGGCACGGGCGACAGCGAAGGGGTCTGCAAGGGCGAGTACCTGAAGCAAGAGCAGGACGACTGTATCGCCGTCATCGAATGGCTGGCGAAGCAGCCATGGTGCTCAGGCACGGTCGGCATGATCGGCATCAGCTGGGGCGGCTTCAATGGGCTTCAGGTCGCCGCGCGCCGCCCGCCGGCGCTCAAGGCCGTCATATCGCTCTGCTCGACCGACGACCGCTACAATGATGACGTCCATTATCTCGGCGGCGCGCAGATGTGCGACAACCTGATCTGGGGCACCACCGCCTGGGCGATCGCGATGACGCCGCCCGATCCGCTGATCGTCGGCGAGCGCTGGCGCGAGCTGTGGGAAGGTCGCCTCAAGGGCAACGGCATCTGGATGCAGGACTGGTTCGAGCACCAGCGCCGCGACGACTTCTACAAGCACGGCTCGATCTGCGAGGATTATTCCGACGTCGAGATTCCGGTCTACGCCGTCGGCGGCTGGGCTGACGGCTACCCGAACCCGATCTTCCGCATGCTTGAAAAGCTGCCCGGCATCCGCAAGGGGCTGATCGGTCCGTGGGGCCACAAGTATCCTCACTTCGCCATGCCGGGGCCGCGCATGGGCTTCCTGCAGGAATGCCTGCGCTGG
>JBFLWR010000395.1:0-7013 GCA_040755925.1 Pseudomonadota bacterium
TAGCGCGCCTGCGGCTTGACGACGGCCTGGTCGAGCACCAGTGAAAGCGGCGTGCCGGTCCATTTGGCGATGCAGCTCCAGCCTTCGACGCAGTCGTGGCGGGTGATCTGGGTGCGGCTCGGCATATTCTGCAACTGCTCGCGGGTGAGCGATAGCGGCTTTTCCACCAAGCCTGAAACCTCCAGGCGCCAGTCGGCGAAATTGTTGGCGAGAAGGCCCTTGTAGGTATCGTCGTCGGGCGCGGTGCTGCCGTTCGGCCGCTGCGGCTGGCGGATGTCGGCCTCGGTGAATTCCGGCGCCAGCGCGTCGCGGCCGGCGAGCAGGCGCTGCGCGCGGTGGGTCAGGTCGTTGGCGTTTTCGAGGAAGCTGCGCAGCCCGTCGCCGATGCCGAGCTGGTCGTCGAAGGCATCGCAGCCGGACAGCATGATGCCGGACAGGCCAAGGCTGCTGGCGGTCAGGAATTTGCGGCGGCTGATCTGGAATTTTGGCATCTCAGGCACTCCTCTCGGCCGGCTCGTCGTGCTTTGCGGGCGGGTCGGTGCGGTACCAGCCGGTGATGATCGAGCGCAGCTCGTTGATCGGGCCGGCGGCGAGGATCATCAGTATGTGGACGATGAAGAAGAGGACGAGCAGCACCATCACGCTGAAATGGATGGTGCGAGCCGTCTGCCTGCCGCCGAGCAGTTCGTTGAGCCAGGGCAGCACCGAGTTCATGCTCGGTGACATGGCAAGACCGGTGATCATCATCAGCGGCAACAACACGAACAGCACGCCGCCATAAGCCATCTTCTGTAGCGTGTTGTATTCGCGGGTGTGATGGAACTTCAGCCTGGCGTGGTCGATGACGTCGCGTGGCAGCTTGCGCAGGTCAGACAGGCGCGGCGCAAGATCGCGGCGTATGTGGCCGTTGATGAGACCCGCAATCAGCCAGACGAGTAGGGTTGTGGTCAGGATCCAGGCGAAGAAGAAATGCACCACGCGGGCCGTGCCGAGGTCGTAGTAGGAAGGTATCGTCGCCCAGGCGGGGAAGGCGCGTGGCGTTTCCTGTCCGGCAGGGCCTGACCAGCCGAGCACCCCAGTCGTGTCGAAGCGATGGCCAAGGATTTCGGTGAAGCCGCGCGGACCGTTCGCGGTGTTCTCGGCGCCGATTTCCAGGACTGTGTTGTTGAACTCGAAGCCGGACTGCTTGCCGATATAGAGCTGGGGACGGGCATTGAAGATCTGCAGACCCGACAGGAGCATGAAGAACAGCGAGATTGCCCAGAGCCAGTGGGTCAGTCGCGTCCAGCGCGACTGCCGGTAGACAAGGGTCGCATCCTTGCCGGCCTCTGTGGTGGGTTCGGTGGCAGCAGAATCCATCCTGTCCTCCAGCCGCGCGGATCCACGGCGTCTCAGGTCATTGTCTTCCCCTCAATACGTCGCCGCACAAGTCGATGTTTCATGCGATCACGGATTTATTACGGACCACCGAGACTGACCGCGAGATTGACCGCCGCGGCGAGGATCACGGCGTTGAAGAAGAAGGAAAGGATCGAATGGAGCAGCACGACGCGTCGCATGTGCGTCGTGGTGATGCCGGTATCGGCGGTTTGCGCGGTCATGCCGATGACAGTTGAAAAATACAGGAAGTCCCAGCCCTCCGGCCTTTTCCCACCAGGGAACTCCAGGCCACCGACGGGCATCTTCTTCTTGGTTTTGGCGTCCACCTCGTCCCCATCCATCCAATAAACATGGGCGTAGTGCAACGAAGCCATGGCGTGGATGGCGAACCAGCCGAGCGGAATCGACAGCATCGCGAAGACGATGGCTATCGGATGCGCGCCCTTCTGATTGATGATCTGAAACAGCGAACCGATGGCAACGCCAACAACGAAGAGCGTGACTGCGAAAATCATGCGCAACGGCAGGTCGGCGGAACGCGCGTTCTTGCTGAGATAATGGCCGGTAAGCCTCGGCATCAGTCGCAGGACCAGAACGACATAGGCGGCAAAGAACGCGTTGGCGCCGATCAGATAGGCAAGCGGGGCGTGCAGGACGAGTGCTATCGCCAGCGCGACGAGGCCGATGATCGCGGATATGGCGAACTGCATATGCCGATGCATCGGCGGCTTGACGGGTGCGTCGTCAACCATGGCGCGACCTCCGGAAGCGGTCAGTCCGGTGTGGCGGATTTCAGCGCGCGCCGCAAGATGCGGTCGAGCTCGCCGAGAAATTGCGACCTGTCCTTCGGCGTGAAGGCGGCGTTGAAGCCGCGGCTTTCGCCTGTCTCGCGCAGATGCTGCTTCAGGTCGCGCATCGCCACAGCCATGCCGATGGTCTCCAGCGTGAAGGGCCGACCGGTCGGCCCAAGCACATGCGCGCCGAGCGCCACCGTACGCGCGGCAAGCGGGATGTCCGCCGTCACAACCACGTCGTTGGGCCTGGCATTCTCCACGATCCAGTCGTCCGCCGCGTCGGCGCCCTTGGAGACGACGACATTGCGCACCATCGGATCGCGCGACGGGCGCAGGCCGCCATTGGAGACGTAGGTGACGACGACACCATGGCGTTCGGCGACCTTCTCGACCTCGGCCTTGACCGGACAGGCGTCGGCATCGACGTAGATGACTGGGGCTGACAATCACATCTCCAGATGCACGAAAGGGCCGGCATCGGCCGGCCCTTTCGCACGAAATTTCAGATTTGTCAGGCCGGAAGCGCGCCGGATTTCTTGGCGGTCCAGGTGGCGATGTAGTCCATCAGGCCTGGGCTGAGGCAGTCGTAGGGTTCGAGCCCGATCGACTTCAGCTGGCCGCGAATGCCGGCCATGCGGCCCGGGTCGACACCGGATTCGATGATAGACGAGACGAAGGCGGCGAAGCCCGGCGGCGACCAGCCGTCTTCCTCGAAGCGCTCGGGATGGATGAAGGACAGGCCCTTGAAGGGATGGTCGCGCTCGACCGGGCCATACATGTGCACGCCGCAGCCGGTGCAGGCATGGCGCTGGATCAGCGCCGCCGGATCGACCACCTTCAGCTTGTCGCCGTTCTCGGCGACCGTGACGTCGCCGCTGCCGGCAACGGCCACGACCGAGAACACAGCGCCGTCAGGCTTCCAGCACTTGGTGCAGCCGCAGGCATGGTTGTGGGCGATCTGGCCCTTGACCTTCACCTTCACCGGCTTGCTGGTGCACAGGCAAACCAGCGTGCCGCCGGCAAAGCTTGCGCTTTCCTTCGGCAGCCCGTTGTCGATCGAGTGATGCAGTTTTTCCGCCATTTACACTTCCTCCCTGTTTGACCACGAAGGTCGCGGGCGTTCGGCCCGCGGCCCCATGGTTTTCCTCAAAAAGCGGCTTTGCCTCAGTAAACCACGACGCTGCGGATCGACTTGCCCTCATGCATGAGGTCAAAACCCCTGTTGATGTCGTCGAGCTTCAGCGTGTGGGTAATCATCGGGTCGATCTGGATCTTGCCCTCCATGTACCAGTCGACGATCTTCGGCACGTCGGTGCGGCCGCGCGCGCCGCCGAAGGCGGTGCCCATCCAAGTGCGGCCGGTGACCAGCTGGAAGGGACGCGTCGCAATCTCCTGGCCGGCGCCGGCAACGCCGATGATGACCGACTTGCCCCAGCCGCGATGCGAGGCTTCCAGCGCCTGGCGCATCACCTTGGTGCTGCCGGTGCAGTCGAAGGTGTAGTCGGCGCCGCCGATCTGGTCGGCGCCGCGCTTGGTCATGTTGACCAGGTAAGGCACGATGTCGCCGTCGATCTCCTTCGGATTGACGAAATGCGTCATGCCGAACTTCTCGCCCCAGGCCTTCTTGTCGTTGTTGAGATCGACGCCGATGATCATGTCGGCGCCGGCCAGCCGAAGACCCTGGATGACGTTCAAGCCGATGCCGCCGAGGCCGAAGACGACCGCCGTCGCCCCCTGCTCGACTTTGGCCGTGTTGATCACCGCGCCGATGCCGGTGGTCACGCCGCAGCCGATGTAGCAGATCTTGTCGAAGGGGGCGTCGGGATTGACCTTGGCCAGCGCGATCTCGGGCAGCACGGTGAAGTTGGAGAAGGTCGAGCAGCCCATGTAGTGGAAGATCTTCTCGCCGCCGACCGAAAAGCGCGACGAGCCGTCCGGCATCAGGCCTTGCCCCTGCGTGGCGCGGATCGCCGTGCACAAATTGGTCTTGCGCGACAGGCAGGACGGGCACTGGCGGCATTCGGGCGTGTAGAGCGGGATGACGTGGTCGCCCTTCTTCAGCGAGGTGACGCCCTTGCCGACATCGACGACGACACCGGCGCCCTCATGGCCGAGGATGGCGGGGAAGATGCCTTCGGGATCGGCGCCCGACAAAGTGAACTCGTCGGTGTGGCAGATGCCGGTCGCCTTGACCTCGACCAGGACCTCGCCCTCGCGCGGACCCTCGAGGTCCACCTCCATGATCTCAAGCGGCTTTCCTGCTCCAACGGCGACCGCGGCACGCGTTTTCATTCGTTCCCTCTCCCTAAATCCTGGCTGGCCGACGCGAATGCCCGGCCTCGTTATCTGCAACTATGCGGCGGCCCTGGCGGGCCCGGCTGGAAACACGCCCGACATGACGATGAAGCCCTTGATGCGCTTCACGCGATCGCACCAGCGGCGGATCGCCGGATAGTCCTGCCGCTGAATACCACCCTCTTCCGACAGCATGATGTAAGGGAAGCAGGCGATGTCGGCGATCGTCGGATGCGCGGCCGAGCAGATCCACTGGCGACCTTCCTGCTCGCCGAACCACAGATGCTCGTCGAGGATGCGGAACAAGCGGTGCGCGCCGGCGCGCGCGGCGTCGATATCGAAATCGTAGAACAGCGCATCGTGCAGGCGGGCCGCGGAGGCGGTCGATGTGATGCCGTCGGCAAAGGCCAGCCACTGGCTGATCTCGCCGAGCAGCGCCGGATTGTCCCTCGGATACCATTTGCCAGACGGATCGTATTTCGAGGCGAGGTAGACCAGGATCGCCTGGGCGTCGCGCAAGATCAGCCCATCATCGTCGATGACCGGCAACTGGCCGAGCGGATTGAGCTTGAGGAACCATTCCGACTTGTGCTCGCGTCCAGGATAGAAGTCGACCGGCACGGTCTTGTGGTCGATGCCGAGGAAGCTCATCAGCAGCCGCAATTTGTAGCAATTGCCCGACAGCTCGTAGTCGTAAAGCGTGATCATAAGTAGCTCCTAGATGTCGAGCACGAGGCGCGCCGACTTGGCGCGCGAAACGCAGGTCATGATCCTGGTTCCGGCCTTGCGCTCGGCGTCATTGAGGTAGACGTCCTGATGGTCGGGCTCGCCCTCGATGACCGTCGCGACGCAGGTGCCGCAGGCGCCCTGCTCGCAGGAAGACGGCACGTCGATGCCGCTCTCGCGCATGACCTGCAGGATCGTCTTGCCGGCCTGCACCTGCAGCGTGACGCAGGAGCGCGCCAGCGCCACCTCGAAGCTCGAGCTGTCGTCGATCTTGTTGGTGTTCTTGAAATACTCGAAATGCACGGCGCTGTCGGGCCAGCCCTGCTCGGCCGCGATCCTGCGCGCCGCCTCCAGCATCGGGCCAGGGCCACAGATGTAGAGGTGCATGCCGTTCCGGTAGCCGGCAAGCACGCGACGAAGTTCGGCGCCGGTGGCGTCCGGCGATAGCCCGAGATGCGGCCGCAGCGCTTCGCCAAGCAGCTTCAGGCGATCGGCGAATGCGAGATGCTCCTCGCCTTGCGCGAAATAGTGCAGTTCATGCGTCAGTTCCTGGTTCTTCAACGCCTGCGCCATAGCCAGCAGCGGCGTGATGCCGATGCCGCCGGCAACGAAGATCGTCTTGATCGCGTCGCGGCGCAGCGGGAAGTTGTTGCGTGGCTCCGAGATCGCCAGCACGTCGCCTTCGCGCACGGTTTCGTGCATACATTTCGAGCCGCCCTTCGAATCCCGCTCCAGCTTGACGCCGATGATGAAGCTGTCGGTTTCACCCGGCCCATTGGTGATCGAATACTGGCGGATCTCGCCATTCGGCATGTGGACGTCGATATGCGCGCCCGGCTGGAAGGTCGGCAGGATACCCTTGATCGGCCGCAGCTCGAAGCCCGCAATGCCGTCGGCGGCCTGCCATTTCCTCGCCACCGTGACCCGCAGCGCCGCCTTGCGGCCGTGTGCGGTCAGCTCCGGCATTTCGGCAAGCTCGGCCGACACCCGTTCATAGACCGGTTCGATCGGCGCGGGCGCCGGCGCGTTCGCCACATCGCGCTCGACCTCGTCGCGCAGCTTGGAAAGCCGTTCGTTGTGATGGCGCAGGATAGCGATGCGCGCGGCGCCGTCGGCATCCCGGTCGAGCACGCCACGGATGACCGAGCGGTTGGAATCGACCGGCTGGACGAAGAAGACGCCAAGCGTTTCGGCGCCGCCGTCGCGCGACCGCAGCGCCACGGCGAAGTCCTGAGAGGCCTCGACGCTGATTTCGGCACTATCGCCGTTGATCACGCCGTTGGGTTGGAAGCGATAGGCCTTCAGCTTCTCGGCGACCTTGTCGGCCGGCGCATTGACGGGGATGCCGCGGAGCGCAAGCAGCTTGCCCTCGGCCAGGCCGGTGACATCCGGCACCTCGCCGCGCGGCTCCTCCGAGGACCAGACGAGGCCGTAGCGCTCGACCGCCGGATAGGTGCGATTGGTGATGGTGCGGGCCGGCGCGTCGGCCGGGTGCGCCGGGATGTAGGTACAGCCGGCGGTGCGGTTCGAATAGCGCCAGCCGTGATACTGGCACTTCAGCTCGCGGCCGTCATTGATGCCGATCGACAGCCGCACGCCGCGATGCAGGCAGCGGTTCTCCCAGATGTTGACGTAGCCGTCATCGGCCCGCCAGACGGCAAACTCCCGGCCAAGGAGCTGGCCATGGAAAACATGGCGGAACGGCAGATCATGGGCAGCGGCGATCGGATGCCACCGGTATCGGGCTTCTTCCAACATCACTCGTCTCCAAAAATGTCGTGGTCAGGCTGCCGCCGGAATGACCCCATAGGTCACGCC
>JBFLWR010000396.1:0-4965 GCA_040755925.1 Pseudomonadota bacterium
GCCCGGCGCGCGACTTCAAGCGCGCCTACAAGCCGCGCGAGGAAGGCGCCGAGCGTGGCGAAAGGCCGTTCCGCAAAGGCCCGCCTCGCGAAGGCAAGCCCTTCGAAAATCGGGACCGCAAGCCCTACACGCCGCGCGGCGACCGGCCGATGGCTATCGAGGGCGAGGGCGGCGAACGGCGTTTTGATCGGCCCAAGCGTGACTTTGCCGATCGCCCCAAGCGTGACTTCGCCGAAAGGCCAAAGCGCGACTTCAGCGATCGACCGCCACGCGACCGTGCAAAGCCGGAAGGCGGCTTCAAGCCGCGCCCACGTCCGGCCGACGCTGAACCGGAGGCCGGCGAGCGCATCGCCAAGCGGCTTGCCCGCGCAGGCATCGCCTCGCGCCGCGACGCCGAGGAACTGATCGCGGCAGGCCGCGTCAAGGTCAACGGCAAGGTGCTGGAATCGCCGGCCTTCAACGTGATGGCCGACGACGTCATCCATCTCGACGGCACCGAGATCCCGCCGATCGAGCGCACGCGGCTGTTCCTGTTCCACAAGCCGGCGGGCGTGGTCACCACCAACCGCGATCCTGAAGGCCGCGAGACCGTCTTCGACGTCTTGCCGGCGGACCTTCCCAGGCTGATGACCATCGGCCGACTCGACATCAACACCGAGGGCCTGCTGCTGCTCACCAATGACGGCGGGCTGTCGCGGGTGCTGGAACTGCCGGCCACCGGCTGGCTCAGGCGCTATCGCGTGCGCGTCCACGGCAAGGTCGAGGAGAGCGCGCTGGCCGGCCTGCGCGAAGGCATTGCGGTCGACGGTGTGTTCTACGGCGCGATCGAGGCGTCGCTCGATCGCGAGCAGGGCTCCAACGCCTGGCTGACGATCGGACTGCGCGAAGGCAAGAACCGCGAGGTGAAGAACATCCTCGGCGCGCTCGGCCTCGAAGTGACGCGGCTGATCCGCATTTCCTATGGGCCGTTCCAGCTCGAGGATCTGCCAGAGGGCCATGTGCTGGAGATCAAGGGCCGCGTGCTGCGCGACCAGCTCGGCGAACGGTTGATCGAGGAGGCCGGCGCCAATTTCGACGCCGAGATCGCCAAGCCGTTTTCAAACAAGCCGGTGCGGCGCACCGAGCCCCGACGCGAGGAAACGGATCGGCCGAAGGCGACGCGCGAAGGCGATCGCCGGCCGATCGGCGAGGGTGGGCTGATCAAGGCCCGCAAGCGCCGCGAAGGCAGCCGCGACGAGGCGCTGGGCAAGCTCACGACCAAGCCCGACCGGGCCTTCGGTGAGCGCGGTCCGAAACCGGAGCGGAACTTCGGCGATAAGCCGCGCGGCTTCGCGGCCAAGCCAGGCGGAAAGAAGGGCGAGCGCGAGCAGCGGCCGATCGATCCGCCTGGACAGCGCAAGGCCAATGTCTGGATGGCGCCGGGCGCGCGCCCGATCGGCAAGGGCAGGGCGGAAGCCGATGCGGCCAGGGCCGCCGAGGCCAAGGCGCGCAAGGCGTCGTTCAAGCCAGGTGCAAAGCCGTTCGGCAAGCCGAGGGGCGAGCGTCCGGAAGGTGGCGGCGACAAGCCGCGTGGCCCGAAGCCGAGGGGTGGCAATGCGGATCGTCGGCGGTGAGTTTCGCGGGCGTCCGCTGGCGACGCCCCGTTCGAACGCCATCCGTCCGACCACCGACCGCACCCGTGAGGCGGTGTTCAACGTCCTGGCGCATCGCCACGCCGAAAAGCTCGGGGGCGGCCGCGTGCTCGATCTCTTCGCCGGCACCGGCGCGCTCGGGCTGGAGGCGCTGTCGCGCGGCGCTTCCTACTGCGTCTTCATCGAGGAATCGGCCGAAGGACGTGGCCTGATCCGCGACAATGTCGAGGCCTTCGGGCTCACCGGCCGCACCAAGATCTTCCGCCGCGACGCCACGCATCTGGGCGAGGCCGGCACGCTCTCGGCTTTTGGCCTGGTCTTCGCCGACCCGCCCTACGGCAAGGGGCTGGGCGAGCGTGCGCTTCACTCGGCACAGGCCGGTGGCTGGCTGTTGCCCGGCGCGCTCTGCGTGGTCGAGGAAGCCGCGTCGGCGCCGTTCTCACCCGGCGAGGGCTTTTCCCTGGTGCATGAGCGCGGTTACGGCGAGACCGTCATCCGGTTTATCGAGGTTGGCTGAGGCCGCCTCGAAAATGCCGAACAATTCACTTTGCCTCGGCGGCACAGCTTGCCTATCGTCGCGCAACCGGAACCGGAGAATTTGATGGCATTGACGGCAAAACGGCTGCGCGCCGCAATCCTTGCCGGCACATTGGCGTTGGTGGCGGCTCCGGTGCGCGCCGCGGACGAAGCCGAGGTCAAGGATTTCCTGCTCGACAACGGCCTGGAACTGGTCGTCATCCCGGACCATCGCGCCCCCATTGTCACTCACATGGTCTGGTACAAGATCGGCAGCGCGGACGAGCCGCCCGGCAAATCCGGCATCGCCCATTTCTTCGAGCATCTGATGTTCAAGGCCACGACCAATCACGCCGCCGGTGAGTTCGATCGCGCCGTGTCCGACATAGGCGGCTCGAACAACGCCTTCACCTCCTATGACTACACCGCCTTCCACGAGACTGTGCCGCCCTCGGCGCTTGAGCAGATGATGGGCTTCGAGGCCGACCGCATGCGCAACCTCATACTCACCGACGATGTCATCAAGACCGAGCGTGACGTGATCCTGGAGGAGCGCCGCTCGCGCATCGACAGCAATCCCCAGGCGGTGCTCGAGGAGGAAGTCAGCGCGACGTTGTGGCAGAACCAGCCCTACCGCATTCCTGTGATCGGCTGGATGCAGGAGATGAAGCAGCTGAACCGCCCCGACGCCACGGCTTTTTACGACAGTTACTACCGGCCGAACAACGCCGTGGTCGTGGTGGTGGGCGACGTCGACCCCGACGCTGTCAAGGCCATGGCCGAGCGGGCCTTCGGCAAGGTGGCGCGCGGCCCGGACCTGCGCCCGCGCATCCGCCCGGTCGAGCCGGAGCAGAACACCAAGCGCACGGTGACGCTCACCGACGCGCGCGTCTCGGTGCCGAGCTTTTCGACGCAATGGGTTGTGCCGTCCTATCACACCGCCAGGGACGGCGAGGCCGAGGCGCTCGATCTCCTGGCCGAGATCCTGGGCGGCGGCAGCCGCAGCCGGCTCTACCAGCAGCTGGTGGTCAAGCAGGGCATTGCCGCCGATGCGGGCGCCTATTTCCAGGGCACCATGCTCGATGCCACCAACTTCACCGTCTACGGCTCGCCGCGCGGCGATGCCAAGCTCGCCGATGTCGAGGCGGCGGTCGACGCCGAGATCGTGCGCCTCGCCAAGGATGGCGTGACCGACGACGAGCTGGAGCGGGCGAAGAACCGCTACGTCCGCTCTATGATCTTTGCACGCGACAAGCAGGACGACATGGCCAACATCTATGGCTCGACGCTCGCCACCGGCGGCAACGTCAAGAGCGTCCAGGAATGGCCCGACCGCATCCGCAAGGTCACCGCCGACCAGGTCAAGGCCGTCGCCGCCCGCTACCTGGTCCTCGACCATTCGACCACCGGCTATCTCTTGCCGCAGCAACAGGCGGGGAATTGATGATGAGCCTGGTTTCCGCGCAACCCGTTCACCGCAATTCGACCGTCTTGGCGCAACGCGCCCATCCAGCGCCTGCCGCGAGTGAAGGCGGCAAGCTTTATCGCGCCTTCGCCACGCTCTGCTTCGCCCTGTTCTTCCTGCTCCTGCCGGCGCTGGCGCGTGCAGAGGTCAACATCCAGGAGGTCAAGTCGAAGAAGGGCGTCACCGCCTGGCTGGTGGAGGATCATTCGATACCGCTGGTCGCCATCCGCTTCGTCTTCGACGGCGGCACCGCGCAGGACCCGGCCGGCAAGGAAGGGCTGGTCAATCTGATGAGCGGCCTGTTCGACGAGGGCGCGGCCGACCTCGACAGCGATGCCTTCCAGCAGAAGCTCGACGATGCCGGGGCCGAGATGAGCTTCGAGCCGGCGCGCGACGGCACCTATGGCTCGATGCGCATGCTGTCCAACGAGAAGGACGAGGCTTTCGGCCTGCTGAAGCTGGCGGTGAACAGTCCGCGTTTCGATCCTGAGCCGATCGACCGCATTCGTTCCCAGTTGCTTTCCGGCATCCTCGCCAACGAGCGCGACCCGAACTCGATCGCCCAGAAGCGCTGGTTGCGCGCGATCTATGGTGAACACCCTTACGCGCGGCCGGACGAGGGCACCAGGGAGAGCCTCGCCACCATCACGCCCGACGACCTCAGGGCCTTCCACAAGGCGAATTTCGCCCGCGCGGGCCTGCATGTCGCTGTCGTTGGCGACATCGACGCCGCCACGCTGAGCGCCAAGCTGGACGAGGTGTTCGGCGACCTCCCGGAAAAGCAGGCGCTCGCTCCGGTGGCCGACGTCACGCCCAAACTCGGCCAGCAGCTCGAGGTGAATTACGATCTGCCGCAGACCTCGCTGCAGTTCGCCTGGCCGGGTGTGAAGCGCAGCGATCCGGATTTCTTCGCCGCCGTGCTGATGAACCAGATCCTCGGCGGTTCGACTTTCACCTCGCGCCTCTTCGAGGAGGTGCGCGAAAAGCGCGGCCTTGCCTATGGCGTCAGCTCGGACCTCGTCGACCACGAGCATTCCCATGCGCTGCTTGTGACGACGGCGACGCGCTCCGACCGCGCCGCCGAGACGCTTTCGATCGTGCGTCAGGTGGTGAAGGACATGGCCGAGAACGGCCCGACGGAGGAGGAACTGGCGGCGACGAAAAGATACCTGACCGGCGCCTATGCCATCAGCAATCTGGATTCCTCCGGTTCCATCGCCGCCACGCTGGTCGAGCTGCAGGTGGACGACCTGGGCATCGACTATGTGAAGCGCCGCGCCGCCCTGATCGACGCGGTGACGCTGGACCAGGTAAAGGCCGCCGCGAAGAGGCTTCTCTCCGTCGAGCCCGCCA
>JBFLWR010000397.1:0-4011 GCA_040755925.1 Pseudomonadota bacterium
TTCACCATGATCGGCATCATCACCATGGCGACGATCCTGGTGCTGCCGCGCGACGCCGATTCCTTCGCGCGGGTCGTCATCTTCACGGCCGTCGTGGTGATCGGGCTCTCCTATATCGGCCTCATAGTCTTTCCGCACGAAGCACTGCATACGGCCGACTCGCAAGAGCCCGAGCATGCGGGCCTGTGGCGCGGCGTCTTCACGCACAAGAACATCGCCGGGCCGGTTATGGCCTGCTTCAGCTTCGCCGGGCTTTACCTCTTCCGGCGCGGCCAGCGCTGGTGGGGCGCCGGCATCTTCTGCGCGGCGATGATCTTCATGCTGCACACCGGCTCGAAGACGACGGCGGGGCTTGTCCCGTTCTCCATCATGATCGTGGTGCTGCCGAGCCTCATCGGCATGCGGCTCGGCACGCCGATCCTGTTTTCGCTGGCGATCATCGCGACCGCGGTCGGCACGCTCGGCATCGTCTTCATCCCGCCCGTGAAACAACTGGCGGCAGTCTATTTCCCCAACCTCACCTATACCGGCCGCACGACGCTGTGGGAGTTCGCCGGCGAGATGCTGGCGAAGAAACCGTGGACCGGTTACGGCTACGAAAGCTTCTGGGGAACGCTGCTGTTGCTTAATCAGGACCAGCCGTTCGACCGCCCGTGGGATATCCGCACCATCGTGCACGGCCATGACGGCTATCTCGACATCGCCGTGCTGATGGGAATCCCTGCGCTCTGCGTCGCGGTCTACACGTTCCTGATCGCGCCGTTGCGCGACTACATGCGCATCCCTGCGCGCAAGGAGAACATCTTCCTCGGCGACTTCTTCATGATGGTGGTGCTGTTCACCGCGCTCAACGCCTTCCTCGAAAGCTTCTTCTTCCACCGTGGCGACCCGGTGTGGCTTTTCTTCGTGCTCGGCGTGCTTGGCCTGCGCCAGGTTTCGCTCAGACCGATACCCGTCCGGCTCGCCCACTAGCCGCTGGCCAATCGATCTTCTGCCGGCTGGCCTTTCCTGGCGCCGCGCGAGCGGCTAAGGAGAACCATCTTCGGGAGGCTTCCATGACCATCAGGCTCGTTCTCGCCGGCTGCGGCAATATGGGTTACGCCATGCTCACAGGCTGGCTGAAATCCGGCAAGCTGCCGTCATCAGCCGTGTTCGTCGTCGAGCCGAACGCCGAGTTGCGCCAGCGGGCCGAGCATCTTGGCTGCGCCACGGCGGCGCACGCGGACAGCATCCCTGCCAATGCGGTGCCCGATCTCGTCGTCATCGCGGTGAAGCCGCAGGTGATCCGCGACGTCACCGCCGCCTACAAGCGTTTCGGCGATGGCAGGACCACCTTCGTCAGCATCGCAGCCGGCACGCCAGTCAGCACCTTCGAGGAGATCCTCGGCGATCTGGCGCCGGTCATCCGCTGCATGCCGAACACGCCGGCGGCGATCGGCAAGGGGATGATGGTGGTGTTCTCCAATCCACTGGTCACCGATGACGTCCGGCGTTTCGTCGCCGAGCTGCTTTCCGCAAGCGGCGTCGTCACGACGATCGACGACGAGAGCCTGATGGACGCCGTGACCGCGGTTTCCGGTTCCGGGCCGGCCTATATCTTCCACTTCATCGAGGCGCTGACCGTCGCAGCCGAGAAGGCCGGCCTGCCGACTGAGACGGCCAGGCTGCTTGCCATGCAGACCGTCTATGGCGCGGCTTCGCTCGCCGCCGAAAGCGACGAGGAACCCGGCGCGTTGCGCCGGCAGGTGACCAGCCCCAACGGCACGACAGCCGCCGCGCTTGCGGTGCTGATGGGTGAGGACCGGCTTACCAAGCTGCTCACCGAGGCTGTTGAGGCGGCGCGCCTCAGGTCGATTGAGCTGGGGAAATAGGGGCGTTCCGGTCACCCAAGATCGGTGTGCGAGAAATCGCTCCCTTTATAAAGCAAAGGGATCCCGCGATTTTTCGCCGAGGCGTATGACAGGCAGTCGGCGAGGTTGAGCCGAGCCGGGTGGCCGCGTCCCTTACCATAGCCGGAAAAGGCCCGGATCGCGAGTTTCGCATCGCCGCGTTCGATCGGAACGACTTCGATTTCAGCTTCCAGAAGAAGAGCTTCTATCGCCGCCTCCGCAACCACTGGCTCCACCGCAAGCAGGGAAGAAAGGCGCATCGCTGCTTCGAGCACCACCAACGGGGACGTTATTCTCACCGGGGACTGCTCTATCCGGCTGCTCCAATCGGCAGCGTCTTCCTCGCCTGCAAGGATTGCGACAACCACCGAGGTGTCGACGAACATCAGGAATGGCCCCACATCTCGTCGATCTCATCCTTACTCAGAGCCCTGCCGCCGCTGCCTGCCTTGGATCTGAAGTCCTGTGAAATAGCTGCCAGTCGTTCGGCCAGCGGAACCTGTTCCCGCTCCCGATACAATTCGGATTCGAGCGCTTCGATGACTGCTTCAGTCATAGAGATTTTGCGTTTTTCGGCGAGTTGCCGTGCAAGTTCTCTTGCCCGGGGATCCCTGATCTGGAGATTCATCTGAACGACCTCCTGTCTTCGTCACTACAATATAGCGCGTCTGTCATGACAACGCCAGCGTGGCCTGCCATTCGTATGGTTTGGAAGCGATAAGAGCGTCAGCCGCCGTAGAGCATCTCGTCCTGCAGCTTGCGCAGGGCGTATAGCCTTGTCGTCTGGTCGGGCGCGGCATTGTCGGCCGTCAGCAGTTCGCCCTTTTTGACCGGATTCAACACCTTGCCGCCTTCAAGCAGCCCAACTGGTACCGCCCGTTTGGCGCGGGCTTCGGCAATCGTCATGGTCCATGACCGGTAGCAGGTCTCGCCGATGGCGTCGAAAGTTTCGCCGGCGGCCAGATCGCGCTTGGCGACGGCGCAGACTTCGGCCACAGGCTTCGGCAGCGGCACCATGTCCGGCCGGCCATGGAGCATGATGCGAGCCGCGGTCAGCGGCACTTCCAGCGACGTCAGATGATAGGGCCGGAAGAAGCTGTAATAAGGGCCGTGGCCGACATGGAGATCGTCCATGCGTTCGATGACGCGCGGGTGCGTCGCCTCTACGATGACGAAGACGCCGGGCGCCACGCCCTTGCCGATGGTGTAGTCGACGACGCCCTTTTTCGACAGGATGCCGCCATCCTCGCGCGGGATGAGCACCTTGGCCAGCTGGTCGCGATCGGCCTTCGGGCCGTGCATGCCCGGCACATCCGGCACCAGCCCGGTGGCGTTGGCGATGGCGCACATCTCGACCATGGTCTTCGAGCCGTCGACGAACTCGACCAGCATGCGCGGGTTCATGTTGCGGCGCAGCGCTTCCTCGCGGTAGTCGTCGGGCACGGCGTCGTGGTTGAGCGGGTTGTTCTTACCCTTGCCGGCGGAAACGATGGTGTAGCCGAGCGCCGAGGCGAACTCGATCAACTCCATGCAGCTCGAAGGCTCGTCGCCGGCGCCAACGGAATAGACCACGCCCAATCGGTCGGCCTGCCGCTTCAGATAGCAGCCGATGGTCACGTCGGCCTCGACATTCATCATCACCAGGTGCTTGCCGTGCTCCATGGCCATCAGGTCGAAGTCGGCGGCAACGCCGGGTTTGCCCGTGGCATCGATGACGACGTCGATCAACGGGTTGGTGACCAGCATCTCGTTCGAGGTGATGGCGATCCTGCCGCTTTCGATCGCCTGGCTGACCCTGGAGGCCGTATCGGCCTCCGCGGCCATCGCATCGTCACCATAGGCGATCCGGATCGCCTCGCGCGCCGTATGCGGACGGCGCGTGGAGATGGCCGCGACCGAAATACCAGGCATCAGCATGCCCTGCGTCACCAGATCGGTGCCCATCTCGCCCGAGCCGATGACGCCGATGCGCACCGGCTTGCCCTCGGCGGCACGCCTGGCGAGATCGCGGGCAAGCCCGGTCAGGGCGACATTGGTCATGCGAAAGGTCCATGCTTTTGATTTCAGGTCGCATTAGCAGGGAATGGGCCCGCTTTGCCAATGAAACCGGCGGGTGACAGCG
>JBFLWR010000398.1:0-2596 GCA_040755925.1 Pseudomonadota bacterium
AGAGATAGGCGGCGTCGAGCACCGTCTGCACCGCGAACAGCGCGTTGAAGACGATCAGCGCGCGCAGGATCGCCGCCTTGCCGAAGATGATGTCCTCGGCCGGGTTCCTTGCCGATCTGGCGGTCGCGGCGAAAGGCAAGATGGGCCTGATCAAGCGCGGCGGGCGCGGCCTCAGAAAGGCCCAGACGCCGCTGAGCACGGCCAGCCAGAAGATGAGCCGGCCCACCTCGATGCGTTCGAGCAGGGCGTAGAGGTCGATCAGCGAGAGCCAGTGCTCGATGACCGGATTGGCGGCGCCGAACAGCGCGAGGAAGACGAGGCCGAGCGTGAGCGGCATGGCCCAGACCGCGATCGCGGCAAGCCGGACGCGCCCCCGTCCAAGCCTGCGGCCCACCCTGCGCCATCGCAGGAAGTCGCGGGCAAAGCGGAAAGGCATCGATGCCAGGAACAGGAGGAGCTGGCCGGCGATGCGGGCGAGGCTGGCCCGCAGCCTGCCTGCCAGCGACAGCGCGAACACCGCCAGCGCGACAATCGCGACCAGGACGGAGAGCGGGTTGACATTTTCGGCGAGCGGCAGCAGCGCCACGAAGAGCGCGACCGGCCTGAGCCAGACCCGGCCGTTGCTCAAGGCGGCGGGATGCGTGGCGACGACCGCGCCGGCGAGCACGATGGCGAACAGGAAGACCGAGATGCCTGCGGGCTGGCCATAAAAGAGGAAATCCGCCAGCACCACCAGCAGCGCGGCGGCGCCGATGCGGCGGCAATAGCTCGGTGCAAGCGATACCGTCGTCATGGCCGGGCCTTCCTGGCCTTCCGGGTATTGCTTCGCGATAGAGGCGCGAAGGGCAGCACGATCGCCGTGGGGCGCGTCCTTGGCGGATCGACGAGCCACCAGCCTTCGTAGCGCAGCCGGTATGGCAGGGAGCAGCGGGATTTCCGATGTGTTCGCATGCCGCCTGTTTCGCCGGCGGGCGCGGAAAGCTCGCGGCGGATCGCCTGAGATTTTCAGCAATGATTTGCAGTTTTGGTGCAGGCCGCCGCTGCTTGCTTCGTCCGTCTCCAGGCGGCATAGATTCAATATGACCAGCGAACCCTACCGCCCGCGCCGCTCGGTGCTCTACGTACCCGCCTCCAATGAGAAGGCGCTGGCCAAGATCGCTTCCCTTACCTGCGACGCTGTCATCATCGACCTTGAGGACGCAGTCGCGCCCGGCGCCAAGGCGGCCGCGCGCAATAGGCTTGCGGACATCCTGGCCGCGCCCGAAAGGCGTTGCGAGATGGTAGTGCGCATCAACCCGCTGTCGAGCGAATGGGGTGCCGACGATCTGTTGGCCGTCGCCAAGGCCGGGTCCGACGGCATCCTGTTGCCCAAGATCGGCACGCCGCGCGATGTCCTCGAGGCCGGCGACCTGCTGGACGATAATTTCGCGCCGGACAGCGTGAAGCTGTGGGCCATGATCGAGACGCCCAAGGCGTTGCTCAACGTCGGCGCCATCGCCGAGCTCGGCCGCGATCCGGCTTCGCGCCTGTCTTGTTTCGTTGCCGGAACGAACGACCTGGTGAAGGCGACCGGCATCCTGGCGACGCCCGACCGACGCTATCTGATGCCATGGCTGATGCAACTGGTGCTCGCCGCCCGCGCCGGCGGCCTCGACGTGATCGACGGCGTCGCCAATGATTTTCGCGATCTCGGCGGCTTCGCGCGCGAATGCATGGAGGGAGCCGCCATGGGCTTTGACGGCAAGTCGCTGATCCACCCCGGCCAGATCGAGCCGGCGAACCGCGCTTTCGCGCCGGCGCCCGAGGCGCTGGCCGCGGCGCGCGCGATCAGGGACGCGTTCGCGCGGCCCGAAAATGCCGGCAAGGGCGTCATCGCGATGGATGGCCGCATGGTCGAGCGGCTGCATCTGGCCGCTGCCGAGAAACTTCTGGCAAAGGCCGCCGCCATTCGCGCATGATGGCCGCCAGACACGGGCTGCCTATAACGCATGACAGGATCGAAACAATGAAACTCTACCGCTTCCTGACCGGTCCGGACGATTCGAGCTTCTGCCATAAGGTGACCGCCGCGCTGAACAAGGGCTGGCACCTGTTCGGCTCGCCGACCTACGCCTATGACAAGAAGACCAAATCGATGCGCTGCGGCCAGGCCGTGGTGAAGGATGTCGACGGCCAGGAATACGGCCCGGACACCAGGCTGAGCGACTGCTAGAGCTGCTAATCTCCCCCCTTGAGGGGGAGATGGCCGGCAGGCCAGAGGGGAGGTGACTTGGCGCCGGACTGTAACGGCTTAACCTCTCACCCCGCCGCCGTCTGGTCGACCGCTTCCTCGATCCGCTCCATGTCGTCATCCGACAGGCCGAAATGATGGCCGATCTCGTGGATCAGCACATGGGTGACGATGTCGCCCAGCGTCTCCTCGTTCTCGGACCAGTAGTCGAGTATGGCGCGGCGGTAGAGCGTGATGCGGTTCGGCCCTTCGCCGGTATGCGGGTTCCAGCGCTCGGCGATGCCGCGCCCCTCGAACAGGCCGAGCAGGTCGAAGGGCGTTTCCAGCGACAGGTCGTCCATGATCTCGTCGGTCGGGAAGTCGGCG
>JBFLWR010000399.1:0-20648 GCA_040755925.1 Pseudomonadota bacterium
GCGCGAAATCAACATGCCGCCGCGCACTGCGCCGCGGAAGCCGGCAAAAACCATACCGGGCTGGCTTCTGAACGAAAAGGGGCCCTGCGTCGCGCAGGACCCCTTCTTTAAGACTGGATTACTTCAGGTCTTCGGCCTTGATGTAGCCGGAGTCGACGACCAGCTTCTGGTAGTTCGACTTGTCGACCTCATGCGGCGTCAGCAGGATCGAGGGGACGACCTTGACGTCGTTGTTGTAGGTCTTGGTGTCGAGGCCGTCCGGCTTGCCGCCGGAAAGCACCTTGTCGACCAGTTCGACGGTCGCCTTGGCGAGGTCGCGGGTGTCCTTGAACACGGTCGAGTACTGCTCGCCCGAGATGATCAGCTTGACCGAGGCGGTCTCGGCGTCCTGACCGGTCACGATCGGCCAGGGCTGGGCATCGGTGCCGTAGCCGACAGCGCGCAGCGAGGCGGTGATGCCGCGCGACAGGCCGTCATAGGGCGACAGAACGCCATCGACGCGGCTGCCATCCGAGTAGTTGGCCGAGAGCAGGTTGTCCATGCGCGCCTGGGCGGTGGCGGCGAGCCAACGCAGCGTGCCGACCTTGTCCATGCCCATCTGGCCGGACTTGATCTTGATCGAGCCGTTGTCGATCAGCGGCTGCAGGACGGATATCGCGCCATTGTAGAAGAAGAAGGCATTGTTGTCGTCGGGCGAGCCGCCGAACAGCTCGACGTTCCACGGCTTGGTGTTAGGGAAGCGCTCCTTGAGACCCTTGACCAGCGAATTCGCCTGGATGACGCCGACGCCGAAATTGTCGAAGGTGGTGTAATAGTCGACGTTCTTGGTCTTCTTGATCAGGCGGTCATAGGCGACGACGACGACGCCGGCGTCGTTGGCCTTCTGCAGCGCGTCGGCCATGGTGGTGCCGTCGATCGAAGCGATGATCAGCGCCTTCGGGCCTTTGGTGATTTCGTTTTCGAGCTGGCTGAGCTGGTTCGGGATGTCGTCCTGCGCATACTGCAGGTCGACCGTGTAGCCGAGAGCTTCGAGCTGGGACTTGACGGCGTCGCCGTCATTGATCCAGCGCTGCGAGGTCTTGGTCGGCATCAGCACGCCGACGAGGCCCTTGTCGGCTGCGTGCGCCGAGTAGGTCATGGCAGCAATGCCAAGGGCCGCGACGGCGGCCAGCGTCTTGATGATCTTCACGATTACTCTCCCTGGTTGATGGACGCGACACCTCGGGGCTTCGCGGGCCGCGCAGTCGAGCAGGAGCGCTGACGCGCCGCTGTCGGCTTTATCGATCTCCGGTATCCTCCCAATCGGCCCCGCGGCGCTTTTTTCAATCGATACGATTTTGCTCGTGACCGATCCCGGCGCCTCGGAACAGGCAAAGGTTGTGTCCCTTTGACATAACTGTCAAATGCGATCTTTGGTGGTTGCTATATCGAAACCGGTATAGATTGACGACAGCGAGAAGCTGGGGAGTTGGGGAAAATCATGGCGGCGCTGCGCGATCCGGACGGAATATCGGGCGGTCACCAGAAACTGCCGGGAGACGGCGAAACGCTTCTGCGCAGCGGCCTGAGCCTGCGCCATATGCGCATGATCGCGGCGCTCGACGATCACGGTCGGGTGAGCGCGGCCGCCCAGGTCATGAACATATCGCAGCCCGCCGCCTCGCGCATGATCGCCGAGATGGAGGCAGTGCTCGACGTGAGGTTGTGCGAGCGGCTGCCGCGGGGCGTCACGCTCACTCCCTATGGCCAGGCGCTCGCCAGGCGCGCCCGCTCGATCCTGCTAGAGATGCGCGAGGCCGACCGTGAGATTTCCGAACTCAAGGCGGGCAAGGGCGGTTCGGTGTTCCTGGGTGCCGTGACGGCGCCGGCCATCGAGCTCGCGGTGCCGGCCATCCGCGAGATCCGCCGCATCTATCCGCGCATCGAGATCACCATGCAGGTCGAAACCTCGAATGTGCTGGCGCGCGAGCTGATCGCATCCCGCCACGACTTCATCATCGCCCGCATTCCCGACGACCTTAACCCACGGCTGTTCGAATCGCGCGTCATCGGCGTCGAGAAGGCCTGTCTCATCGTGCGGCGGGGGCATCCGCTCGCCAGTGGCAGAGTGGTCCGCCTGGAAGAGACGGCGGCCTATGACTGGGTCTTCCAGTCCGGCGGCTCGCCGCTGCGCCAGGCGATGGAGAGCAACTTCCTGAACCGTGACATCCCACTTCCGGACCGCATCCTCAACACCAGCTCGCTGTTGCTGACATTGGTTATGGTGGCGCAGTCCGACGCCATCGCGCCGGTGTCCATCCAGGTGGCGAAGTTCATCCAGGGTCCCGACGGGCTGGCCGGCGCCATCGACGTCGTCCAAACCGAGTTCGACATCGAGGTGAGGCCCTATAGCCTGATAACCGTGAAGAACCGTGTGCTTTCGCCGGCCGCCAAGATGCTGCACGACTTCATCTTGCGCGAGGTAGGCTAATGGAACGAGAATGGTATTCGTACGTTCAAACCGATCGGCAGCTCGCTGGAGCCTGTTGCGGGTGAGGGAAGAGCTGCCGACGCTCAACAGCTCGGAGGTTTTGATGGAACGTCGGTTGTTTCTGACTGGACTGCTTGGCGTGGCGGGGGCGGCAGCACTTGCAAGCCTGGCCGGGCCCAGCAAGGCGGTTGCCGGTATTCCCGCCGGCAACGGAATTCTGGGTGAGCTCGACAAGCCGGACATGACGGTGTCCGAAGGGGACGATCAGCCTGAGGTGGAGCTGGTCTCCTATCATCATCGTCACCATCGTCATCACTGGCGCTGGCGGCATCACCGTCGTGGACGCCGGCGGGGGTGGAGAAGGGTTTGCCGCCGCGTTTGGCACCGTGGCCGTTGGCATCGCCGCTGCTGGCGCGAACACTACTGGATCTGGCTGTAGCTCACGGCGACTTAGGATTTGGCGCCTGTCCGTTCGGGTCTTGCACGAAAATGCGAGACCCGAACATTGCTGCTTGCAATCGCCATTTTTCGAAGACGGTGTTCGTTCCCGGTTGCTGAACCGGTGCTCCCGGTGAACGGCTCTAGGGCCGACTGTCGTTGCGCAGCCCTAACCTTCGAACGGGGCAAAATACGACAGGGACCTTCTCCGTTTCACGCAGGTTCATGCTCCGGAAAAAGGCAACGGCGCGCGAAGTCTCGTGCTGCACTTTCTCCAGAAGGGGTGTTCTGCGATGCGGGCGTTCATACTGGATCAAGGTTTTGAACGGTGTCTCCGACACGAACTGGCTTTGTGCGCAGATGGCTGGCGTGAGCTGATAGACCGTGCTGCGCGCGCAAGGCATGTGAAGGGGGCTGAAGATGGTGAAGTCCACTGGTCCCCTTATCTGTTTCGTCCATCCCAGAAGGTTTCGCGCTGCCCGTCTTGAAAGCGTATAGCCGGCTGTCCCGATGTGCTGGCCCAGCATGCGGGCCAGGGAAAATCCATTGTCGATCGCTGTGCGGCGCCGGACCATTCGGACCGGTGTAAAAAATGTCTCAAGCTTTACAATGTCGGCGTCGGCGGGGATCCATCTGTCGTTAGCCAGTAATGATCGGGCCCCTTCGGAGAAGATGATGTCATCTTCAAAGATCGACGCGTATGGATCGTCGCCATCAGCGATCATCTGCCAGCAAAGCCGGTGACTGTGAAAACAGGCTGTTTCGGCGCGGGTCAGATTCGGAGCGGGGACGACGCTGGAGGCTTCAATTGCCGTAATGCGCTCGAACGGAGTTCCAATCCTGGAAAACTCCGCAGTTATGTGAGCCAAGCGGTCTTCCGACTGGTCAAGGTTTATTACATAACACTTCATCGCTGCGACGGCGCCGCTTAGCTTACCAGACTGGAATGTCGCTCAGCGAACGCTTCGATCGGGCCAGTGAGAGCGTCGGCTTCGCGCTCGATCTTCTCGTCATCCCAGTCCCACCATCGAATGGCAATCAGCTGACCGATGATGTTGTCGGAGAAACGATATCGGCGAACCTTGGCGGGAACGCCACTGACGATAGCGTAGGGTGCAACATCCTTGGTAACGATGGCGCCGGCGCCGATAACCGCGCCATGATGGACTTTCACCCCCGGCAAGATGATCGCATTCCTGCCGATCCAGACGTCATTGCCGACCTCTATCCCAGATGGTCTACCACCGTTTCTTGTGGGGTTAGGGCGCCTCAAAACGAACTGATGGATTGGGAACGAAGTAGGAGAATCTACCAGATGTTGGCCGGAGCACATGAAGACTACCCCGGTTGCGATCGAACAGAACGAACCGATATCAAGTCTGGCGTCCGGGGAGCTTCCAAAAACGTTCCGGCCATCTACGCTGTAAGTATAGCGCCCCACGCTGACATCTGCTGGAAGCGGATATAGTTTTTTGCGCAGCCAGACAGACAGTCTCGACACCTTAACCCCCGATTACTTCTCCCACGAGCGTCGTCCTAGCATGGCCGTCAGCAAGGTCTCAATCTGCTATTGCAGCAGTTCCACATATATGGCCGATCCAGCACAGGCCCCGTCATCGAGTCGATATCCGACCCGGCGAAGCCGCGGCTAACGCTGTTCGTCAACAGAAAGGAGCTGGAGCGGGTAGCGGGAATCGAACCCGCGCGTTCAGCTTGGGAAGCTGACAGGCTACCATTACATCATACCCGCGCTGCAGCCTCGTTACCATGACGCCCGGGCTACAGGCAATCGGCAAAGCGGAACGTGTCATCGCCTTGCGACAGGCAACTCCATGCGCACGCGCGCGCCCCGCCACGTGCCGTTCAAAATCCGGATCGTGCCGCCATGCAGATGGGCGATCTGCCTGGCAAGGTTGAGGCCGAGGCCTGCTCCGCGCGACTGCGGCTGCAGGCGGTAGAAAGGTTGGAAGACGTTGTCCCGCTCTTCCGGCGGGATGCCGGGGCCCTCGTCGCGGACCTCGATCGCGCCGCTCTCGTCGACCGCGACCGTTATCGTGCCGGAGCCGCCGCCATGGTCGATGGCGTTGCGCACGAGATTTGCCAGCGCGCGCTCGACCTGCAGGCCGTTCGCCTGGATGAGGATCGTGCTTCCCGGCGGCTCGAAAGCAAGGTCGTAGCCGGCCTCGATCGCCAGCGGCGCGAAGTCGGCAGCTACCCGGCGGGCGAGCTCGCCAAGGTCTATGGCCTTGCGCTCGTCGCCAGGCCGCTCCAGCATCTGATGGTCCAGCAGTTGCTGCGCCAGATGCGACAGGCGCTCGATGTCGTGCAGGAGGCGCTCGCTCTCCGGTTCCTTGGTCAGGAGCTCGGCGCGGGTGCGCAGGATGGCGATCGGCGTGCGCAATTCATGCGCGGCGTCGGTGAGGAAGCGGTTGTGCTGGTCGTAGCCGTGCGCGAGCCGCGCGAGCGTCTGGTTGAAGGCCTGCACCAGCGGCGCGATCTCCTGCGGCACGCGCTGGACGGGCAACTGCATGCCCCGGGTGTTGATGTCGATGCGCGCGGCCTGATCGGCCGTGTCGACAAGGCCGGCGAACGACCTGCGCACCACGGCAGGCGTTGTCACCAGCGTGGTAAGGCCCATGACCACGACGACGGGCAGAAGCAGAACGGCAATGATCAGCGCCAGCGCCGGCAAGGCGCGCTGCCAGTTGCGGCTGCCGTCGGGGTTGCGGGCGACGTCGACGGTGGCCGAGATGTTGACTTCCAGCCCGTCCGTCTGCTCCCGCGAGGAGCGCGTCGAGGTGACGATCTGCACCGGGCCGGCCTTCGTCGCGGCGTTCTCGACAAAAGCTTCGGGGCGAAGATCGTCCCTGTGCAGGTCGAGCGTCGCGCGCTCGACGGCATCCAGCAGGGCGCCGGGCGCGCCGGTATAGACGTCCGGCACGTCTCCGGAACGGACGCTTTGCCCTGTCTTGTCGCGGATGATGTACCAGACGTGCGGGAAGCTCTCGCGGAACTCCCGCAGCTCTTGCGTCTCGCGCACCACCAGCTGGCCGTCCTTGTCGCGGTCGACCGCGCCCTTCAAGGCGGCGGCCGCGGCCTCGTTGTCGACCATCAGCGTGGGGTTGGCGATCCACAGCGCGGCGGCGCACAGCGCGATGAAGATGGCAAGCATGGCCGCCTGCAGCAGGATCAGCCGCCGCACCAGAACCCATTGCAGGGAACGCGGGCGCCGCTGCCTCACGGCAAGGCCCTGAGCAGATAGCCGATGTTGCGGATGGCCCGGATTTCGATGCCGGCCGTGACGTCCTCGAGCTTGCGGCGCAGCCTTGAAATATGCGCGTCGAGCGCGTTGGAGCCGATCTCGTCGTCCAGCGCGTAGACGGCCTCCTCCAGCGTCGAGCGCATCACCGCGCGGCCGGATCGGCGGACCAGTGTCTCGAGCACCAGCCGCTCGCGGCGGGGCAGGTCGATCACGCGATCCTCCACAAGCGCCTCACGGTCGCGGAAATCATAGACGAGACGTCCGACCGCGATGCGTTCGGCGCGCAAGGTGAACTGGCGCCGGTGCAGCGCGCGAAGCCGAGCCACCAACTCCTCGGTCGCGAAGGGCTTGACCATGTAGTCGTCGGCGCCGGCGTTCAGCCCATTGACGCGATCGTCGAGCCCACTCATCGCCGTCAGGGCGATGACCGGCGCATCGACATTCATGGCCCGCAGGCGCGGGATGAGGTCAAGGCCTTCGCCGTCGGGCAGGCGGCGGTCCAGCACGATGGCGTCGTGGGTTCCAAGCCTTGCCATGATCTCGGCGTCGGCCAGCGTCGAGCTTCTGTCGACGACGATGTCCTGACGCTCAAGCGCCGTCTTCAGCACCGACGCCATTTCCGGCTCGTCCTCGATCAGCAGGATGCGCATCGTGCGGCCTCCGTCGGCGGAGCAGCGCTGTTCGCGCGCAGCCGCATCATGCAGGGCCGGTAATGCGTTGGCCGGTGTCCGGCAAGAGCCAGTCCGGCGCTTTGCAATGGGCTCATTCGCACTCCAGCTTGGGCTTGCGGAAGTTGGTGATGAACCAGCGGCCGCCGGAGGAACGCGCGTAGAAGGTGTAGAAGCACTCCTGGCGCTCGACATAGCCGGGGGTCTCGGTCACCTCATATTCGGCGCCGTGCTTGGTACGGCGCATCTCGCCGCTCGATGTGCCGGAAACCACATTGGTGGATATCTTGCGCCACTGATAGGCGCGCTCGCCCGGGCCGAGATCGACGACGGTCGTCGGCGGCCCGTAGTCGAGGATGACGGACTCGACCGGCTGTCCGACATAGTTCTTCATGATGTCGGAAGCGCATGCGGACATCGCAAGCAGCGCCGCCGCAAAAAGCCCCCTCAGGACCCGTTCGAGGCCCTTTGATGAAATGGACATGGTTTTGATTCCTGTCGTGGAAAAGCGCTTCGGGCTAGGCCACGAAAATTGCCTCGACATTACGCGGCGAAACGCAAACCGCATCCTCGAAGGACGGGTGGAGAAAGGCAGTTTCCCGTGGTGGAGATCGGCGGGGCGGCCGCCACGGAAAACTGCTCTCCGGCAGTTGGTGACCTAGAACCGGTAGTTGATGCCGGCCTTCAGTTCATGGCTGCCTATATCGGTCTTCGTTGTGCCGAAGGCCGATCTCGTTTCCACATTGGGCGTGCGGATATAGTCGTACTCGAGCTTGGCGGAGAGGCCGCCGGCGAAGGCCTGCTCGACGCCCGCGCCGACCAGGTAGCCCACCTTGCGGCTGTCGGTGTCGGTCACGCCGTCGCCCTTCTTGAACGTCGTCACCGCCACGCCCGCGGTGCCGAAGACGAGCGTCTGGTCGAAGGAGAGGCCTGCCTTGGCCTTGGCCGCCGCGCGCCACTTCTCCTTGATGTTGCCGCCCTGTACATCGTGCCTCGCGCTGCCGAGATAAGAACCTTCGAGCTCGGCGCCGAATACGGCCGGGCCCGTCTGTATGTTGTAGCCGGCCTGCACGCCGCCGCTCCAGCCGTTCCTGTCGGCGAACGGATTGGGCATTTTCGTGAAGGCCGTTCCGCCATGGACGCCGACATAGGCGCCGCTCCACTGGAAGGCGGGCGGGTCGTTGTAGGTGGGCGAGAGGTCGGCGGCAGTCGCGGCCCCGTTGAGGCTAACGACAAGACCGGCCGCCGCCATGAGAATTCCGGTGCGAGAAAACATTGCAACACTCCAGACGCGCATGCGCAGGGCAAGGCCATGCGCGGATTGATCCGTGGAGCGGCCCTTGGGTGGCGATGCTCCGGTTTTTTGAGTCTTTCGCGGGCAAAGGAACTCCGTCCGGCAAGGCGCTTGCCTTGCGGTCCGAACGTCCGTCGCCACACTGCTCGAAAGACCTGCTCTATCTCGCAGGCGAAAATTGCAGGCACATTGCGCAGATTCAGGAAATAAAGATTTTTCTATTTATTTTCAGAGATTTGCAGCAGTTCTGTTGACAAAAAATTAACCAAGAGGCGCATCCTGGGATCCGCCACCTCGCGTTTATTTGAACTGATCGTGTTGATCGAACCGGGCTGCGGGCGTTGCTCCGGTTCGGCAAGATGACATAACACGGGTGCGGGGATTTCGCCTTGGTGCGATAGTACATCCCGGCCAATTGGGCTGGCCACTCTGCGCAGCGCCCCGGGGGCTTCGGGCATCGCTTTGCGGATCGTCTACTTCCATTCCGACACACATCCTTACGAAAAGGCGATCTATCCCGGTGTCGGTCCGGCCTTTGCCCGTCCGCTCGCTTGGGAGACGAGACCAATCAGTGCTATGGATGACGGGAATTTCGACGCCGGCGTCGTCGACAACCGGCTGGAGGATGGAGATGTTGCCCGCCTCAGGCACTATCTTGCCTCGTCGGCAAACGATCGAGCCGCGATCTTCTTTCGCGTCAGCGACTCCGACATGCCGGACTCGCGCAATCCCAACGTAAGGTTCATTTTCGATTGCGGAGATCTGCCCGGTGTCCATTACGCGACCACCTATGATCCTGAAGGTCCATTCCTGACCTTTACCAGACGGCTGACAGCGTCCCGCATCGTGCACCTTCCCTTTGCCTATGATGTGTCGCGGGAGCTCGAAATCCGGCTTGCCGGCCGTAGCCGTCGGCTCTTCCTGTCGGGCAGCAACTCGCGCGCTCTCTATCCGGTGCGCGATGCCTTGCGTCGCAAGCGGCGCTGGTCGCCTTTGCTCGGCTATCTCGTCTATGACCTGAAGCATCCGGGCTATCCAGAGCATGGCAAGCCGCCGCTGCACGACATCACCCACCATCGCTTTGTCGATCTCGCCGCGCGCTTCACGCACTTCTTCCTGTGCGGCACCCGCTACAACGTCGAACTGATGAAATATGTCGAATGCGCCTATGCCGGCTCCGTGCCCGTCGGCGTGCCGGCAAATTCCCTGAGCGCGGCCGCGAAACGCTGTTTTCGCCCCTACAGCGCGCGCACGCTGGATCTCATAAGTGATCTTCGCCAGCCGATGGCAGCACTGGAGGAGCGGGCGGCGGTCTATCGCCAAGCCATGCGCGACTTGCGGTCCCCGGCGAGGATCGTCCGCGATTTCATGGCGCAGGCAGGTGCGGCCGGTGCCCTCGACCGGCCGACAGCGTGACGATGGAACCCGTCGTCAACGCGCTGTGGATCGGCGCCGCACTCGCCGACATCAATGCCGCGTGCCTGCGCTCCTTCGTGCTGGCTGGTCATCGTGTGCTGCTTCATTGCTATGAGGTCCCACGCAATGTGCCGCCGGGCGTGGAGATCTTCGACGCCAGGGCGCTGATGCCGCGGGAGCGTGTGGTCTACTACAGGTCGAATGGCAGCCCGTCCTTGTTCTCCAACCTCTACCGGCTGAAGATACAGGAGGCCGGGATGGGCCTCTATGTCGACTGCGACGTGTTCTGTCTGAGGCCAATACCGCAGGATGACTATATCTTCGGCTACCAGACCGACACGGAGCTCAACGGCGCCGTGCTGAAACTGCCTCCGGACAGCAGCATGCTGCGGGAGGCGCTCAAGATGACGCGCGACCCCTACTACATCGCACCATGGCTCCGAAGCAGGAAGCGTCTGCGGCGCAGGCTCTACAAGGCGATCGGTCTGCCGACCCACATTTCCCGATACGGCTGGGGCGAGCTCGGGCCCGAGGCGATCACCTATTTCGCCGGCAAGGCGGGCGTCATCCATCGCGCGGTGCCGATCGACGTCTTCTACCCGGTCCATCACGACCAGGTCTCGATGCTGCTCGATCCCGCTCTGTTGCTGGCGGACCTTGTGACCCCGCGTTCGCTTTGCATCCATCTGTTCGACAAGCTGCTCAAGGAACACATGGCGGGTCGCCCGATCCCGGCCGGCTCGCCGCTTGGCCAGATGCTGGATCGCTGTGGCTCGCCATTGAACTCAGTCATCTGAGCGCGCCGATATCCCGGATAGCGCCTGCTTCGGCTTGATGCCGGGCAAGCGAGTGCGTATTTCTGGGCCATGCGCCCGAATCGGGCGGTTCGAACGGAGAACGGCCTTGTCCGCAATGACGCGCTTCCTCGGCGACACGCCAGCCAGGGTGTTCCTGAAGCTGCTGGTGGTTTCCTTCCTTGTCGGCCTTGTCATGCATGCCTTCGGCTGGACGCCGATGGATGTCTTCTACGGCATCCGCCAGTTCTTCGTAGACCTGTGGAACCTCGGCTTCCACGCCATCGATCGCTTCCTGGGCTACATCCTGCTCGGCGCGGCGATCGTCGTGCCGGTCTTCATCCTGCTCAGGATCGCCAGCTACAGGAAGTGATCCGAAGCAATTCCAGGAAAAGTGCGCAGCGGTTTTCCGTCCGGAATTGCGGCAGGAAAATGAGCAATTCCAGGAAAAGTGCGCTGCGGTTTTCCGTCCGGAATTGCTATAGGAAATAGACCGTTTCCGCGAAACGGTGAACCGCTCTAGGCGTAGGCGGAAGCGACTTCGAACAGGATGGCGTGGCGTTCGGCAAGCGCCGGCACGTCGCTCGAATAGCCGCCGCCGATGACCCCGCAGAGCGGAATGCCGGCGCCACGGAAATGACGGATCACCATTTCGTCCCGCCCGCGTATGCCGTCGTTGGAGAGCGCCAGCCTGCCGAGCTTGTCCTCGGCGTGCACGTCGACCCCTGCATTGTAGAACACGATATCCCAGCGCCTCCTTTGCGACAGCACCGGCAGGATGGCTGCCAGCCTGTCGAGATAGGCGGCATCGGCGGTACCATCCGGCAGGGCGACGTCGAGGTCGGAGGCGATCTTGCGCACGGGGTAGTTCCGCTCGCCATGCATGGAAAAGGTGAACGCACGGGGTTCATCCCGCAAAATATCGGCCGTGCCGTCGCCCTGGTGCACGTCGAGGTCGACGACCAGTATGTTGTCGACCGCGCCTTCGGCGAGCAGCACCAGCGAAGCGACGGCGACGTCGTTGAAAGTGCAGAAACCGGCGCCTTGCGCGCGTCGCGCATGGTGACTGCCACCGGCGGCGTTGCAGGCGATGCCATGTCTCAGCGCCAGCCTTGCCGCCAGCACGGTGCCGGCGGTGGCAAGCTGCGCTCTGAGCGACACGCGCGGGCCGACCTCGAAACCGATTTCCCGCTCGATCTTCTCAGGCACCTCGCAGGCGATCACCTGATCGACATAATCGGCCGCATGCGCCAGCTTCAGCCATGCGGCCGGCGTCGGCTCGGGCATCGAAAGCGCCCCCGGGACGGCCAGCCCATGGCGCCGCAAGGCGTCCATCAGCAGCGGATACTTGCTCATCGGAAAGCGGTGATTGACGGCGAAGCCGGCATCGTAGTCGGGGTGGTGGACGATCTGCAAAGGCATGATGGGGGCGGTCTGCGCCAGTTCTTTCTGCACCAGTCGGGGAATTCAGTTGGCCGCCATGAGTTGGCGATTGCGCGGCAACGGCAAACTGGGGCACATCGGCTGTCCGATCAAGCTGCAACCAGCGAGGCAGCAATCCTTGAACGAGGGTGCGACCCAGGCCAACGCCAGATCCTTCGCCGTGACCAACCGTTCGGTGCTGGCGATCGCCGTGCCGATGACGCTTGCCTATCTGACGACGCCGCTGCTCGGCATCGTCGATACGGCAGTGGTCGGCCAGTTCGGCGACGCGGCCCTGCTCGGTGGACTGGCGGCGGGATCGCTGGTTTTCGACGTCGTCTTCACCACCTTCAACTTCCTGCGCTCAGGCACGACCGGCCTCGTCGCCCAGGCATTCGGCCGGGGCGACGCGCTGGAAGAGCAGGCGGTGCTCTGGCGCGCGGTTCTGATCGCGGTGGTCGCGGGCGTCGTGCTTGCGGCGCTGGCGCCGCTCCTTGCCGTCGCCGGCCAGTGGTTCATGGGCGCCGAGCCGCGCGTCAGCGCGGCGATGTCGGTCTATATCCGCATCAGGCTGCTTGCCGCGCCGTTCTCGCTCGTCAACTACGCAATACTGGGCTACGTGCTTGGGCGCGGCGAGGGTGGCCTCGGCCTGATGCTGCAGGCGGTGCTCAACGGCATCAACATCCTGCTCTGCTTCCTGCTCGGCCTTGAACTCGGCTGGGGCGTCGCCGGCGTCGCCTGGGCGACCGTCACCGGCGAATTCCTGGCGATGCTGCTGGGCCTCGCCATCGTGCTCAGCCGCTTCCGCAGGCTGGAGCGGCCATCGCGCCGGCGCATCCTCGATCTGCCGGCGTACCGGCGCATGCTATCGCTCAACCGCGACATCATGATCCGCTCCTTCTCGCTGCTTGCTGCTTTTGCACTCTTCACCAGGCAGGGCGCGCAGTTCGGCACGGTGACGCTCGCCGCCAACGCTGTGCTGATGAACTTCTTCCTGATCGCCGGCTACTTTCTCGATGGCTTCGCCACCGCCGCCGAGCAGCTTGCCGGCCGTGCCATCGGCGCGCATGCGGCCACACCGTTCCGCCAGGCCGTGCGGCTGACCTTGATCTGGGGTTTCGGTCTCGCGGGTGTCGCCACGCTCACCCTGCTGACGGCCGGCGCCAATCTGGTGGCGCTGGTGACGACGTCCGCGGATGTCCGCGCGATCGCCGACACCTATCTGCCCTGGGCCGCCTTCACGGCGCTGACCGGCGTGCTCGCTTTCCAGATGGACGGCGTCTTCATCGGCGCCACCTGGTCGCGCGATATGCGCAACATGATGCTCTTGTCCTTCCTGGCCTTCACCACGGCATTGATCACGCTGGCGCCGGCCTTCGGCAACAACGGACTGTGGGCATCGCTGCACGTCTTCCTGCTGGCGCGGGGATTGAGTCTGCTGGCGGTGTTGCGGCTCAGGGTAAGGACCGCCTTCAGCTGATGGGCTTTGATGCCCAATGCTCGCAGGTCGTATCGCGCAACTCTCGAATGGGTTTGAGGCGTTCGCGACCGACAAACTGCGCCATGCCCGCAACGATGCGCCCCGGGAGAGCCGGCCCGCCATAGATCATGCCGGTATAGAGCTGGACGAGATCCGCGCCGGCGCGGATTTTCTCCAGGGCCGTGTCTGCGGAATCGACGCCGCCGACGCCAATGATCGCTATGTTTGCACCAAGCAGCTTGCGCATCTTCGCCAGCACGATGGTCGAGCGCTCGAACAGCGGCTTGCCCGAAAGCCCGCCGGCCTCGCCGACCAGACCGGCGCTCCGCAATCCCGTCCGCGCGAGCGTCGTGTTGGAGACGATGACGCCTTCGATCTTTTTCGCGATGACCTCGGCGGCGATGTCTTCCAGCTCCGCTTCGACCAGGTCCGGCGCAATCTTGAGGAACACCGGCGGCTGGACGGGCGACGCCGCGCGCGCCGCCATGACGCGCGACAACAGCTCGCCGAGTTGTTCGCGCGCCTGCATGTTGCGCAGGCCCGGCGTGTTGGGTGAGGAGATGTTGACCGTCAGATAGCTGGCATAAGGCGCGAAGCGGGTCACGCCGCGCTCATAATCCGCGATGCGGTCGGCGCTGTCCTTGTTGGCGCCGATGTTGACGCCGACGATACCCGGACGCCCCTTGCGGCCGGCAAGGCGCCTTTCGGCGGCCTCGTGGCCTTCATTGTTGAAGCCCAGCCGATTGATCACCGCCTCGTCCGCGGTCAGCCGGAAGACGCGCGGCTTCGGGTTGCCCGGCTGCGGCAGCGGCGTGATGGTGCCGACCTCGGCGAAGCCGAAGCCGAGCCCAAGCAACGCGTCCGGCACCTCGGCATTCTTGTCATAGCCGGCCGCCATGCCAAGAGGGTTGGGGAAGTCGAGGCCGCAGATGCTGACCTTGAGCCGTACGTCGCGCGGTGGAGCTGAGGTGACCGGCAGGCCGCAGCGCAGCGCCTTGATGGACAGGCCATGCGCGGTTTCCGGATCGAAGGAGAAAAGCAGCTTCTGGCCGATCCGGTCGAACACGCTCATTCGCCCTCCAGCGGTGGGAATTGATGCTTGCCGTCGGCGCCGACGGGAAGCGGCTTTACCCAGAGAACGGCATCGAGGCCAAGCGGCGCGTAGAGATGTGGGAACAGCGCGCCGCCGCGCGAGACTTCGTATTTCAGCGCCTCGCCCAGACGGTCGCCGTCGATGGCGATCAGCAACAGGTTCGCCTGGCCGGCGAAATGCCTGGCTGCCGTCTCGCGCGCCTGTCCGGCGGTCGAGAAGTGGATGAAGCCGTCGGCGACATCGATCGGCGCGCCGGTGAAGCTGCCGTTCGCCTCGGCTTGGCGCCACAAGGCCTCGGGCGCGATCTTGTAGATAATCTGAGACATTGTCGCGCTATAGTCCGAACGCGGCACGGGGGAAAGAGTGTCCCCGGACTCTTCCCCATTTCCGGCATAAACCGGTGGTACTGACTGCTCAATGGCTTATGGAGGAACGATATGCGTCTGCAGCACATCCTGATCCCCGCGGCGCTTTTTTCGCTGGTCGCGGCTTCCGCCCATTCCGAGGAAACCGACCGCTACCGGCTCGAGAAATCGGCCGACGGCTATGTCCGCATGGATACCCAGACCGGCGCGATGTCGATCTGCGAGGAGCACTCC
This sequence comes from Pseudomonadota bacterium, assembly GCA_040755925.1. Classification (GTDB taxonomy): domain Bacteria; phylum Pseudomonadota; class Alphaproteobacteria; order Rhizobiales; family Rhizobiaceae; genus Mesorhizobium. The sequence continues at coordinate 14,937 of JBFLWR010000399.1, forward strand.
GGCCAGCTCGTCTGCAAGATGGCGGCCGACGAACGCGCCGCCTACCAGGACGAGATCGACAGGTTGCAGACCTCGGTCAAGGCGCTCGACGAGCGCGTCACCAAGCTCGAGAATTCACCGTCCGCGCGGCTCGAATCCAATCTGCCGAGCCAGGAGGATTTCAACAAGACGCTGGGCTACATGCAGCAGTTCTTCCGGACCTTCAAGGACATCGTCAAGGACATGGACAAGGAAGAAGGCGACGGCGGCGCCAAACTGAACCAGCAAAAGACTTGAAGGTTTGGGGAAAACCCCGCATCCGGCCTTTGTTGCTTGAAAACGGCTCGCGCCGCCGCATAATCGTTCCGATCCCGCAAGAAGCAGAAAATCAGCGATGGGATCCGGGGAGGGATATTTGCCGTCGGGCCACACTTTTGTCATCGCCGACGATCACCCGCTCTTTCGAGGCGCGCTGAAGGAGGCGCTTGCCGGCATCGGCGATGTCGCCGCCATCCATGAGGCCGGCGATTTCGAAAGCGCCAAGGCGCTGGTCGTCGCCAATGAAGACGTCGACATGGTGCTGCTCGATCTTTCCATGCCCGGCGTCAGCGGCCTGTCCGGCCTGATCTCGCTGCGCGGCATCCATCCGTCGGTGCCGCTTGTAGTGGTGTCGGCACATGACGATCCCGTCACGATCCGCCGCGCTCTCGATCTCGGCGCTTCGGGCTTCATCTCCAAGTCGGCGAGCATGGAGGAAATTCGCGCTGCCGTGCGGATGGTTCTTGCCGGCGATATCGCCGCGCCCTCCGGCATCGAGCTCGGCGTGGAACGAGATCCGGAGATTTCCGACCTGATCAAGCGGCTGCAGGCGTTGACGCCGCAGCAGACACGGGTGCTCGGCATGCTGGCCGAGGGCCTGCTCAACAAGCAGATCGCCTATGAGCTCAGCGTCTCGGAGGCCACCATCAAGGCGCATGTCTCCGCCATACTGCAGAAACTCGGCGTCGACAGCCGGACCCAGGCGGTCATCCTCCTGTCCAGGATCGGCGGCGACCCGCAGCAGGCGATAGGCTGAATGGCTGATTTGTCTTGGTCGGAAGTCGCCGCGCGCTTCCCCGGATTGCCACTATTCCGCCGCCGGCGCCAGCGGCCTGACCCGCGCCATCATCGAGCGCAGCACAGCCGGCTTAAGCGGCTTGTTGATCACCGGTACATCGAGCTGGGCAGCCGCGGCCCGTACCTCGCTCGACCGGTCCGCGGTGACCAGCACACAGGGCAGATCGTTGCCGTAGCCGGCACGCAGCCTGCCGATTGCATCGAGGCCCGTGCCGCCGTCGAGATGGTAGTCGGCCAGCACAATATCCGGCCTCCGCGCGCCCGGCGGCAACAAATCCGTTGAGGCCGATACCGTCTCGACATGGCAGCCCCAGCCTTCGAGCAGCAGCCGCATGCCGTCGAGGATGCGCGCGTCATTGTCGATGCAGAGTACGTTCAACCCGGCAAGGGATGAAGCCGATCGCGCCGGCGCCTTCTCGACTTCGCGCCTCGGCGCCGCCACGGCCGCGACCGGCAGGATGACGGAAAACCGCGTGCCTTTGCCGGGCGTCGAAAAGATGCGGATTTCGAGCCTCAGCACCCTGGCGATGCGGTCGACGATCGACAGGCCGAGGCCAAGCCCTTCAGCCTCGCGAGCGCCTTCGTCCAGCCGGGTGAATTCATGGAAGACAGTATTCAGCTTGTCGCCGGCGATGCCGATGCCGGTGTCGATCACCTGGATCTCGACCAATTCACCGCGCCGCCGCACACCAACCAGGATGCGGCCCGCGCGCGTGTATTTGATGGCGTTGGAAACGAGGTTCTGGATCACGCGCCGTAACAGGTTGCGATCGGTGACGACGCCAAGCGACGACGGCATGATTTTCAGGCTGAGCTTCTTTTCGGCGGCGAGCGGCCGGAAGTCATTGCCGATTTGCCTCAATAATCCATCGAGGCTGAAGGCGGTCTCCTCGGGCTTCATCGCGCCGGCGTCGAGCCGGGAGATGTCGAGCACCGCGCCGAGGATGGTCTCGACCGATTCCAGCGAGGATTCGATATTGACCGCCGCCTTGCCTGCCGGCCCCTTGCCGGCCTTCTCGATCAGCGACGAGCAGTACAAACGGGCGGCGTTGAGCGGCTGCAGGATGTCGTGGCCGGCCGCTGCCAGGAAACGCGTCTTGCCGAGATTGGCCTCCTCGGCCAGCATCTGCGCCTGCGCCAGTTCCTCGTTGACGCGGGTCAGCTCGATGGTGCGCGTTCTGACGCGCTGCTCCAGCGACTCGTTCGCCCGTTTCAGCGCGAGGTCCTGCTCCACGCGCCCGGAAATGTCGGCATAGGTGGCGACGATGCCACCGTCCGGCATCGGGTTGGAGCGCAGCTCTAGGATGCGGCCGCTGGTCTTCAGCTCCATCTGCCAGGGGCTGACGAAGCTGGTCAGTCGGTTCAGCATCGTCACCCGCTGGTCGGCAGGTATGTCGCCGCGCTCGGCAAGATGGCGCAGGATCCGGTCGAGCGAAACGCCGACCTGGCCCATCTCGTCCGGCAGGTTGAACAGCGCGCGATACTGCCGGTTCCAGCAGATCAGCCGGAAGTCGCGATCGAAGACGGTAATGCCTTGCTCCATCTGGTCGAGCGCGATCTGCAGCAGGTCGCGATTGTGCTGCAGCGCCTCGGTGGCGTCGTCGAGCAGCCGGAAGGCATCCTTGGAGTCGCGGTCGTTGCGGCGGAAAAGCAGCGACAGGATGAGGCGCGCCGACGACGAGCCGACCGCGCTGGCCAAAAGCTGTTCCGAGAAGCGGATGACGTCCATGCTGGCCTGTTCCTTGCCATGCAGGGAGACGTTCGCGTTCTTCTCGAAGGACTGGAAGGAGCGTTCGGTGCGCTCGACGCCGAGATAGCGGGAAATCGTGTCCTTGAGGTCGTTGACGGTGACGGCGGTGCGGAAACGGCGCAGGCTGGGCATCGGGCCGGCCTCGCGTGGCACGAAGATTGCCGCCTGGATACGCTCCAGCGGCACCGATGCGCGCGACAGCGATCCCAGCACGAAGAACAGTGCGTTGACCGAGAGGCTCCACAGCACGCCATGGTTCAGTGGCTCGCCGACCGTGCCGAACAGCGCCTGCGGTCTGAGCGCGTCGAAGCCGAACAGGCCGCGCACGATGATGTCGGCGTCGGCGCCGACGAACGAAGGCAAAAGCAGCGTGTAGCCCCAGACCACGATACCGGCGACCATGCCAAGCGCGGCGCCGCGGCCATTGGCGCGGCGCCAGATCAGGCCTCCGATCAGCGCCGGTGCAAATTGCGCGATCGCGGCGAACGACATCAGGCCAATCGATGACAGCCGCGCGCTGTCGGTGCTTCCACGATAGTAGAGGAAGGCGATGAACAGCAGGATGAAGATCGACGCCCGCCGCACGTTGAGGATGAGCGTCGACCAGTCCTCGCTCTCCGAAGTCTTGGTCTTGAGCAGCCGGCGTACGAACAGCGGAATGACGAGGTCGTTGGAGATCATGATCGACAGCGCCACGCTCTCGACGATGACCATCGCGGTCGCCGCCGACAGGCCTCCGACAAAGGCCGTCATCGCGAGCACGTCGTGCCCGCTGAACAGCGGCAGCGACAACACGTAGAGATCGCTGCTGGTCTTGGTGCCGACCAGCGACAGCCCGGCAAAGGCGATCGGCAGCACGAAAAGGTTGATCGCCACCAGATAGAGCGGAAAGACCCAGGTCGCGGTACGCAGTTCCGCCTCGCTGCGATTCTCCACGATGGTGACGTAGAACTGGCGCGGCAGCATCACTATGGCGAAACCGCTCAAACCGGTCAGCACCAACCACGTCGCCAGGGAGGTGTTGTAGCCCATGGCCCGCCGCACCTGGCCGTTGGCGGCGAGCTTGGCGAACATGTCGCCCGGGCCGCCGAAGATCAGGAAGGTCACCATCAGGCCGATGGCGAGAAAGGCGGCAAGCTTCACCATGGTTTCGACCGCCACCGCCAGCACCAGCCCGTCCTGATGCTCGGTGGCGTCGGCGTGGCGGGTGCCGAACAGCACCGCGAACAGCGCCAGCAGCATCGCCACCACCAGCGAGATGTCGCTCACGAAAGGATCGAAGGAGGGCGGCGAGCCGGTATAGTGCTCGACCATCAGGCTGACCGAGCCGGAGATCGCCTTGAGCTGGAGCGCGATGTAGGGCACGGCGCCGATGGTGGCGATCAACGTTGCGATTGCCGCGACGGTGAAGCTCTTGCCGTAGCGGGCGCCGAGGAAATCGGCGATCGAGGTGATCTTCTCGCTCTTTGCCAGTCTGACGATGCGGTTGAGCAGCGGGAAGCCGAAGACGAAGACCAGCACGGGGCCGGTATAGATGCCGAGGAACTCGAGCCCGCGCTCGGAGGAAAGGCCGACCGAGCCGAAGAAGGTCCAGGAAGTGCAATAGATAGCAAGGCTGAGCGCGTAGATGAACGGCCTTGCCCTACCGAGCCCGTTTGCCGCCGCGCGCCGGTCGCCGACGCTTGCTATGGCGAAAAGCAGCGTCACATAGGCAATCGCGATGATGACGACGAACCAGCCCAGCACGGCTCGCACTTCCTCCCTGCCGGTCTCCCATCCGGCTTGTCTAAACGCAACCACAGCTTGGAAGCCCTGTCCATCGCGGCTTTCGGCGCATACGCGGTCGATGACGCCGCGTAAACACAAACCGGTGCCTTCGCCCTTTTTCCGGTTTTGCAACTGAGGGTTTTTGTTATTGTGAGCCCGGGGCCAGCGCCGAAGGACATTGGTGAGGCGGCAATGCGGCCCGTCATGGCAAGGAGGGTCGAATGCTGAAAGAATTCCAGGAATTCATCTCCAAGGGCAATGTGATGGACTTGGCCGTCGCTGTCATCATCGGCGCGGCCTTCGGCACGATTGTCACTTCACTGGTCAACGACATCATCATGCCTTTCATCGGTGCGATCGGAGGGGTCGATTTTTCCAACTATTTCATTGGTCTGTCGCACAACGTGACTGCCACCAACCTGGTCGATGCGCGCAAGCAGGGCGCGGTTTTCGCCTATGGCAACTTCATCACCGTCGCGCTGAACTTCCTCATCCTTGCCTTCATCATCTTCCTGATGGTCAAGGCGGTGAACAGCATGCGCAAGCGCCTTGAAGGCGAAAAGCCGGCGCCTGCCGCCGCGCCTCCGCCGGCCGATGTGCAGCTTCTGACCGAAATTCGCGACCTTCTCGCCAAGCGCTGACGCAAGGCCGCTGGCACGCTGGACCAAAACCCCGGCCGCTCGCGGCCGGGGTTTTCCGTTTGTCGATCTGGTATGAGCGCTGCCTGGACGAAAACGGATTTGATCATGAATTTCTTTGAAACTTTGCGCCCGGAGGCTCAGGCGGCGCCCGAAAGCGGCATCGTCGCCGTCATGAATCGCGGCCGTGGCCGCGACGGCATGATCCCGCTATGGGCGGGCGAGGGCGACCTGCCGACGCCTTCCTTCATCACCGATGCCGCCGCCCGGGCGCTGGCCAATGGCGAGACCTTCTACACCTGGCAGAAGGGCATCCCGGAACTGCGGCAGGCGCTTGCCCGCTACTATGCCAGGCATTTCGGCAAGAGTTTCGCCGAGCCGGAGTTCATCGTCACCGCCTCGGGCATGCACGCCATCCAGCTCGCGATTGACGCCGTTGCCGGCAAGGGCGACGAGGTGATC
>JBFLWR010000004.1:0-11990 GCA_040755925.1 Pseudomonadota bacterium
GCAGGCGTCATTGTCCAAGCTCCTTCGACCAGTTGATGGCGTTGACGTAGATCCCGAGCGGATTGGCCCGGAGTTTTTCGGCGTCGCGCGGGGTTTGCACGACGATGGTGAGGATTGCCGACCAGCGCTCGGTCGCGGCGAGCGAGCCGTCCTGATAGCGGCGCTCGGTCCAGGCGATGCGGAACGAGTCCGGTGAGGCGCGGATGACGCTCGACACCTCCACGGCGACCTGCTGCTTGCCGACCTTTGTGAAGGGGTCATTGGCGCGCGCATAGTCATTGAGCGCGAGCGCGCCGCCTTGAGTGGTGAACTCGTAGGCGCGCAGCCAGTTCTGCCGCACGATGATCGCATCGGCCGGGATCGAGCGGACCTGCTCGATGAAGCGGGCGAGGTGGAACGCGATCTGCGGATCGGACGGCCGATAGTCGGCGACGGCGGGGGCGATCGCCTGCGCCTGGCCGAGTTTGTCGACCTGCACGACCCACGGGACGATGGTGCCGCTGGCCGATTGCCACACGAGCCCACCCGACAGGCCAGCCGATAGCGCCAGGCAGCCGAAGGCCATGAAGCGCCAGTTGCGGGCCTGCACGCGGGCGGAGCCGATCCGGTCGTCCCAGACCTGCGCGGCGCGTTGATACGGCGTTTCGGGCTGTGGGGCTTTCCCGTAGTGGGTCGATGGTCGTTTGAAGAAGTTCATGGTCAGTCGCTTTCGGAGAGATTGACGGAGGAGGCGCCGCCATGGCTGTCGCCGGATTTGACGGCATGGGCGGCGGCCTGGACGCCGTGGGCGAGTTGCTGAGAGCGCTTCATGCGCTTGGCCCAGGCCGGCGGGCCGTCGCCGGCGGGAGCCGAGGCGGCCGCAGGCGCAGCCTCAGTCGCTCCGCCGTCGCTCGTCGCGCCGCCGGAGATTTCGGTCGCGGCGCGCGAGCCGGCCTCGTAGCTGGATTTGAGGCTGTCGGCCCCGCGTGTCGCCGCGCGCTTCAAGGGCGAGGCCGCAGCCCGCGCGCCGGTGCTCGCGACATTGCCGAGACCGGAAGCGACGCCGGATGCTCCAGACTGCCCAGCAGCGCCGAGGCTGTAGGCGGCGGAAGCGCCACCAGCGACGGCCGCGCCGCCACGAGCGGCTGCGGCTGCGCCACTGGCAAGTGCCGCGCCGCCAGAGGCGACGGCGCCGACGGTCGCAGCGCCTGCCGCGACCATGCCGCCTGCTGCAACACCCGCACCGACTGCCGCGCCAGCGCCGAGCTGAGGTCCACCGGAGACAAGGCCGTTGGCGATGCCGGGACCGAAGATGCCGAGGCCGAGCAGTGAGAGCGCGGCGAGCACGATCGCCATGGCGTCGTCGATGGTCGGCGTCTGGCCGCCGAAGCCCTGCGTGAACTGCGAGAACAAGGTGGAGCCGATGCCGATGATGACGGCGAGCACCAGCACCTTGATGCCGGAAGAGATGACGTTGCCGAGCACGCGCTCGGCCATGAATGCGGATTTGCCGAACAGGCCGAACGGGATCAGCACGAAGCCGGCGAGCGTCGTCAGCTTAAATTCGATCAGCGTGACGAAGAGCTGGACCGCCAGGATGAAGAAGGCGAGCAAGATCAGCGCCCAGGCGAACAAGAGGCACGCGATCTGGATGAAATTCTCGAAGAAGGCGACCCAGCCCATCAGGTTGGAGATGGATTCGAGGAGGGGCCGACCGGCATCGAGGCCGGTCTGCGCGACCTTGCCGGGGCGCAGGAGATCGGTGACGGAAAAGCCCGTGCCGGAGGCTTTCAACCCGAGACCAGCGAAGCTCTCGAAAACGATGCGGGCGAGATTGTTCCAGTTGGAGATCAGGTAGGCGAAGACGCCGACGAACAGCGTCTTCTTGACGAGGCGGGCGATGATGTCGTCATCCGCGCCCCAGCTCCAAAACAAGGCGGCCAGCGTCACATCGATGACGATGAGCGTGGTGGCGATGAAGGCGACTTCCCCGCCGAGCAGGCCGAAACCTGAATCGATGTAGCGGGTGAAGACGCCTAGGAAATTGTCGATGACGCCGGTGCCCCCCATGTCAGTGCGATCCCGAACGCGCGGGCTCCGGCTGCATGACCGGTGCGGTTTCCTTGACAATCGGGTTCGGGACGGGCGCGGGCTCGATCGTTGCGGTTGGGGTCGGCGCCTGCGGCGCGGCGGTCTGCGGAGCTTCCGTGTTCTGGCGAAGGAAACGATCGCGGTTCGCGGCCCAGAGCTTGAGGCAGGCAGTGTCGCGGATCGCGGCCTCGCCCATATCCTGGCAGCTGCGAAGCTGGCGCTGCAGGGCATCGGCATCGCCGTCGGGCCGGAGGCTCAGCATGCGGACGTCCGGCTCTTCCTCCTTCCGGGTCAGCTCTATGACGGTGGCGGTGATGGCGACGCCGACGAAGACGACGGCGCCGAGCCGGGCGAACATTTTGGCGTCCATGGCGATCGCCCGCTCAGTTCCGATTGTTGAACATCTGGGCGTTGCCGGGCTGGTAGCCCGAGCCCGGCGTCAGGAAGCGGCGACGCTGCTCACGGCCCTGTTCGGCGGCTGCCGCGCGCTCGGCTTCGGTCAGCATCTGCGCGCGTCCGTTGGCCGCGACGACGGCAGTGAGATCGGCGAGCTGTTGGGCCTGAAGCGCGAGAAGCTGGTTGCCGGCCTGCGTTGCCTGCAGCGCGCCGGTCGCGCCCTGGCTCTGGCCAACCAGCGCCGACATCTGCGCGCGGTTGGTGTCGATGTTGCCGACAACGCCGGCCTGCACGCGCATGGCGTCCTGCAAGCCGCCGACCGTGTTCTGCCAGCGCGAGCGGGCGTCGGAGACGAGCTGCCGGTCGGACGCAGACATCGAGACGTTCCCGTATTTCTGCTGGAACATCTGGTCGATCTTCTGGACGTCGTAGGCGATGTTCTGCGCTTGGCTGAGGAGCTGTTGCGTTTTCTGGACCGACTGCTGCAACTGCTGGAGCGCGGAGAACGGCAGGCTCGTCAGGTTGCGCGCCTGGTTGATCAGCATCTGCGCTTCGTTCTGGAGCGAGGTGATCTGATTGGTGATCTGCTCCAGTGCGCGGGCGGCCTGAAGGACGTTCTGCGCGTAGTTCGTCGGGTCGTAGACGATGATGGCGTGCGCGGGCGTCGCCAGCATGGGCGCGAGCGCGACGGGGGCGGTCAGCAGCGCGGCAGCAAAACGCGCTGCGCGGGAATGACGCAGTTTCATGAGTTAGTCTCCTTGGTGATGAGAGTGGGAACGAGTTCGGCGGCCCAGCCGACATTGCGGTGGTGCAGCCAGGCCGTGAGGAATCCGTCGCGGCCATGCTTGGCGACGAGGCGCGCGATAGCGGCCTGATCTGTCTTGGCGGATGCGGCGCAGAGTGCGAGCGCGACGTCGGAGAGGCCGAGTTCGAACAAGCGATTGCCGCGCCGGGACTGGCAGTAATAGTCGCGCTTGGGCATTGCCCGCGCGATGATCTCGATCTGGCGATCGTTGAGGCCGAAGCGCCGATAGATCGCGGTGATCTGCGGCTCGATCGCACGCTCGTTCGGCAGCAGGAGCCGGGTCTGGCAGCTCTCGATGATGGCCGGCGCGATCGCCGAGCCGTCGATGTCGGACAGCGACTGCGTGGCGAAGATGACGCTGGCGTTCTTCTTGCGCAGTGTCTTCAGCCACTCGCGGAGCTGGCCGGCGAAGCCCTCGTCGTCGAGCGCGAGCCAGCCCTCGTCGATGATGATCAGCGTCGGCGAACCGTCGAGCCGGTCATCGATGCGGTGGAAGAGATAGGCGAGCACGGCAGGCGCCGCGCCGGTCCCGATCAGACCCTCGGTCTCGAACGCCTGGACGGAAGCCGAGCCGAGATACTCATGCTCGGCGTCGAGCAACCGACCATAGGGACCGCCCACGCAATAAGGACGCAGCGCCTGCTTCAGGTCGTTCGACTGGAGCAGCACGGCGAGGCCTGTAAGCGTCCGCTCCTCGACCGGCGCGCTGGCAAGCGAGGTCAGCGCCGTCCAGAGATGTTCCTTCACATCCGGCGTGATCGTCACGCCTTCGCGGACGAGGATCGCGACGAGCCAGTCGGCCGCCCAGGCGCGCTCGGGCACATCATGGATGCGCGCGAACGGCTGAAGGCTGACGCTGTCGGATGCGCCATCACTGAGATCGCCGCCGAGATCGTGCCAGTCGCCGCCCATGGCGAGTGCGGCCGCCCTGATCGAGCCGCCGAAGTCGAAGGCGACGACCTGCGAGCGCGCATAGCGGCGGAACTGCAACGCCATCAACGCCAGCAGAACGGATTTGCCCGCCCCGGTCGGGCCGACGATCAGCGTATGGCCGACGTCGCCGACATGAATGGAAAGCCGGAACGGGGTCGAGCCTTCGGTCTTGCCGAAGAGCAGTGGGGGCGCTGCAAAATGCTCGTCCCGTTCCGGTCCCGCCCATACCGCCGAAAGCGGGATCATGTGGGCGAGATTGAGCGTGGAGATCGGCGGCTGCCGAACATTGGCGTAGACATGGCCCGGCAGCGAGCCAAGCCACGCATCGACCGCGTTGACCGTCTCCACCATGGCGGTGAAGTCGCGGCCCTGGATGACCTTCTCGACCAGCCGGAGCTTCTCGTCGGCGGCGCGTGGATCGGCGTCCCAGACCGTCACCGTCACGGTGACATAGGCCATGCCGGCATAGTCGGCGCCGAGTTCCTGCAGCGCCATGTCAGCGTCGGCGGCCTTGTTGGCGGCGTCGGTATCCACGAGGATGGAGGCCTCGTTGGTCATCACCTCCTTGAGGATCGCGGCGATCGACTTGCGCTTGGCGAACCACTGGCGGCGGATCTTGGTCAGCAGCTTGGTCGCGTCGGTCTTGTCGAGCAGGATGGCGCGGGTCGACCAACGATAGGGAAAGGCGAGCCGGTTCAACTCGTCGAGCAGGCCGGGCGTTGTGGCGATCGGGAATCCGGTGATCGTCAGGATGCGGACGTGCTGATCGCCCAGCCGTGGCTCCAGGCCGCCGGCGAGCGGCTGATCGGCGAGCAGCGCATCGAGATAGATCGGCGTCTCGGGAACACGGACGCGATGGCGCTTGGTCGAGACGCAGCCGTGCAGATAGGTCAGAGTTTCGGCATCGTCGAGCCAGCGACATTCCGGCATGAAGGCTTCGACCAGGCGCAGGATGCGGTCGGTACGATCGGCAAAGCCGGTCAGCGCCTCACGCGGGTCGATGCCCGACTTCTCGCGCCCCTCGTAGAGCCAGGTTTCGGCGCGCGCGGCGTCCTCGGCCGGCGGCAGCCAGGCGAAGGTCAGGAAGTAGCTGGACTCGAAATGGCTGCCCGCCTCCTCGAAACCTGCCTTGCGCTCGGCATCGACCAGGGCGGAGGCCGCGTCGGGAAATTTGCTGTCGGGATAGCGGTTCGAGGGATGACGCTGCGCCTCGACGAAGATCGCCCAGCCCGAGCCGAGACGACGGAAGGCGTTGTTGAGGCGGCCAGCGACCGCGACCAGTTCGGCCGGTACTGCCGAGTCGAGATCGGGACCGCGGAATTGCGCGGTGCGCTGGAAGCTGCCGTCCTTGTTGAGGACGAGGCCGGCGCCAACCAGCGCGACCCAGGGCAGGAAGTCGGCGAGCCGACTGTTGCGGTTGCGATATTCGGCGAGGTTCATCATCGGCGTGCCCTCGCTCAGACCGAAAGGTGCGCGGGAATGCGCAGATGGCGGCGCACCACGTCGACGAAGAGCGGATCGCGCTTCGCCGCCCAGACGGCCGCGACATGTCCGATCGCCCAGATCGCGATCCCGACGAGCCAGAGGCGCAGGCCGAGGCCGACCGCGCCGGCGAGCGTCCCGTTCATGATGGCGATGGCGCGCGGGGCGCCGCCGAGCAGAATGGGCTCGGTCAGTGCCCGGTGGACCGCGACCGTGAAGCCCGGCACCTCGCCGGCCTGATCCGCGACGCCCACCATCAGACGAGCGCTCCGCCGCCGAAGCTGAAGAAGCTGAGGAAGAACGAGCTGGCCGCGAAGGCGATCGAGAGGCCGAATACGATCTGGATCAACCGGCGGAAACCGCCGGACGTGTCGCCAAACGCCAGCGTCAGGCCGGTGACGATGATGATGATCACCGCGATGATCTTCGCCACCGGGCCTTCGATCGATTGCAGAATCTGCTGAAGCGGCTGCTCCCACGGCATGGACGAGCCGGAAGCATGGGCGGCGGGCGCCATCGCCACGCTGATGACGATGGTCGTTGCCGTCATCATCAGGCGGCGAGGCAGATTGCTGGCATGCGAGATCATGCGGATTCTCCTTCATTGGGCTTTGAGGTGATGGGGGTGACGCGGTAGTCGCCGTCGGGGCCGAGCCCTTCGACGCGGGCGAGTTCGGCGAGCCGGCGCGCCGAACCGCGGCCCGAGAGGACGGCGACGAGATCGATGGTTTCGGCGATCAGCGCGCGCGGGACGGTGACGACGGCTTCCTGGATGAGCTGTTCTAGGCGGCGTAGCGCGCCGATAGCGCTGCCCGCGTGGATCGTGCCGACGCCGCCGGGGTGGCCGGTGCCCCAGGCCTTGAGCAGGTCGAGCGCCTCCGCGCCGCGCACCTCGCCGACCGGGATGCGGTCGGGGCGCAGGCGCAACGACGAACGCACGAGATCGGAGAGCGAGGCGACGCCGTCCTTCGTGCGCATGGCGACGAGGTTCGGCGCGGCGCATTGCAGCTCGCGCGTGTCTTCGATGATGACGACACGATCAGAAGTCTTCGCGACCTCGGCGAGCAGCGCGTTTGTGAGAGTGGTCTTGCCGGTCGATGTCCCGCCGGCAACGAGGATGTTGGCGCGGCCGGCGACACCCTGGCGGAGCGCGACCGCCTGCTTCTCCGACATGATGCCGGCCGCGACATAGTCGTCGAGCGTGAACACCGCGACGGCGGGTTTGCGGATCGCGAAGGCGGGCGCAGCAACGACAGGCGGCAACAGCCCCTCGAACCGCTCTCCCGTTTCGGGCAGCTCGGCCGAGACGCGCGGAGCGCCGGCATGGACCTCGGCGCCGACATGGTGCGCGACCAGGCGAACGATGCGCTCGCCGTCCGCCGCCGACAGCCGCTCGCCCGTATCGGACAGCCCTTCGGACAGACGGTCGATCCAGAGCCGCCCATCGGGGTTGAGCATGACCTCGACGATGCTGGCATCATCGAGATAGCGCGCGATGGCCGGGCCAAGCGCGGTCCGCAACATACGCGCGCCGCGCGCAAAGCCTTCCGAATTTTGGTGAGACGCCGCCATACAACCCCGATTTCATCGGGGTCGAGACAGCCTTCCCCGGACGGAGATGATTAAAAGGGCCTGATTTTGGGCCGATTCAACAAGGATTTATCGGCGTCGTAGTGTAGCGTGCAAATACAGGAGATCGGCGGTGTAAACCTAGAGTTCGCCGTTTTGCGAAGATTGGCGCTATACGAGAATCATGAACGCTAAGGACCAGCTGCCACGAGTTTTCCAGGCGAACGCAGATCGCTTTTTTCAGCGAGTGATCCTCGCGACCCTCGACCAACTCCCGATGCATCGCACGCTAGAGGTTGGCGAAGCGAGCACTATGGATGAGTTTCTCGATCGTTGCACCGCGCAAGTCGACAACTACACCGCCAACGAAGCCGCGAAGGCTTTCGCTCTCACCTTAGATGGCATGTTTGAGCGCCAGCTTAGTCGTTAGGCCGGCGCGCACGGTGTGAATGTAAAAGACGGGAATCTGCTTCTCGGCCGCTGCGCGAAGATCGCCTCTCTTGATCTTCCGGCAACCGGTATGGCGGACGACCTCAAGGAACTGCATTTGGTTGCAAATGTAGTCCGCCATGGAGACGGCCATTCATGCCATGACCTGAAGGCTACCGCGCCCAAGCTATGGGACAGCCCAACGCGAGACTATTTCGACCTGGCGCCCGGCCGGGTTCCTGTGAGCGATGAACTTCGGATTCGGGCGGGCGATTTGCGGCGTTATGCGCGGGCGGTCGTTCGATTTTGGGGGCACGTGGACCCGCTTCCGAACGCAGTGCTCGATCCGCCATATTGATACGCTCAATCGTCTTCATAAGGTTGAGGGGCGACGTCCTCCGAGATCTCCTGCCTGAGCTTTGGCCCTTTTGCCAACCTCCGGCCTAGCGCCTTGACGAAGGCATCATAGCGCTCGCCGGTCTTGGCGCGCGCCGCTTGCACGGCGGGCTCGGGCAAAGCGGGCGTCGTGGCCAGCCAGAAACGGATGAACACGGCGAGCGACTCGACCGCTATGCCGAGATCGCGTTCGAGCCGGACCATGTGGCGATCGAGCTGGTCGAGCCGCCTGGTGGTTGCCGCTTCCTGCCGTTCGGCCGCATCGGGCGAGAGGAAGGATTCGATAGCCGCCTCGGCAACGAGCGAACGCGAATGGTCACGCCGTGCGGCATGCTCGGCGAGTCGGCCCATCACGCCTGGATCGAGATAGACAGAGAGACGCTGTTTTCTGAGTGATTTCGACATTGGCGCCTCACAGTTCCATGCCGTCGTTCGGGTCGAGCGACACCTGCCGCGCCACGCCTTGCATCATCCGGGTCATGCGCCTGTTGCGCGCGGCAACGTCGTCATCCTCGTCGCGCTCGATATCGATTTCGAACTCGTTCTCGACAGGCGGCTTCTTCTCGACCGGCTTCACGCGGTTGAGCTCGGGCTGGTGCCGGCGTTCCGACTCGGTCGGATCGTCGTCGGCAGCATCGGATGCAGGCCCGGATTCGAGCAGTTCGAGGCGGGCGGGACGTGGCAGGCTCGTCCAGTCGTCGGGCCGCCCCTGTTTTGGCACGGTAAGCCCCGGCGGCGGCAGGAGGCGTTCCTTGAAGCGAGCGTCCTCATAGTAGCGCGCCTTCTTCGCGCGGATGGGCGGTGTGCCGGCCACCATGACGATCTCCTCCGCGGGCGGAAGCTGCATGATCTCGCCGGGCGTAAGCAGCGGCCGGGCGGTTTCGGAGCGCGACACCATCAGATGGCCGAGCCAGGGTGACAGCCGGTGGCCGGCATAGTTCTTCATGGCTTTCATCTCGGTGGCGGTGCCGAGCGCATCCGACACGCGCTTGGCGGTACGCTCGTCGTTCGTGGCGAAGCTGACACGCACATGGCAGTTGTCGAGGATCGAGTTGTTCGCGCCGTAGGCCTTTTCGATCTGGTTGAGTGACTGCGCGATCAGGAAGCTCTTCAGTCCGTAGCCCGCCATGAAGGCCAGCGCCGACTCGAAGAAGTCGAGCCGCCCGAGCGCGGGGAATTCGTCCAGCATGAGCAGCAGGCGATGCCGTCCGGATTTGGCCTGCAGATCCTCAGTGAGGCGCCGGCCGACCTGATTGAGGATCAGGCGGATCAGCGGCTTGGTGCGATTGATGTCGGAGGGCGGCACGACGAGGTAGAGCGTCGTCGGGCGTTTGTCGCCAGCGATGTCGGTGATCCGCCAGTCGCACCGCCGCGTCACCTCGGCGACGACGGGGTCGCGATAAAGCCCGAGGAACGACATGGCGGTGGAGAGGACGCCTGAGCGTTCATTGTCGGATTTGTTCAGCAGCTCGCGCGCGGCGCTGGCGATGACCGGGTGCGGCCCGGCGTCACCGAGGTGCGCCGTCTTCATCATCGCGGTCAGCGTCGACTCGATGGGGCGCTTCGGGTCGGAGAGGAACGCGGCGACGCCGGCCAGCGTCTTGTCGTCCTCGGCATAGAGGAGGTGGAGGATCGCACCGACCAGCAGCGCGTGGCTGGTCTTCTCCCAATGGTTCCGCTTCTCCAAGCTGCCCTCGGGATCGACCAGGATGTCGGCGATGTTCTGGACGTCGCGGACCTCCCATTCGCCGCGGCGCACCTCGAGCAGCGGATTATAGGCCGACGACTTCGTGTTGGTCGGATCGAACAGCAGCACGCGGCCGTGCTTGGCGCGGAAGCCGGCGGTGAGCTGCCAGTTCTCGCCCTTGATGTCGTGGACGATGGCCGAGCCCGGCCAGGTCAAGAGCGATGGCACGACCAGGCCGACGCCTTTGCCGGAGCGGGTCGGCGCGAAGCACAGCACATGCTCCGGCCCGTCATGACGCAGATAGGCGTGATCGTAGCGCCCCAGCACGACGCCATCGGGACCGAGAAGGCCGGCGGCATCCACCTCCTTCTTCTCGGCCCAGCGCGCCGAGCCATAGGTCTCGACCTTCTTGGCTTCGCGCGCCCGCCAGACCGACATGCCGATGGCGACGGCGATCGAGATGAAGCCGCCGGACGCGGCGATGAAGGCACCCTCGACGAAGATCGATGGCGCATAGGCGTCGTAGAAATACCACCACCAGAAGAAGGCGGGCGGATAGTAAAACGGCCATCCCGTGACCGTGAACCAGGCCGGCCCGAGCTGCGCCTGAAATCCAAGCTTCCACGCGACATATTCGGTAGCGCCCCAGGTGGTCGCGAGCACGATCAGGAAGACGGTGAGGATCTGGCCCCAGAGGATTTTTGTTGCCGACATGACGGCGGTCCTTTCCGAGAGAGGTTAAAGGCCGAGGCTGCGCTTGCGGCCAAAGCTCCAGTCGACGCCGCCGTCGTCGCGGGCGACGCCGGAGACGTGTTTGCCGAGCTGCTTTTCGAGGGAGGGCGACCAGGGCACGAGCTGAAAGCCGAGGCCATCGTCCAGCATGGCGAAGCGGCCGGAGGCGAGTGTGAGACGCTGGCGGTAAGTGCCGGAGACATATTCGCCGCTTCCCGCGCGTTTGAACGGCTGGCCGGTCTCAGCGGCGAGCTTCTCGCCAACCGCCTCCAGCTCGCGGCGACGCAATGTGTCGATCAGCCCACGATTGAAGGTGACGCGCTGCCCGTGCCGCTCACCCAAGCCCTGTCCGACCAGGTGATCGACGCGGCGATCCATCGCCTTCCGAACCGCGGCGCCGAAGCCGCCCTCGGACAGCGTGGCCGGTTCGCGGGCGATATTCTGCCGGTCGAGCCAGGTCGCGCCCGTCGCCGTGATCTGCCGATCGATGTCGAGGTCGGAGCGGACGGCGATCGCGACACGCCGCTGCCCCTCCGCGTCGTCGAACTTGCGCAGCTCGACGATCGAGCCCGCCGCGCTGTCACCGGCCGCGTCGAGGTCGGGCAGCTTGATGTGATGCGTGCGGCCATCGACGCCGTCGACCACGGCGTAGGCGGTGCCCTTCAGTTCATCGTCGAGCCCGCGATCGACCAGCCGGCCGATGATTGGCGTGTCGAGACTCTCGGCCGCGAGTACATAGTTCGCCGAGCCGCGCTCGATGCCGCTCTCGATCAACGCCCGGTGCATCCGCTTGATGATGTCGCCGCGCTCGCCTAGTTCGCGCAGCGTCGCCTCGGCTTTCTCGTCGATCATCCACTGGCCGGGACTGACCTGTTCGGCGAGGCCGAGGGTTTCGAGTTTGCGCAGCCGCCCGACCTTCAGCGCGTGATATTCGTCGGGCTGCGCTTGTCGGTCGGGCGCGACGTCAATGACGCCAGTTTCTTGGCCGTCGCGAACAAGTTGCCGGTCGAGCTGCGTCCAGCGTTCCGCTTCGACCTGACGTTCCAGATTGCGATGGATGTCGAGATCGGTGCGCGGGCCAAGCTCCTGCGTAACGAGATCGGCCGCGCGGGCGCGCATTCCTTCCTTGATGTAGTCGCGCGCGATGACGAGATCCCGGCCGTCGTCGGCCCTCCCGCGCACGAGGATGTGGACGTGCGGATTGTCGGTGTTCCAGTGATCGACGCCGGCCCAATCGAGCTTCGTGCCGAGATCACTCTCCATCTGCCTCATGAGATCGCGGGTGAAGGTCTTGAGGTCCGCCATATCGACCGCGTCCTCCGGCGAGACGATGAAGCGGAAGTGATGCCGGTCGTCCTGGCACCGCTCGGCAAAGGCGCGGCCGTCCACCTCATCGGTGTCCGGTCCGAACAGCCGCGCCTTCTCCCCGTCACGGGTCACGCCCTCGCGCCGCAGATAGGTGAGATGCGCGGCGAGGGGCGCGGCGCGCGC
>JBFLWR010000040.1:0-16937 GCA_040755925.1 Pseudomonadota bacterium
GCACTCGCCCTCTCGCATCACCAATGCCGCGGACCTCGCGCGCTATCTCGACTATTGCTCGGAAATGCTGTCGATCACCGGCAAGATCGCGGCCCTGTTCGCGCAGTCGGTCAACGATGATGTCGTAATCGACGGCGTCAACGACATCGAGAACCTGAGCTCGAACCTGTCGCGCAAGATCTGGCAGAAGATCACGCTGATCGAGGACCGCCGCTGATATCCTCCGGCCTGAGGCCCGGCGACCCGCGCTTTTCCGCTTCCGCCCGGCGCACCAGCGCCACGATGCGTTCGATGGCTGGCGCCGGCGTACGCGCCTGGCGTGCAAGGCGCAGGATCGCGCCCTGCAATTCGTCGATCTCGGTCGGGCGCCCGCGTTGCAGATCGTCCCACATGGAGGAACGCGCCTCGGGATCGATCGCCAGCATGCGCCGCGCCAGCAGGCCGAACAGCCAGTTCGGCAGCCTCAGCACCTGCGGCAGCAGCGATGGCGGCAGGGCGGTGATGCGTGCAGGTTCTATTCCTGTTGCCCTCATCGCGGCGAGCGCCTCCTCGATCTGGCCGGCCAGGATGAAGCGCCAATGCCGGTCGGCCAGTTCGGTCGCCAACGGCAGGTCCGAAAGCGCCGCCAGCGCGTTGTTGAGGTTCATCAGGAGCTTGCTCCACAGCACAGCCCTGATGTCGGCATGGGTCTCGACCTCAAGCCCCTCGACGTCGAGCAATGCGGCAAGACCGGGCATGGCGTCCTCGATCTTGACCTTGCCGTCGCTGGCGCGATGGACCCTGAACGGTGTCTCTTCCGGCGACTGCACGATGTTGAATGGAACCATGCCGGCCAGCACGCGCCGGGCCAGGAGCTCGGCGCGCAGCCTGTCGGCATTGTCGACGCCGTTCTGCAGGCTGAGCACGATGGCATCCGGGCGGGCATGGGCCGCAATCATGGCCGCCATCTCCCCGGTCGCGCCGCTCTTGACGGTCACGAGGATGATATCGGCGTCGCGCAGCGCCGCCGCCGGATCGGCGGTAACCGCGAGCGCCGAGGCGTCGACGCGGCGGTCGCGGCCATCGAGATCGCTGACCCGCAGTCCGTCCTTGCGCAGCGCCTCGACGATGCGGCCGCGCGCCAGGAAATCCACCTTGCGTCCGGCAAGCGCAAGGCAGCCGCCGACATAGCAGCCGATGCTGCCCGCGCCGGCAATCGCGATCTTCTTTTGCTGGCTGGCCATGCAATCATCTCCGCTTGGTTCGTAACTATATGGCAGGAAAACCATATTGTCGGCGGCGTGGCCGGCGATAATCTACCACCGTGACAGGCCTTCCGCTTTCGACTATCGCTTCGCACATGACATTGCCGACCGACCCCGCCGCGAACCTTGCCGCTCTCATCCGTTGTCCCTCCGTGACACCCGCCGAGGGCGGTGCCCTGCAATCGCTGGAGGGCATGCTGAAGCCACTCGGTTTTTCGGTGGAGCGTCCGGTATTTCGCGAAGACGGCACGCCCGACATCGAGAACCTCTACGCGCGCCGTTCGGGCAACGGCCCGCATTTGATGTTTGCCGGCCACACCGACGTCGTGCCGGTCGGCGACGAAGCGGCCTGGACGCATCCGCCTTTCGCCGCCGAGATCGCCAATGGCGAGATGTATGGCCGAGGCGCCGTCGACATGAAGGGCGGCATCGCCTGCTTCATCGCTGCGGTCGCCCGGCATGTCGAGAAGAATGGCGGCCCAAAAGGTTCCGTCTCGCTGCTGATCACCGGCGACGAGGAAGGCCCGGCTATCAACGGCACGACCAAGCTGCTCGACTGGGCCGCCGCCAAGGGCGAGAAGTGGGATGCCTCGATCGTCGGCGAGCCGACCAACCCGGATGCGCTTGGCGACATGATCAAGATCGGCCGGCGTGGCTCGCTGTCGGGCAGCATCGTCGTCAACGGCCGCCAGGGCCACGCCGCCTATCCGCAGCTTGCCGACAACCCGGTGCGGGGCCTGATGAGCCTGGTCGACGCGCTCATCTATCCGGTGTTCGACAAGGGAACGAAGGATTTCCAGCCGACCAACCTGGAGGTGACGTCGATCGACGTTGGCAATCCGGCCACCAACGTCATCCCGGCGAAGGCGATAGCGACTTTCAATATCCGCTTCAATGACACCTGGACGGCGGAAACGATCCAGGGCGAGATCCACAACCGGCTCGACCAAGCCGCCGGACGCAAGAAATACCGGCCGGGCAAGAAGACCCCTGTCGACTATGAGCTGGTCTGGCGAGACCGGCCGAGCCATGTCTTCCTCACCCGCGACGAGAAGCTGATCGACACGCTGAGTGGCTCGGTGACGGCGGTGGTCGGCAAGCGGCCGGCACTCTCGACCTCCGGCGGCACATCGGATGCCCGCTTCATCAAGGACTACTGCCCGGTGGTCGAGTTCGGACTGGTCGGCAAGACCATGCACATGGTCGACGAACGCGTCGCGCTTGCCGATCTGGAGACGCTGACCCAAATCTACGAACGCTTCATCGAAGACTGGTTCGGACAAGGCTTGGCGTGACCATGCTTTCGGCGGACGAAACCTATGCTTCGCTGGCCGGCGCCTGGCGGCTGATGTTCGGCAAGGCCGACGGCCTGCGCATGCTCGACCTGTCGGCCGACGGCTTCTGGAATTCCTTCTTCGCCATTGTCGTGGCGGCGCCGGCGCTGATCGTCAGCTGGGTGGAACTGGCCAATGAGATCGGCGATCCGACGGCTTTCACCGTCCGCCTCGGCGTCCTTGTCAGGCTGGCGACGATCGATATCGGTTCCTGGGTCCTGCCTCTGGTGGCGTTTGCGCTGGCCGCGCCGCGCGCCGGCATCGGCGGCCGCTTCGTCCACTATGTCGTCGCTTCCAACTGGGCGCAGGCGATTATTGCCTGGATGATGCTTCCGCTGGCCTTGATCCGGCTCTTCGTACCGTTGACGAGCGACGTGATCGGTCTGCTTGCCTATCTGATGTTCGGGTTGTCCCTGGTGCTGACGTGGCGCATGACCAATGCGTCGATCGGCAAGGGCGCCGCCGTCGGCACCGCCGTCTTCGTCGGCATGTTCGTGGCTTCGTTGCTCGTGCTGTTCGGACTGCAGGCTCTGCTCGGAATCAACATCCCGAACGACACGACCGGCTAGTCGCGCCCGCCGTCGGCGATAGCCGGTTCACCAGCCGCCGCAGGATAGTCGACACCGACGAGAAACAACCCGTCCGGCGGCGCCACCTGGCCGCAAGTTGCGCGGTCGCGCGCTTCGAGCGCGGCCTTGAGATCGGCAGCACTCCACGAGCCGTCGCCGATGCGCCGCAAGGAGCCGACCATCGAGCGCACCTGGTTGTGCAGGAAGGAGCGCGCCGAAGTCCGCACCTCGATCATGTCACCGGCTCGGCTGACGTCGAGGCGGTCAAGCGTACGGACAGGGCTTTCGGCCTGGCATTGGGTGGAACGGAAGGTCGTGAAATCATGCCGGCCGAGCAGCACCTTCGCCGCTTCGTGCATGGCCCCGGCATCGAGCCGTTTCGGCACCCACCAGACCCTGCCCTTCTCCAGGGCGGACGGCGCGCGGCGATTGAGGATGCGGTAAAGATAGTGACGGCCGGTGGCCGAGAAGCGCGCGTCGAAGCCATCGTCGACGACGGCCGCCTTCAGGATCGCGACACGTGCGCCGGCCGCCTGCAGATGCGCGTTGACGGCATCGCGCACCTTGTCGCCCGGCCAGTTCCTGGCCAGGTCGACATGCGCTACCTGGGCGGTGGCATGCACGCCGGCATCGGTGCGGCCGGCGGCGCGCAGCCTGACCTCTTCGCCGCAGAACCTTTCGATGGCCTGCTCGATCGCCTGCTGCACCGAGGGCTGGTCCGCCTGATGCTGCCATCCGGCGAACTGGCTGCCGTCATATTCGATATCGAGGCGAAAACGCGGCATGCCAGCTGTGCTTTCGCGCTCGCCTAGGCGGCGAGAGCGGTGAAAGCGGATGCGTAGACCAGTTTACCAGCCTCGGGCGCATCACCCCAGGCAAGCGCCTGCAGCGCCTCGCCCTGGTATTCGCTGTCGAACTTTTCGGCGCGGGCATGGGTGTAGCCGAAGCGGCCGTAATAGGCCGGATCGCCCAGCACCACGGCCAGTGCCTCGCCGGCCTCCTTGAGGCGGACATGCGCCTCGCGGATCAGCGCGCCGCCAATGCCTGTGCCGTGGAAGGAAGGCTCGACCGCCAGCGGCGCCAGCGCCACCGCGGCAAAGCGCTTGCCGCCGTTCTGCACATACAGCCTGGAAAACAGTATGTGGCCGACGACCTGGCCATCTTCCTCGGCAACCAGCTCGACGACGGCGTCGCCGCCATTGATCAGTGCGTCGACCAGTCCGGCTTCCGCCTGCTGGCCAAAGGCATGCTCTTCGACGAGGCGGATCGCCTCGCGATCCCGCGGCGTCGCCGCGCGTATCGACATCATGCTCATTTTAGTTTCATTCCTTTTTCGATCTTGGCCCCGCGCAAGAACTCCTGCGCGGCGGCGGGCTTTCCCCCCGCCCGTTGAACTTCGACCAACCGCACCGCGCCTGTCCCGCAGGCGACCGTCAGCCGGTCATCGAGAATTCCTCCCGACTCGCCGACGCCATCCGAGAGCGTCGAGCGAAGCAGTTTCAACCGCTCCATGCGGCCACCAATTTCGACTTCGCACCATGCGCCCGGGAAGGGCGAAAGGCCGCGAATGTGATTGTGGACTTCGCCAGAAGGCCGCGTCCAGTCTACGCGTGTCTCCGATTTATCGATCTTTCGGGCGTAGGTCACCCCCGCCTCCGCCTGTTGGGTAAATGTCAGACAATTTATCCCCAACTCGGCGAGCGCCTTCACCATGAGCGAAGCGCCTTCGGCCATCAGGCGGTCGTGCAATTCGCCGGCCGTCATATCGGGTTCGATGGCGACTTTTTCAACCAATGCCACCGGACCTGTGTCCAGACCTTCTTCCATGCGCATGACCATCATGCCGGTTTCGGCGTCGCCGGCCATGATGGCGCGCTGGATGGGAGCAGCACCACGCCAGCGTGGCAAAAGCGAGGCATGGCCGTTGAGGCAACCAAGCCTGGGCGCATCCAGCACGGCTTTCGGCAGCAGCAGGCCATAGGCGACAACCACGGCGACATCGGCCTGCAAGGCGGCAAAGGGCTGCTGCTCGGCCTCGCCTTTCAACGATGTCGGCGTCCGCACCTCGATGCCCAACCGTTCGGCCTCGCGCTGCACCGGCGAGGGCGTCAGTTCCAGCCCGCGCCGGCCGGCGGCGCGTGGCGGCTGGGTGTAGACGGCAGCGATTTCGTGGCCCGCCTCGGCGACCGCACGCAGCGTGGCTACCGAAAAATCCGGCGTGCCCATGAAGATGACGCGAAGGGGCATTCGTATTCCAGCAATCCTGTTTCAGGGGTCCGCTTCAAACGGATTTACGAGTTTCAGGTCAAGCTCGTCGAAGTCACGCACGTTCCGGGTCGCGAGCGTGGCATCATGCGCCACACAGATCGCGGCGATCATGGCGTCGGAAAGGCTGATTGGTCGTCCGATCTTCTCCCGCATCGCCCTGAGCTTGCCGGCAAGCCGGGGGATCGGGCCGGCAAAGTCGACGATCCGTCCCGAAAATTGTTTCGCGATCAGATGGTCAAGAGCACGAATGTGGCGATCGGAGCCGGTCTTGTTCAGAAATCTGTCGGCGCCGAAAGATTGCTCCATGACAACGGGGCCACAAAGATAAAGGTCGGCTAAATCCTGGTTGCGAAACCAGGCCAAGACATTCTTGTCGGGCGCCGGCCTGCTTGCTTCCGAGATCACATTGGTATCGAGGACGATCACCCGAGATCCTCGACCAGGCGACCGAAGTCACCTTTTCGCTCTGCTTCGATCTCGTTCATTATCTCGGCAAATCCATCATCGACTGCATTTTCGACCTCGAACGCCGAGCGGATGGCGTCCCAAGCACAAAGATCTTGCTTCGACTCAACCTTCTTCTCCGCAACAATGCCCTTGCGCAAAAGATCGATGGCCTTGCCGGACAAGCTCTGGCCGGCAAGGCGGGCCGCGTCCTCGATCTCATGTTTCAAGGGTTCGGGAATGTTCCTGATAAGCATGTCGCCCATGAACTGCCTCCAATCGTGATATCATTGATATCACATTCGGAGCGTACCGCTCAAGATGGCTCGACTGCTAGCCCACCATCTTGCCAGGCGCCTTGTCCTTGGCGAGCTTCCTGAACTTCTTCACCACCATGTCGCGCTTCAGCTTCGAAATGTGGTCGATGAACAGCACGCCGTTGAGATGGTCGATCTCATGCTGCAGGCAGGTCGCCATCAGGCCCTCGGCCTGCGCCTCCTGCAACTTGCCCTCGCGGTCGAGGTATTTCACCCGCACGGCGGCGGGGCGCTCGACCTCGGCGTAATAGTCCGGGATCGACAGGCAGCCCTCCTCATAGACCGAGCGCTGCTCGGAGCTTTCGAGGATTTCCGGGTTGATGAAGACATGCGGCGCCGGCGTCTCGCCCTCCTTGGCAAGGTCGATGACCAGCATGCGCAGCGGTTCGCCGATCTGGATCGCCGCAAGGCCGATGCCCGGCGCGTCATACATCGTTTCCAGCATGTCGTCGGCAAGCCGGCGCAAATCGCCGTCGACGCGCTCCACGGGCTTGGACACCTGGCGCAGGACGGGATCGGGAAGGATGATGAGCGGCTTGATCGACATGGCGTCTCACCTAAGACCTTGCCGCAGAAGCGTCAACCGGGGTGCCTTTTGCCTGTTCACGTTTTGATCTGTGCCAGCCAGCCGAATCGGTTATGCTGCCTGCATGAACGACATGACCTCCATCCTTTCGCAGCCGGTAGCGCGGCTCGGCGCCACCACCATCACGCTCGGCCAGGCGCTCGGCTTCGGCGCGGCGCTGCTGCTGGCGTTGTTCCTGGCGCTCGCCGCCGCGCTGTGGCGCGCGGGCAAGGCGCGCGCGGTGGCCGCGGCCGAAGCCGCCGATCATGCTCGCGACACCGAGGCGCGGATGACGGACATCCTACAGGCGCAAGCGGAGATGCAGGGCCGCATGGGCGCGATCGCCGACGTGTTCGGCGCCAGGCAGGCTGAGCTTACCCAGTCTCTCGGCCAGCGACTCGACGCCATGACGGGCCGCATCGGCCAGACCATGGCCGAGCAGACCAAGTCGACGCATGAAAGCCTGGCCAGGCTTCAGGAGCGGCTTGCCGTGATCGACACCGCGCAGGGCAACATCCAGTCCTTGGCGGGGCAGGTCGTGCAATTGCAGGCGATCCTCTCCAACAAGCAGACGCGCGGCGCCTTCGGCCAGTCGCGCATGGAGGCGATCGTCGCCGACGGCCTGCCGCATGGCGCCTACGAGTTCCAGGCGAGCCTTTCCAATGGCAGTCGGCCCGACTGCCTGGTGCGCATGCCGAACGGCGCGCCGATGCTCGCCATTGACGCCAAGTTTCCGCTGGAAGCGTGGAACGCAATCCGCGCCGCCGAAGGCGCCGACATGCAGAAGGCGGCGGCGCAGGCTTTCCGGCGCGACATCGAAGTTCACATCCGCGATATCGCCGAAAAATACCTGATCCAGGGCGAGACGCAGGACACCGCCTTCATGTTCGTGCCGTCGGAATCGGTGTTTGCCGAAATCCACGAAAATTTCGAGGCGGTGGTGCAGAAGGCGCATCGCGCCCGCGTCGTCATCGTCTCGCCCTCGCTGTTGATGCTGTCGATCCAGGTCATCCAGGCAATCCTGAAAGACGCGCGCATGCGCGAGCAGGCGCATCTGATCCAGGGCGAAGTCATCCGGCTGATGGAGGATGTGGCGCGCGTCGACGAGCGCGTGCGCCGGCTGCAGACGCATTTCGGCCAGGCCGCCAAGGATATCGACGACATCCTCGTCTCGACAACGAAGGTGACGAAGCGCGGCCAGAAGATCGAGACGCTGGAATTCGCCGAAGGCGAGACCGAGCCGCCGCGCGGCCCGGCCAAGGTAGAGGCTGGGGCACGGGTGGCCGATTCCAAGACCGGCCAGTTGCGGCTCAGGGTCGTCGAGGACGGCGACTGACCTCTACTGCTCCTCGACCACCCTGGTGCCCTCGAATTCCGGCAGCCAGTGCAGCGCCGAGCGGTGCCAGTACTGCGCCCTCGGCACCAGCTGGTCGCGCTGCCGGGCGGTGCCCACCCTGATGCCGTAGACCTTCGGTCCGTCGCCCACAGAGGTGGCGTAAAGGTGCGAGCCGCACTCGCCGCAGAAGCCCTGCGCGCGCCTGGCGCCGCTCGATCCGGTCTTGATGTAGACCTTGGGCGTGCCCCTTGTGATCCGGTAGTCCTCCTCCGGCACCCGTACCGTGACGCGGAAGGCGGTGCCAGTCAGCTGCTGGCAATCGGTGCAGTGGCAGATCGAGGTCTTTTCGGGATCGACCTCCGCCTCGTAGGCGATAGCGCCGCAATGGCATCCACCGTCGATCTTCATCGGAATTACTCCTTTGGAAAGCTGAGCGATGTCGAGCCTAGCGCTCTTCCTGAGCTTCGGCGATGGCCTTTCGCCGCCGCTTCCATGTGCCAATCGCGCGCAGTCTGGGCGAAAACGGTTGACATATGACCAGCTGGGTTTCCGAACCGCGAACGGCTCTTGCAGTTCGGCATTTCTCTTGTTTCACTTGGATTGCCCACAATTGGAGGAACGAATCATGGCTAAAGGTGCGATGAAGGCGGGCAAGGAAGCCCGCAAGCCGAAGAAGGACGCGAAAAAGCCCGCCGCGGCTCCGGCTCTCAAGGCGCCGCCGGTCAAGGCGACGAGGCTCAAGGACAAGTAGATTTCGGGACGAACATATCCCGGCTGATCCGCTTCGGCGCAGATTTTTAACCGGCGGCATGACAATGCTGCCGGTGTTTTGTTGATCGGGCGGGGAATTTGCCTATATCAACCGGGCGAGGACGACCTCGCTTTCCTGAAAAATCGGCCGGGACGACCCGCCATTTAGAGCATCGGATGGTTCCGATGTCCCAATGGAGCGTTTACGATGTCCTGGATTTTTCTTTTCTTCGCCGGCCTGTTCGAAATCGGCTGGGCGATCGGCCTCAAATACACCGACGGTTTTTCGAAGCTGATCCCGACCGCGCTCACGGTCGCCTCGATGGTCGTCAGCCTGGGTCTACTCGGCCTGGCGCTGAAGGAGCTCCCGGTCGGCACCGCTTATGCGATATGGACCGGCATCGGCACCGTCGGCACGGCGTTGCTCGGCGTCTGGCTGCTCGGCGAGCCCGCGACAGCGATGCGGCTTGCCTGTATCGGCCTGATCGTCTGCGGCATCGTCGGGCTGAAGCTCGTGGCCTGAGGCGTTCGGAGCAGTTCTGGGAAAAGTGTGAGACGGTTTTCCGTCCGGAATTTTGTCACGGATTCAGTGGTTCATCGCTTCCCTGAAACGATGAACCACTGAAAGGAACAGCAGTCCGCGCAAACGCGCTCAGGGCCGCTTTTGGCGACCCTGACAAAGCAGTGTTTCGAACGAACCGAGGACTAGCGGGCGGAGAAACCGGGCGGTGTCCTGCCGACGCGAGCCTTGCGGGCAGCGTAGCGGGCGTCGCGCTTGGCCTTGCGTTCAGCCTCATCCGAGAGCAGACGCGCGATGCGGTCGTTCTCTTCGGCTTCACGGATCTTGGCCTCGGCCTGCGCGGCCTCTTCGGCAGCAATCCGCGCCGCCTCGGCGGCAGCTTCGCGCTCGGCCTTTTCAGCCGCTTCACGCGCCAGCTTTTCCTGCTTCAGTCTCGCCTTCTCGGCCTCGCGGATGGCGCGGGCCTCGAGGATCGCCTTGCGTTCGGCCTGGCGCGCCAGAACGGCTGGATCGTCCGCCGCCGGCTTTGCCTTGAAGCGCTCAAGAAGCGCCTTCTTTGCCTCGTTCGCGGCATTGCGCCGCTCGAAAATGTCTTTTTCCCTGTAGATAGCCAAGTGCACTTCCCTGCAGTCTATTCGCGACGCTTACATACGCGCGAAAGCGGGGAGTTCAAGCGCCAAAACGGTATGCCAGCCATGAAAATATGGGCTGTTGCCACCGGGATACGCCCCGCTGGTGCGATGCACTGTTCACAAATCGCGCCTCTGGCGGCATGCCCGGCGCACCGCTACGTCTAGGGCCGACGGTCAACGCCAAGGCAATATTTCAGGAAACCACCAGGATGGAACTCGGCCTCTACACTTTCGCGGATGTCAGCCCCGAGCCCGGGCCGGATGCGATCGGCCCGCATCAGCGGCTGCGCAACCTGATCGAGGAGATCGAACTGGCCGACCAGGTCGGCCTCGACGTGTTCGGCCTCGGCGAGCACCATCGCCCGGACTACGCGGCCTCGGCGCCGGTGGTGGCGCTGGCGGCTGCGGCCGAGCGGACCAAGCGCATCAGGCTGACCAGCGCGGTGACGGTGCTTTCCTCCGACGACCCGGTGCGTGTGTTCCAGCAATTCGCGACGCTCGACCTGCTCTCCGGCGGGCGCGCCGAGATCATGGCCGGGCGCGGCTCCTTCATCGAATCGTTCCCGCTGTTCGGCTACAATCTCGAAGACTATGACGAGCTCTTCGCCGAGAAGCTCGACCTGCTGCTCGCCATCCGCGACCAGGTCAACGTGACGTGGCAGGGCCGCCTGCGCGCGCCGATCAATGGCCGCGGCGTCTACCCACGGCCGTTCCAGGAGAAGCTGCCGATCTGGATCGCCATCGGCGGCACGCCGCAGTCGGCCGCCCGCGCCGGCGTGCTCGGCCTGCCGCTGGCCTTGGCCATCATCGGCGGCGAGCCGGCGCGCTTTGCGCCGCTGTTCGATATCTATCGCGAAGCGGCCAGGCGGGCCGGCACCGATGCAAGCTCGCTTGCCACCAGCATCAACGTGCACGGCTTCATCGCCGAGACGACGGAGAGGGCGGCCGACGATTTCTACGGGCCGCAGGCCGAGGTGATGAACCGGATCGGCCGCGAGCGCGGCTGGGGGCCGACCTCACGGGCCCATTTCGACCAGGCGCGCGCGCCGAACGGCGCGCTGTTCGTCGGCAATCCCGAGCAAGTGGCGGAAAAGATCGTCGCCCAGCACAGGATCTTCAACAACGACCGTTTCCTGCTGCAAATGGCGATCGGCACCATGCCGCATGCCAAGATCATGAAGGCGATCGAGCTCTACGGCACCAAGGTCGCGTCGATCGTGCGCAAGGAGACGGCGAAGTCCGCCCCCGCCATCGCGGCGCCGGTCGCTTGACGGCGGGCTGTTCCGTTACCCCCTGCTAACGGAACCTTGGCGCGGCAAACACGTTTCCCCGGCTATCGCACCGGTTACGGTGCTGCTGAGGGAACCGATGAAAACCGAACCGATGGCTTCGGGCGCAAGCGTTGCCGAAAGCCCCGACCCGCGCGTTGAAACACGCGCGGACATGCGGTTGATGCGGTCGCTGGTGGTCGGCATTTTCATCCTGATGACGATTGCCGCGCTGTATTTCGCGCGCGCCTTCTTCATGCCGGTAATGCTGGCCTTCCTGCTGGCGCTGACCCTCACCCCCATCGTCCGCTTTCTGCGCAAGCGGGGCATCCCCGAGGTGGTGTCGGCGACGCTTCTGGTCCTGCTTTCAATCTTTGTTTTCGCAGCCGCCGGCTACCTGCTCAGCGGCCCGGTCATCGACCTCATCAACAATAGCTCTTCGATCGGCCAGCAGCTCACCGAGCGGCTGGCGCAATTCAAGCAGCCGCTCAACCGAATTATGGACAGTGCGCATCAACTGGAAGGCCTGACTGAGACCGCGCAAGAGCCCGGCGTGCAGAAGGTCGCGGTGGCGCCATCCGGAATCCTCTCGACAGCGGCCGGCAACATCCTGGAAGCCGGCACCTCGATCACCATCGTCTTCGTGCTGTCGCTGTTCCTGCTCGCTTCCGGCACGCTGTTCTACGAGAAGATCGTCCAGTCCTTCACCAGCATGAGCCAGAAGAAGCGGGCGCTACGCGTCGTCTACGACGTCGAGAGCGAGATCTCGCACTATCTGCTGACCGTCGCCATCATCAACGCAGGGCTTGGCACGGTGATCGGGCTCGGCCTCTGGGGGCTTGGCATGCCCAATCCGCTGGTCTGGGGCGCGGCCGCGGCGCTGCTCAACTTCCTGCCTTATGTCGGCGCGCTGATGACCATCTTTCTCGTCGCGATCATCGCTGTGATCAGTTTCGACAGCATCTCCTATGCGCTCCTGGCGCCCGCCTTCGTGTTGCTGTGCGACATCGTCGAGGGGCAGTTCGTGACGCCGATGGTGGTTGGCCGAAGGCTCGAGATCAACGCGGTCGCGATCTTCATCGCCATCGCCTTCTGGTCATGGCTGTGGGGCTTTGTCGGCGCCCTGATGGCGGTGCCGCTGCTGGTCGTCATCAAGGTGTTCTGCGACCACTTCGAGGGCTTGAGCCATGTCGGCAATTTCCTGGCCGCGCAGCAATCCTTTGCGGTCGACGAGGAGACAGCCGAAAATCACACGTCCGCTGGCTGACGCGCTGGCCCAATCGCCGGGCTTTGTCCATTGTTTGCGGCACCGTTGGCGAGTGCCTATATCGGGGCGGTCAAGCCGGACCTGTGCTTAATGAGCGACTTCGATCTCGACGCCTATTTCGCCCGCATCGGCTATGACGGGCCGGCCGATGCCTCGCTTGGCACCTTGCAGACGCTGCACGCCATCCATCCGCGGGCTATCCCGTTCGAGAACATCGATCCGCTGATGGGCGTCCCGGTCGGGCTCGATGCCGGTTCGCTGCAGGACAAGATCTTCCGGCGCGGCCGCGGCGGCTATTGCTTCGAGCACAACCTGATCTTCATGCATGCGCTGAAGGCGCTGGGCTTTTCCGTCAGCGGGCTTGCCGCGCGGGTGCTCTGGGGCCAGCCGGACGACGCCATCACGGCGCGCAGCCACATGCTGCTGCGGATCGAGCTCGACGGGAAGACATACATTGCCGATGTCGGCTTCGGCGGCCTGACGCTGACGGCTCCGCTTCTGCTCCAGGCCGGCCTGGCGCAGCAGACGCCGCATGAGACGTTCCGCATCGCCGATGCCGGCGACAATCTTCGCCTGCAGGCCAATATCGGCAGCGATTGGCGCACGATCTACCGCTTCGACATGCAGCAGGCCTATGAGATCGACTACGCCGTCGCCAGCCATTTCCTGCAAACGCATCCAAGCTCGCATTTCCTCACCACGCTGGTCGCCGCGCGCGCCCTGCCCGACCGGCGCTATGCGCTGCGCAACAACCGGCTGTCGACGCATCACGCCGGCGGCTACAGCGAGCAGTTGGAGATCGCAACCGCGGCCGAACTCGCCGACGTGCTGGAAAAGCAGCTCGCCATCCTCATCCCGGACCGGCCCGCCTTCGAGGCGATGCTGCGGCGGAAGCAAATCGTGGAGACCTGATCAATGACGGCCCTTTCGGTACTCGACCTGTCGCCGATCGCCCAAGGCAGCAACGCCTCGCGGTCGCTCGCCAATTCGCTCGACCTCGCCCGCCATGCGGAGCGCCTGGGCTACAAGCGATATTGGCTGGCAGAGCACCACAACATGCCGGGCATCGCCAGCGCCGCCACGTCCGTCGTCATCGCCCATGTCGCAGGCGGCACCAAGACGATCCGCGTCGGCGCCGGCGGCATCATGCTGCCCAACCATGCGCCGCTGGTCATCGCCGAGCAGTTCGGCACGCTGGCGGCGCTCTTTCCCGGCCGCATCGACCTCGGGCTCGGACGCGCGCCGGGAACCGACATGCTGACGGCCCGGGCGCTTCGCCGCAACCTCGAAAGCACGGACAATTTCCCGCAGGACGTGGTCGAGCTGATGGGCTACTTCCAGCCGGCCGAGGAAGGCCAGCGCATCCGCGCGGTGCCGGGCGAAGGCCAGGACGTGCCTATCTGGATCCTGGGCTCCAGCCTCTATGGCGCGCAGCTCGCGGCGTTGCTCGGCCTGCCCTATGCCTTCGCCTCGCATTTCGCTCCGGCGGAGCTCGACCATGCGCTGGAGGTCTACCGCACGCGCTTCCAGCCTTCGGCGCAGCTCGACAAGCCCCATGTCATGCTCGGCCTCAACGTCATCGCCGCGCCGACCGACGCCGAAGCGCGGCTGCTCTTCACCTCGCTGCAGCAGGCCTTCGTCAACTTGCGGAGCGGCCGGCCCGGTCAGTTGCCGCCGCCAGTCGAGGGCTATGACCGCGACCTCGATCCGATGGCGAAGTCCATGCTTTCCCAGGCGCTGTCCTGTGCCGTCGTCGGCGCGCCGGAAACGGTGCGCCAGGGCATCGAGGCTTTCGTGCGCCGCACCGGCGCCGACGAGCTGATGGTGACGGCGCAGGTCTTCGATCATGCGGCGCGGGTCCGCTCCTTCGATATCCTGGCGGACGTGCATAAATCGCTGTCGAAAGCAGCTTGAGATTCTCGCGCCCGCGCTTTTGCGGACGGCGACGCTCTGCTAAGTGCGGCGCGTCCTTCCGCAAGAGCGAGCTCCTCCGTGACCCATGACCTCGACCAGCGCATGCGCTTCGCCATCGATCTCGCGCGGCGCGCGGGCGAGCTTGGGCTCAAATATTTTCGCGACCTCGACAATCTGACGATCGAAAGAAAGGGCCACCAGGACCTGGTTTCGGACGGCGACCGCGAGGTCGAGCTGTTCATCCGCGCGGCGATCGCCGAGGCCTATCCGCAGGACGGCATCGTCGGCGAGGAGCATGCGCCGGTGACGGGCCGGACCGGCTACGTCTGGGTGATCGACCCGATCGACGGCACCGCCAATTTCGTGCGCGGCATTCCCGCCTGGTGCGTGGTGATCGCATGCGCCAAGGACGGAGAGCCGGTCGTCGGCGTCATCCATGAACCATCGACCGGCGAAACCTTCCATGGCCGCAAGGGCGGCGGCGCCTTCGTCAACGGCAAGCCGATCAAGGTGAGCAGCGCCAAGACACTCTCGGAAGGCGCGGTCGGGACCGGCATCTCGAATCGGGCGGCCGAAGAAAATGTCGTCGTGCTCATCGGCAAGATCATGGCCGAGGGCGGCGTCTTCTTCCGCAACGCCTCGGGCGCGCTGATGCTGGCTTACGCCGCAGCCGGACGGCTGCTCGGCTATGTCGAGGAGCACATGAACGCCTGGGACTGCCTGGCCGGCATGCTGCTGGTCGAGGAGGCCGGCGGCACGGTGCTTGAGGCCAACCCGACGACCGTGCTTGGCGAGGGCACGCAAGTCGTCGCCGGCGGAAAGCACATCTATCCGCAACTGCTGGGACTCTGCGGTGAGGTTTTCGGGCCTCGGGATTTGTTTTGAGCCGGCAATTCGCTGCCGGTTAGCTCGCCCGACAGGGTTCCTGTTCCCGGTACCGATCTTGCGCCAACTGCAGCCGGCGAGGCTGTTTTCGGGCTCTTTCGCGACCCAAAGTCACGCCCTCCCGGCCACGGCCCACGTCCGGTCGATATACGGCTGACGGGCCATTGCGATCCTATATCCGGAAAAAATCCAGCCTCGACAATGAGATAGGCCGGACCTGGATCGATCACGGCGCCACGCGCGGCCGGCCATCCCCCGACCCCTCCCGGGAACAGTAGACAATCGCGCAGAATGCTTGCGCCCGATGCCGCCTGTTCTTATATACGCGCCAACCGCTCAGCCCCGGAATATCGGGCGCGGGGGCGGAATTTCTTGTGAACAGGGGCTTTCGTCGGAACGCCTTTTGAGGGTCCTGAGAGCCTGCTTAGCGGAGAGACTAGAACAATGGCAAAAGTAATCGGTATCGATCTCGGCACCACCAATTCCTGCATCGCCATCATGGATGGCAAGGATCCCAAGGTGATCGAGAACGCTGAAGGCGCGCGCACGACGCCTTCCATCGTCGCCATCTCGAGCGACGGAGAACGTCTCGTTGGCCAGCCGGCAAAGCGCCAGGCGGTCACCAACCCAGAAAACACCATCTTCGCGGTCAAGCGCCTGATCGGCCGCCGCTATGACGATCCGGTGACGGAGAAGGACAAGAAGCTTGTCCCCTACAAGATCGTCAAGGGCGACAATGGCGACGCCTGGGTCGAGGCCGGCGGCAAGAAGCAGTCGCCCAGCCAGATCTCGGCCATGATCCTGCAGAAGATGAAGGAAACGGCGGAAGCCTATCTCGGCGAGAAGGTCGAGAAGGCGGTCATCACCGTTCCGGCCTATTTCAACGACGCCCAGCGCCAGGCCACCAAGGACGCCGGCAAGATCGCCGGTCTCGAAGTACTGCGCATCATCAACGAGCCGACGGCCGCGGCGCTTGCCTACGGCCTCGAAAAGAGGGACGGCAAAACCATCGCTGTCTATGACCTTGGCGGCGGCACCTTCGACATCTCGGTGCTCGAGATCGGCGACGGCGTGTTCGAGGTGAAGTCGACCAACGGCGACACCTTCCTCGGCGGCGAAGACTTCGACATGCGCCTGGTCGAGTACCTGGCGGCCGAGTTCAAGAAGGAACAGGGCATCGACCTGAAGAACGACAAGCTCGCCCTTCAGCGCCTGAAGGAAGCGGCCGAGAAGGCCAAGATCGAGCTGTCGTCGACGACGCAGACCGAGATCAACCTGCCCTTCATCACCGCCGACGCCACCGGGCCGAAGCACCTGACGATGAAGCTGACCCGGGCCAAATTCGAGAGCCTCGTCGAGGATCTCGTGCAGCGCACCATCGAGCCTTGCAAAGCGGCGCTCAAGGATGCCGGCCTCAAGGCTGGCGAGATCGACGAGGTGGTGCTGGTCGGCGGCATGACCCGCATGCCCAAGATCCAGGAGATCGTGAAGCAGTTCTTCGGCAAGGAGCCGCACAAGGGCGTCAACCCGGACGAAGTGGTCGCCATCGGCGCCGCGATCCAGGCCGGCGTGCTGCAGGGCGACGTCAAGGACGTGCTGCTGCTCGACGTGACGCCGCTGTCGC
>JBFLWR010000400.1:0-2336 GCA_040755925.1 Pseudomonadota bacterium
CGCCGGCAAGGCGCCCGGCGGCCGCGCCGACATCTGGCTGGTGCGCTACAACCGGGGCGTCGTCGAGGTGCCGGTGGCGCGCGGCGAGAACACCGGCCGCACGCTGCCGCACGCCAATGTCGTCCATTCGCTGGAAAGGCTGGGCAGCTGGACCGGCGCGGCGACGACGCTGCCGCTGCCATCGGCTGGCGGCGGCCTCAGCACCGCCGTGCTGGTGCAGAGCCCGGGCGGCGGACCGATCCTGGCCGCCGCCGCCAACTGATCATCATCTTTCGCAGTTTTTCCGCGCGACGCCGCCCGATGCGGCCGCGCACCATCCGGCGCGCATGCGCGCCACAACCCCAAAGAGGAGACCACCATGACCAAGTTCCTGACGCTGCCGGCGCTCGCCTTCGCGTTTTCGACGGCCGTCTTCGTCGCCGGCGCCCGCGCCGACGACGCGACCAACGCGATGAAGCCCGCCAATGCCATGACGACCAGCGCCATGAAGCCGGCCACCGATGCGATGAAGCCGGCCGGCGCCATGAAGCCGGACGCAATGGCGACGAACGCCATGAAACCTGCAGCGAATGCGATGAAACCCGCGACCGACGCGATGAAGCCGGCGGACACGACGACCAACTAAGGCAACCCGGGAAACGACGCACGGCAAAGTGAGAAACTCGCGGCGGCTTGCGTCGTATAGTCCTGAAACACAATGAAGGAGACTGAAGATGAACGGCATTGAGAAAGCCGCGCGGCGGTCGCCATTCTTCGCCAACGGAGCGCTCGCGGCGCTGGTGCTCAGCGTGGCGGCGGCGGCCTTCTGGCAGACGCCGGCGCGCTCGGCCGAGGACGCGGTGGTGATCCCGCCGCCGGCGGTCGACGAGAAGGCGGCGAGCGGGACCGAGAAGGCAGTATTCGCCGGCGGCTGCTTCTGGGGCATGCAGGGCGTGTTCCAGCACGTCAAGGGCGTCAGCAAGGCGGTTTCCGGCTACACCGGCGGCAGCGCCGAGAACGCCGTCTACGAGGTCGTCGGCACCGGCCGCACCGGCCACGCCGAATCCGTCGAGATCACCTACGATCCGTCCAGGGTCACCTATGGCCAGCTGCTGCAGGTGTATTTTTCGGTGGCGCACAATCCGACGCAGCTGAACTACCAGGGGCCGGACGAGGGCACGCAGTACCGCTCGACGGTGTTTGCCGAGAATGGCGAGCAGAAGAAGATCGCCGAGAGCTACATCGCCCAGCTCGACAAGGCCAAGGTGTTCGGCAAGCCGATCGTGACGACGCTGGAGACCGGCAAGACCTTCTATCCGGCCGAGGACTACCATCAGGATTTCCTGACGCTGAACCCGACCTATCCCTACATCGTCTACAACGACCTGCCCAAGATCGCGAACCTCAAGGCGCTGTTCCCCGGGCTCTACAGCGAAAAGCCGGTGCTGGTGCTGGCCTCCAGCAAGAGCTGACGGCGTGATCTGCCCCTCGAGGTCCCTCGAGGGGCAGGTTCGCAGCGCTCAGTCGTAGGTCAGGTCCGTCGCCTTGCCGCCGAAGACGCGATAGGCAAAGAAGGAATAGAAGATGATGATCGGCAGCACGACGGCGGTGCCGACCAGGATCACGGCAAGGCTCTCCGGCGCCGAGGCCGCCTGCCAGATCGTCAGCTTGTCGGGCACGACATAAGGGTAGAACGACCAGGCGAGCCCGGCAAAGCCGAGCGCGAAGATGGCCGCCAGGGTCAGGAAGGGCCGGATCGCGTGCCGGTCGTCCGGCTTGGGCAGATGGAAGGTCTGCCGCCACAGCCAGAAGAACAGAAGCGCCGACAGGATGGGCAGCGGCGAGAGATAGAGGATCTCCGGCCAGAGGAACCATCGGTCGAAGATGCGCGGGCTGGCGAAAGGCGTCGCCAGCGACACAGCGACCATGCCGAGCGCGGTCAGCACCAGCGCCGTGCGCAGCCAGCGCACCGCCTTGCGCTGCAGGTCGCCCTCGGTCTTGTAGATCAGCCACGCCGAGCCCATCGCGGCATAAGCGGCGGAGAGGCACAGCGCCACCAGCGCGCCGAAGGCCATGCCGCCGGGGCCGACATCGAGGCCGAGCACATAGACGCCCAGCATGTAGCCCTGCGCCAGCGAGGCGATCGTGGAGCCGAGGAAGAAGATGCGGTTCCAGCGCTGCTTCTTGCCGGCCGGAACCTTGGCGCGGAAATCGAAGGCGACGCCGCGCAGGATCAAGCCCACCAGAAGCACGAAGACCGGCAGGTAGAGCGCGGTGAGGATGGTGCCATGCGCCATCGGGAAGGCGACCAGCAGAAGCCCGACCGCCAGCACCAGCCAGGTCTCGTTGGCGTCCCA
>JBFLWR010000401.1:0-4202 GCA_040755925.1 Pseudomonadota bacterium
CATGGCCGGCTTTACCCATCTTTTCATCCCAGGCCCCACCAACATTCCGGAGCGGGTGCGGCAGGCGATGAACCTGCCGATGGAGGATATGCGCGCGGCATCGTTCCCCGACCTGACCCTGCCGCTGTTCGAGGACATCAGGAAGGTCTTCAAGAACGAGACGGGCCGCGTCTTCATCTACCCATCCTCGGGCACCGGCGCCTGGGAAGCGGCGATGACCAATGTGCTCAGCCCCGGCGACCGGGTGCTGATGTCGCGCTTCGGCCAGTTCTCGCATCTGTGGGTCGACATGGCCGAGCGCCTCGGCTTCGAGGTCGACGTCATCGACTGCCAGTGGGGCACGGGGGTGCCGCTGGATATCTATGCCGAGCGGCTCCACGCGGACAAGGCGCACCGCATCAAGGCGGTCTTCTGCACGCAGAACGAGACCGCGACCGGCGTCACCAGCGATGTCGCCGGCTGCCGCGCCGCGCTCGATGCCGCGAACCACCCGGCGCTGCTGTTCGTCGACGGCGTCTCCTCGATCGGCTCGATCGACTTCCGCCAGGAGGAATGGCGCGTCGACTGCGCCGTCAGCGGCTCGCAGAAGGGCTTCATGCTGCCGGCCGGCCTCGGCTTCCTGTCGGTGAGCCAGAAGGCGCTCGCCGCGTCCAGGACAGCGACGCACCGGCGCTGCTACTTCTCCTTCGAGGACATGATCCGCACCAACGACACCGGCTATTTCCCCTATACGCCGGCAACGCAGCTCTTGCGCGGCCTGCGCGCCTCGCTCGACCTGATCGCCGAGGAAGGGCTGGACAACATCTTTGCCCGTCACCATCGCCTGGCCGAGGGCGTGCGCAAGGCGGTCGACGCCTGGGGCCTGAAGCTGTGCGCCAGGCAGCGCAAATGGCATTCCGACACGGTGAGCGCCATCATGGTGCCGGACGGCATCGACAGCGCCGACATCGTCAAGCGCGCCTACCAGACCTACAACACCTCGCTCGGCGGCGGTCTCAACAAGGTGGCCGGCAAGGTCTTCCGCATCGGCCATCTCGGCTGGCTGAACGAGGTGATGGTGCTTGGCTCGCTCTCCGCCGCCGAGCTGACGCTGCTCGATTGCGGCGTCGAGCTGGCGCCCGGTTCGGGCGTCGGCGCGGCGATCGAGCATTTCCGCCGCGCAGAGCAACCAACCGTCGCCAAGGCGGCGTGAGGGACGGACGATGAGCCACACCATAAACCACTTGAAGAAACTGCGCCTGCAGCGCAGCGAGCTCGCCGTCCCGGGCTCGAGCCCCGAGATGATCGACAAGGCGGCGAACAGCGCCGCCGACTTCGTCTTCCTCGACATCGAGGACGCGGTCGCGCCGCCCGACAAGGAGCGCGCCCGCAAGAACATCATCCAGGCGCTGAACGACATCGACTGGCGCGCCAAGGGCAAGACCGTTTCGGTGCGCATCAACGGCCTCGACACGCACTACATGTACCGCGACGTCGTCGACGTGATGGAACAGGCCGGCGACCGCTTGGACACCATCCTGGTGCCGAAGGTCGGCGTGCCGGCCGACCTCTACATGGTCGAGGCGATGGTCAACCAGATCGAGATGGCCAAGGGCTTCAAGACCCGCGTCGGCCTCGAGGCGCTGATCGAGACGGCGCTGGGCATGGCCAATGTCGAGGCGATCGCCGCCACGCCCGGCCGGCTGGAAGCCATGCATTTCGGCGTCGCCGACTATGCCGCCTCAAACAAGGCGCGCACCGTCAACATCGGCGGCCTCAATCCTGACTATCCCGGCGACCAGTGGCATTTTGCGCTGTCGCGCATGACCGTTGCCTGCCGCGCCTACGGCCTGCGCGCCATCGACGGACCGTTCGGCGACTTCTCCGACCCGGAAGGCTACAAGGCGGCGGCAAGGCGCGCGGCTGCCCTCGGCATCGAGGGCAAATGGGCGATCCATCCTTCGCAGATCGCCTTGGCCAACGACGTCTTCTCGCCGCCCGAGAAGGAGGTCACGCGCGCCCGCCGCATCCTGGAGGTGCTGAAGGAGGCCGAAGCGCTCGGCAAGGGCGCCGCCGCGCTCGACGGCAAGATGATCGACGCAGCGTCGGAACGCATGGCGCGCAACGTGCTGGTGGTGAGCGAGGCGATCGAGCGCGCCGGCCAAACCCAATCGGCTCAGGCCCACGCCGCCGCCGCGCGGTAGAAAGATACCGGGAGGACAAGATGGACATTCACGAATACCAGGCCAAGGAACTGCTGGCCCGCCACGGCGTGCACATCCCGCGCGGCGGCCTCGCCTACAGCCCCGAGCAGGCGACCTACCGGGCGCGCGAGATCGGCGGCTCGAAATGGGTGTTGAAGGCGCAGGTCCATTCCGGCGCCCGCGGCAAGGCCGGCGGCATCAAGCTCTGTTCCAATGACGAGGAGATCGCCAATGCGGCCGAGGCGATGCTCGGGCGCAAGCTGGTGACGCACCAGACCGGCCCGCGCGGCAAGCTGATCTCGCGCCTCTATCTCGAGGAGGCGGTC
This sequence comes from Pseudomonadota bacterium, assembly GCA_040755925.1. Lineage (GTDB taxonomy): Bacteria > Pseudomonadota > Alphaproteobacteria > Rhizobiales > Rhizobiaceae > Mesorhizobium. Next base: position 2,510 of record JBFLWR010000401.1, read on the forward strand.
GACATCGCGCAGGAGCTCTATCTCGGCTTCGTGCTCGACCGCAAGGAAGAGCGCGTCATGATCGTGGCCTCGGCCGCCGGCGGCATGGAGATCGAGGAGATCGCCGAGAAGGCGCCGGATTCGATCATCCGCGCCACCGTCGACCCCGGCGTCGGCATGCAGCGCTTCCAGGCGCGCGAGATCGCCTTCGGGCTGGGGCTCGAGGACAACCTGATCGGCAAGGCGACCGAGACCATCCTCGGCTGCTACCAGGTGTTCCGCGACTACGACGCCTCGATGCTGGAGATCAACCCGCTGGTGGTGACGCGCGACGGCAGCCTGGTCGCGCTCGACGCCAAGATGTCGTTCGACGAGAACGCGCTGTTTCGCCGTCCGGAGATCTCCGAGCTGCGCGACAAGAGCCAGGAAGACCCGCGCGAGACCTTCGCCAGCGACCGTGGCCTCTCCTATGTCGGCCTTGACGGCAACATCGGCTGCATCATCAACGGCGCAGGGCTGGCCATGGCGACGATGGACATGATCAAGATCGCCGGCGGCGAGCCGGCCAACTTCCTCGACATCGGCGGCGGCGCCTCGCCCGAGCGGGTGGCGAAGTCCTTCCGCGCCGTGCTCGGCGACAAGAATGTCGAGACCATCCTGGTCAACATCTTCGCCGGCATCAACCGCTGCGACTGGGTGGCCGAGGGCGTGATCAAGGCGATCCGCGAGGTCGGCGTCGAGGTGCCCTTGGTGGTGCGGCTCTCCGGCACCAAGGTCGAGGAAGGCCGCAAGATCCTGGCCGAGTCCGGCGAGAAGGTGATCGTCGCCGACACGCTTGCGGAAGCCGCCGAAAAGGCCGTCGCCGCCTGGCGGGCGGCCGCCAAGAAGAAAAAAGCAGCCTGAGGGAGGTCGACAAAATGGCAATCCTGCTCAACCGCAGCACGCGCGTCATCGTGCAAGGCTTCACCGGCAAGATCGGCAGCTTCCACGCCGACGACATGAAGCGCTACGGCACCAAGCTTGTCGGCGGCGTCACCCCCGGCAAGGGCGGCCAGACGCATCTTGGCCTGCCCATCTTCAACACCGTCAAGGGCGCGGTGCGCGAGACCCGCGCCGAGGCCAGCATCGTCTTCGTGCCGCCGCCCTTCGCGGCCGATTCGATCATGGAAGCGGCGGATGCCGGCATCAAGCTTTGCGTGTGCATCACCGACGGCATCCCCTCGCAGGACATGATGCAGGTCAAGCGCTACATGCGCCGCTACCGCTTCGAGGACCGCATGCGGCTGGTCGGCCCGAACTGCGCCGGCGTCATCACGCCCGGACAGGCGCTGATGGGCATCATGCCCGGCGGCATCTACCTGCCCGGCCGCGTCGGCATCGTCGGCCGCTCCGGCACGCTGGGCTACGAGGCGGCCTCGCAGATGAAGGCGCTCGGCATCGGCGTTTCGACCAGCGTCGGCATCGGCGGCGACCCGATCAACGGCTCGTCCTTCAAGGACATCCTGCAGCTCTTCGAGCGCGACGAGGACACCGACGCCGTGGTGATGATCGGCGAGATCGGCGGCCCGCAGGAGGCCGAGGCGGCGATCTGGGCGCGCGACAACATGCGCAAGCCGCTGATCGCCTACATCGCCGGGCTTTCCGCGCCCAAGGGCCGCCGCATGGGCCATGCCGGCGCCATCATCTCCGCCTTCGGCGAATCGGCGCAGGAGAA
>JBFLWR010000402.1:0-4564 GCA_040755925.1 Pseudomonadota bacterium
TTGCGGGTTTCCGACGCCCATCACCCCGCAACGGATCTATCGCGAGCATGTCTTCTCGCGGCGCAAGCCCGCGGCATCGGCTATTCAGCCGATCTCAACTCGGGCGACGAGCGCGGCATCAGCTTGATGCAGTCCACAACCTTTCGCGGCGAGCGCTGGAGCGCCGGCCGCGCATTTCTGCATCCTTTGCGCTCCAACCTTCGGCTTACTCTTCGCTGCGGCGCTTCGGTATCGCGCGTCCTCATAGCCGCCGGCCGGGCGCAGGGCGTGGAATACACCGACCGCGGTAGCCGCGCGGTCAAGCGCGCCTTCGCCAGCGCAGGCGTGATCCTTACGGCCGGCGCGCTGACTTCGCCGAAGCTTTTGATGCTGTCCGGCATCGGAGCGGCGGATCACCTCAAGGCGTTCGGCTTGCCGGTCCATGTCGACCTTCCAGGCGTCGGTCGAAATCTCAGCGATCACACCAAGGTGCCGCTGCAGATCCGCACGACGAAAAACTATGGCTACTCAGGCGAGGATTCGGGCCTGCGTGTGCTCCGCCACGGGCTGCAATATGCGTTGAGCCGCACGGGAGCCGCGTCCTCGACCGGGTCCGAGGTGACCGGCTTTTTCGATCCGGACGAGCCCCTGGGCGAACCGACGCTGCAGCTTTACTGCCTAGGCACCCTTTTCGGTGAGCACGGGACAAGACAGCCGCCAGGCGCCACTCTCAGCGTTGACCTGGTCAATCCTTCCTCGGTCGGGGTCGTGCGACTTCGCTCCGCCGATCCAGCGGTTCCTCCGGCCGTGGATCCGGCTCTTCTGACATCGCAAGACGACGTCGGGAAGCTCCTGTCGGGATTGAAATTCCTTCGCGAGATCATTCGCACAAAACCGCTCGCCGACATGGTGTCGGAGATGGCGGCGCCGATTGCCGCCGCCCGATCCGACATTGATCTCATCGGCTATATGCGCAGCACCGCGCAGTCGAACTGGCATTTCGCCGGAACCTGCCGCATGGGCCCGGATGATGATGCCATGGCCGTGCTCGATGGAAATCTGAAGGTGCGAGGCATCGACGGGCTGTGGGTTTTCGACGCTTCTATGATGCCGAAAGTCGTGCGCGCCAACACCAATGCGTGCGCGATGGCCGTCGCGGCGCGGGCCTGCGCGCTGTTGGCCGGCTAGCAATGATATTGGCCGTTGACAACGCCGGGCAGATGACGCCACGTTAGCGCGTCATACTGTAATACGGTATGTCAACATTCATATGACGAACGCGGCGGGCGGCTTTGAGCGGTCGACGCCATCACGGGATCACAAAAGCTGGAGCGGACGATGCAGCAGAACATGCAGCTTAGAATTATGACGGTGAAGTTGAAGCTGGAAACCATCGAGGACGCGATCCGCGCCTGGCCCAAATACGTCCCGAACTTCGCCGGACGGGGTTTGGTCGCGCAGTTCACCGGCGTCAATCGCGAGACCGGCGACCTGAGGTCGGTGACGATCTGGGAAAGCAAGGAAATTCTCAAGTCCAACGAAGGCCGCGCCGACATCGTCAACCAGCTCGCTTCGTTCGACGTCTATTATGCCGACAAGCCGGTCTGGACGTATTTCGACCTGACCTCCTCCTATGTCGACGTCGGCAAATGGCCGGCCATTGCGGCGCCAAACGACAAGAACGAGGTCTGGTACTACAGCTACGAGCGGTAGCGGCGATCCACCCCGGTTTCGCCAAACCGGCACAACGGTCAGCGCCTGTCCGCTGACCCTTCCGGCGCTCGCCGCGGAGCGCCGGAGATTGTGCGCATGCAAGCTCAAGACAGGCAGGCGAAGCGCGCTTTTTGCCGGCTTCGCCTCTTGCAGGCCAAGGGCTAATATAATACGCTACGCCGTATTATAGCATACCATAAGCGCACATCATAAGGCGCCAGGCTTCGTGGGGAGGCAAAAGGTTGCATGGCAGGACTTGCATTCGCAGTCGAGCGCGTTCGTCGCGCGTTATGAGCAGGCTGCCGTGAGAGCGCTCCAGCCAGGTCGGCTTGGCTCAGTCGAGCTGAGCAATCGCATCATCCGAGCCGCCACATCGGAGTCGATGGGCGGTCCCCGCGGCGAGATCACGCCGCAGGCTGTCGAATTCTACAGGAAGCTCGGCGCTGGCGGCGCCGGACTGATCATGACCGGCCACTTGTTCGTCCACCCGCGCGGACGCCACAACGCCGTGCAGTTCGGTATCGACAGCGATGGCCTCATCGATGGCCACGCCAGGCTGACCGAGGCCGTGCATCGGGAGGGCGGAAAGATCTTCGCCGAACTCGCGCATGCCGGATCGCAAACGGCGATGCGGGGCATCGAGCCGCTGGCGCCCTCGCCGGTCGTCAATCCGATGACCGGCGTCGCAGCCGCCGAGATGACGGAGGCCGACATTGAAGACGTTGTCGAGGCCTTCGGCACGGCTGCCTGGCGAGCCAAGACCGCTGGCTATGATGGCATCCATTTCGCCGGCGCCAACGGCTATCTGTTTTCTCAATTCATGTCGCCCTATTCCAACAAACGCGACGACGCCTGGGGCGGCGACGCGCATCGGCGCGGACGCTTCCCAATGGCCGTCATCGGGCGCATCCGGGCCGCGATCGGCAAGGACTTCGCATTCACCGGCCGGCTCGGCGCGGCTGACAACGTCGAGGGTGGAATGACCTTGTCGGAAGGGCTCGATCGGCTCGAGGCGATCGACATTGCAGGAGAACTCGACGGGATCGAGCCGGCCCTCAACATCATCCATGACTACGAGGAAAACATCCGGCCCTATGTCGGCGTCGGCCCTCGGCGGGCCGCCCAGGACTGGCTCTTTCATCGCATCTTCTCGCGCGGCTATCCGGAAGCTTATTTCCGATCGCTGGCGCGCAGCGTCAAACAGCGCGTTCGCATGCCGGTCATCCTGATGGGCGGCATCCGCTCGACGGAAATCATGGAAGAAATCCTGGCTTCAGGCGACGCTGATTTTCTCGCGCTGTCGCGGCCCTTTATCCGCGAGCCCGACATCGCCCGACAGATCGTCAACGGCAGGCGCGGCAAGGTCGCCTGCGTCTCGTGCAACGCCTGCCTGATGCATGATGGTATGGATCCGCTGCAGTGCTGGCGCACACCAAAATGGCGGCTCGCCCAACATTTCTACGACGTGCTTTGGCGCGACCGGGCGAGGTCGGCATGAAACCGCTCGCGCTTGGCGACATAACGATCACCCGCGTGGTCGAACGAGAGGCGCCGCATCTGCCGATCGTCGACCTGTTCGCCGGCGCCGAAGTCGACTTGCTCGCCCCGCACCGTTCCTGGCTGGAGCCGCATTTCATCACCTCCGACAACAGGCTGATCCACAGCTTCCATTGCTTCGTCGTGCGGACGCCAAGGCTCACCATTCTGGTCGATACCTGTATCGGCAACGACAAGGTCCGCCCTGAAGCTCCCATCTTTCATATGCGCAACGGGACCTTCCTGGAGGACCTGGCCCGTCAGGGCGTGCGGCCCGAAGATGTCGACTTCGTCATGTGCACGCACATGCATGTCGACCACGTGGGCTGGAACACAAGGCTCGAGAACGGCCGCTGGGTGCCAACCTTTCCTAACGCGAAATATCTGTTCGGGCGCAAGGAGTGGGAATTCTGGCGCCAGCAATACGAGACGAACGGCCCTGAACTTTGGGACGGCAGCATCGGCGACAGCGTGGTCCCGATCGTGGAAGCGGACGCGCACCTTCTCGTCGACAGCGACCACCAGATCGACGACGCGATCTGGCTTTCGCCGTCGCCCGGCCACACGCCTGGTCATTTCTGCGTCAACATCCGCCGCGGCGGCCGACGCGCGCTCATGACGGGCGACGTCTTCCACAACGCGGTCCAATGCGCCAGGCCGGAATGGAATAGCATCTATTGCAGCGATGCCGATCAGGCGCGGGCGACGCGGCGTTCGATCCTCGAGACATTTGGCGACACCGATACGGCCATCCTGCCGGCGCATTTCGCCTCACCAACCTGCGGGCGTTTCGTAAGTCAAGGGCTGGGCTCCTGGCGCTACGACGTCTCGTCCTTGTGAGCGCATGATGGGCGAATTGTTGTCCCTGCGATCGATCGTGGTGCGCTACGGCCCGGTCACGGCCGTTCGCAAGCTCAACCTCACTGTCGGCCATGGCGAGGTCGTGGTGCTGTTGGGCGCCAATGGCGCGGGCAAAACCTCGACGCTGAGCGCCATCACCGGACTAGCGGCGGTCGCGGATGGCAAAATCCTTTTCGATGGCGCCGACATCACCAACCGCGCTCCCGAAAGGCTTGTGCGCGCCGGCATAGCCCTGGCGCCAGAAGGTCGCAGGATTTTCCGGCAACTCACGGTTCGCGAGAACCTGAGGATCGGTGCCGCCATTATTCCCCCGAACCAGTTCCGCTCCCGGCTTGAGGAAATGGTGGCGCTGTTCCCGGCGCTGGCTCCAAAACTCGATCAGTATGGCGGAGAACTATCCGGCGGCCAGCAACAGATGCTGGCAATCGCGCGGGCGCTGATGTCGAGGCCACGGCTTCTGCTCCTGGATGAGCCT
>JBFLWR010000403.1:0-18555 GCA_040755925.1 Pseudomonadota bacterium
GCGAATAGTTGGTTTCCGAGGTGATACCGACGGCTTTCATGAAATCCATCGTCTCGGTGATGCGGTTGGCGAGCGACTCGTACTTCTCGCCCTGGGGGCTGTCTGCCACAAAGCCGAGCATCCAGCGATGCACGTTTTCCAGGCTGGCATAGCCGCCCTGCGCGAAGGCACGCAGCAAGTTGAGGGTGGCCGCCGACTGGCGGTAGGCCATCTCCTGCCTCGCCGGGTCTGGAATGCGCGACTTGGCGTCGAATTCGATGCCGTTGATGATGTCGCCGCGGTAGCTCGGCAGCGTCACGCCGGCCTTGGTCTCGTTGTCGGACGAGCGCGGCTTGGCGAACTGGCCGGCGACACGGCCGACCTTCACCACCGGCTGCGCGCCAGCGAAGGTGAGCACCACCGACATCTGCAGGAAGACGCGGAAGAAGTCGCGGATGTTGTCCGCGCCATGTTCGGCGAAGCTCTCGGCACAATCGCCGCCCTGGAGCAGGAAGGCCTCGCCGGCGGCGACCGCCGCCAGTTGCTTCTTGAGCTTGCGTGCCTCACCGGCGAAAACCAGTGGTGGAAAGGTGGCGAGCTGAGCTTCCGTGGCCTTCAGCACCGCAGGGTCCGGATAGGCGGGGACCTGCTTGATCGGCATTGCTCTCCAAGAATTCGGCGACCATTTTGTCATCGCTGCACCCAAACGCCCTTTCAGAGCAATTCCAGGAAAAGTGTGAAGCGGCTTTCCGTCCGGAATTGCGTCAAACAAATAAACAGGCGCCCTCGCCTGCAAATCCACCCTTTGCCAGGGTCGCGGCTCCATACACGAAGCCGATTACCTATTCTAGCCGGCTTTTTCAGCAGTGGCGAATGGTCCCGATGCCAAGGTATGTCGAGATTCAGCGAGCCGACCTCACCGGAATGTCGACATAGCTTAAGCGGCTTTGTCGACCAACCGCGCCAATTGGGTCATGACCACTGCCGAGCCAGCCAAGCGCTTCTCGGCATTCGGCCAGTCGCGGATGAAGACCACGCTGTGATCCGCCCTGATCTTGGCCAGCGAGCCCTGCTCACCGATGTACTTGACCAGACCGACCGGGTTGGGGAATTCCCGCTTGCGGAAATGGATGACGACCCCTTTGGGCCCGGCGTCCAGCTTCTCGACATTGGCCTTGCGGCAGAGCGCCTTCATGAAGACGATCTTCAACAGATGCGTCACCTCTTCCGGCAGCGGCCCGAAACGGTCGATCAGTTCGGCGCCGAAGCCATCGATCTCCTCGGTGGTCTCGAGATCGCCGAGCCGGCGGTAGAGCGCCATCCTCAGTTGCAGGTCCGGCACATAGCTTTCCGGGATCATCACCGCCGTGCCGACCGCGATCTGCGGCGACCAGCCGCCGTCCTGCGCCTCGCCCGTGTCCTTCACCTCGGCCACAGCTTCTTCCAGCATCTGCTGGTAGAGCTCGAAGCCAACCTCCTTGATATGGCCGGACTGTTCTTCGCCGAGCAGATTGCCGGCGCCACGAATGTCAAGGTCGTGGCTGGCGAGCTGGAAGCCGGCGCCGAGCGTGTCGAGCGACTGCAGCACCTTCAGCCGGCGTTCGGCCGTGTCGGTGAGCTTGCGGTTGGCGGGCAGTGTGAACAGCGCATAGGCGTGCACCTTCGAGCGTCCGACACGGCCGCGCAGCTGGTAGAGCTGGGCCAGGCCGAACATGTCGGCCCGGTGGATGATCAGCGTATTGGCGGTTGGGATATCGAGGCCGGATTCGACAATGGTCGTCGACAGAAGCACATCGTACTGACCATCGTAGAAGGCGTTCATGATGTCATCGAGCTCGCCCGGCGGCATCTGGCCGTGAGCGACTGCAACCTTCAGCTCCGGCACGGATTCCTTCAGGAAATCATGTATTTCAGCAAGATCGCTGATGCGCGGCACGACATAGAAGGAATGGCCGCCGCGGTAGCGCTCGCGCAGCAGCGTCTCGCGGATGACAAGCGGATCGAATGGCGAGATGAAGGTGCGCACCGCCATGCGATCGACCGGCGGCGTCGCGATCAGCGACAGCTCCCGCACGCCTGTCAGCGCCAGTTGCAGCGTGCGCGGGATCGGCGTCGCCGACAACGTCAGCACATGGACGTCGTTCTTGAGCTCCTTCAGGCGCTCCTTGTGCTTGACGCCGAAATGCTGCTCTTCGTCGATGATCAAGAGGCCTAGATTCTTGAACGATATCGAGCTGCCGAGCAGCGCATGCGTGCCGACCACGACGTCGACCGTGCCGTCGGCGATGCCTTTCTTGGTCTCGGCCAGTTCCTTGGAACCGACCAGGCGCGAGGCCTGCGCGATGCGGATCGGCAGGCCGGAGAAGCGCTGCGCAAAGGTCTTGAAATGCTGGCGCGACAGCAACGTCGTCGGCACCACGACCGCGACCTGGAAACCCTCCATCGCGGCGATGAAGGCGGCGCGAAGCGCCACTTCCGTCTTGCCGAAGCCGACATCGCCGCAGACCAGGCGGTCCATCGGCTTGCCGGCGCCAAGGTCGTCCATGACCGCATCGATCGCCGTCTGCTGATCGTCCGTCTCTTCATAGGGGAAGCGCGCGGCGAACTCGCCGTACAGGCCTTCCGCCGGGATCATCGCCGGCGCCGCACGCATCTGCCGCTCGGCGGCGATGCGGATGAGTTGCCCCGCCATGTCGAGCAGACGCCGCTTCAGCCGCGCCTTGCGCGCCTGCCAGGCGCCGCCGCCAAGCTTGTCGAGCGGCGCTTCGGCCGAATCCGAACCATAGCGTGACAGAAGCTCGATGTTTTCAACCGGCAGGAACAGCCGGTCGTCGCCGGCATAGTGGATTTCGAGGCAGTCATGCGGCGCGCCCACCGCCTCGATGGTGCGCAGCCCGACGAAGCGGCCAATGCCGTGGTCGGCATGCACCACGATGTCGCCCGCCGACAGCGACGAGGCCTCGGCGATGAAATCGGACGCGCGCTTCTTGCGCTTCGACCGCCGGATCAGCCTGTCGCCAAGGATATCCTGCTCGGCGACGACCACCATCTCGTCGGTCTCGAAACCGGATTCGAGCGGCAGCACGGCAAGACCCGCCTGCCCCGGCTCAAGCTTCTCGACCTCGGCGAGCGTCGCGACCGGCTTCAGATTGCCGAGATGATGTTCGGCCAGGATCTGGCCGAGGCGGTCGAGCGAACCCTCCGTCCAGCCGGCGACGATGACGCGGCGGCGCGCGGCGCGCTCGTCGGCGATGTGTTTTACGACGACATCGAAGACGTTGGTGTTCGGGTCGGCGCGTTCCTCGGCAAAGCTGCGGCCCTGTCGAGAGCCTGCGTGGAACACCCTCTTGCCCCCGACATCGGGCGCATCGAAGACGGTGAAGTCGATATCCTCGCGCGGACCGAGAGAAGCCTTGAGGTTCTCGGGCGAGAGATAGAGCAGGTCCGGCGCCACCGGCTTGTACGGCACGGCATCCTTGAGCGCGCTGTCGGCCTGCTTTCGCCGCGCCTCGTAGTGATCGAGGATCAGCGTGTGGCGCTCGGCCAGCGCCTCATGGGCCAGATGGTCGAAGACGACAGGCGCGTCGGGCAGATAGTCGAACACGGTCTCCAGCCGCTCGTAGAAGAACGGCAGCCAGTGCTCCATGCCCGCGAAGCGCCGCCCCTCGCTGACCGCCGCATAGAGCGCGTCGTCGCGCGACGGCGCGCCGAATGCCTCGATGTAGGAGCGGCGGAACCGGCTGATCGTCTCCGGCGTCAGCGCCACTTCGCTCATCGCCTGCAGCGACATCGATTTGCGCTGTCCGGTCGTGCGTTGCGTAGCGACGTCGAAGACCCGGATCGATTCCAGCGTATCGCCGAAGAAGTCGAGACGCAGCGCCTCGCTCCAGCCGGGCGCGAAAAGATCGAGGATACCGCCGCGCACCGCGAATTCACCGAGGCCACGCACCGTCGGCACGCGTTCGAAACCGGAGGTCTCCAGCCGAGCGACCAGCGCATTCATGTCGATCTGGTTGCCGGGCTTGGCATGGAAGGTCTGCGCTTCGATGAGTTCGGCCGGCGGAATGCGCTGTAGGAGCGCGTTCGCCGTGGTGAGGATAACCGCCCGATGCGGCTTCCTGGCCAGCGCTATCATGGCGGAGAGTGCCGCGAGTCGACGCGCTGCGGCATCCGCGCCGGGCGAGACGCGATCGTAGGGCAGGCAGTCCCAGGCGGGCAGTTCCAGCACCGGCAGGCCCGGCGCGGCAAAGGCCAGCGCGTCGATGATCGCGGGCAGCCGCTGGCCGTCGCGCGCCACGAACAGCACCGGCTTGTCGGGCGCGATCTCCTGCGCCGTCCGCACCAATGCGAAGGCTTCGTAGCCGTCGGCGACACCGTCGACGATGAACTGGCCGGCGCGTCCCTTTGGCAGGCCGATGGAAGGAATGAGGCTCATGCTTATGCGTTTTTCAAAATGTCATGGTCCGCCGCGACGCCAGGATCTTCTGCAGGACCGCGCAATCGATATCGGACGGAACCGGGCGTTCGCCGGTGATCATAGGCAGGAATTCGGTGTCGGGGATTTCAAGAAGCATTTCATACTGGTCTATTTCGTCGCCGGTCAAGGCGCCGATCTCGGCATCGGCGAAGGTACCGAGGATCAAATCCATCTCGCGCATGCCGCGATGCCAGGAGCGGAACAGCAGCTTGCGCCGGCGGGCGTCCAATCCCTCGCTTGATCGCTGTGTCCCGGTCATGGCGCCGCGTCCCTGTTCGAAGCGGCGCATATAGCGTGGATAGAGGCTGGTGTCAGCCTTGCGCTGCCTGCGTCGCGACATAAGCTGACAGGATGCGTCCTTTCATCCTCGATCCTCTGTTCGTCCCGATCACCTCGCTTGCCGGCGTCGGCCCCAAGGTCGGGACGCTGATCGAGCGGGTCGTGCCGGCCGATCTCGGCGATCGTGCCGCGCGCGCGGCCGACCTGTTGTTCGTGCTCCCCAACACGGTCATCGATCGCCGCGACCGACCCGGCATCGCGCATTCGGCCGAGGGCCAGATCGTCACACTTGAGGTGCGGGTCGATCGTCACCAACCGTCGCCGCGCGGCAACAGGTCGGTGCCCTACCGCGTCTACGCGCACGACGACACCGGCGAGGTCGCGCTGACTTTCTTCCACGCTCATGCAGCCTACCTGCAGAAGATGCTCCCTGAAGGCGAACGCGTCGTGATTTCCGGCCGCATGGAATGGTTCAACGGCCGGCCGACCATGGTCCATCCCGATCATATTGTCCTGGCAAGCGAGGCCGAGGGGCTGCCGCTGGTCGAGCCGGTCTATCCGCTCACCGCGGGCCTTTCGGCAAAAGTGCTGCGCCGGGCGATCGGCCAGGCGCTCGGCCGCCTGCCAGAACTGCCGGAATGGCAGGACGACGCCTTCATGCGCCGCCACACCTTTCCGACCTTCGGCGATGCGCTCGGCCGCGTCCACCATCCCGCGGACCCAATCGACGTTTCCGTCGAGGGTTCGGCCTGGCGGCGTCTGGCCTATGACGAACTGCTGGCCGGCCAGGTGTCGCTGGCGCTGGTGCGGGCAAAGATCCGCCGCCTGTCGGGCCGGCCGCTGACGGGCGACGGCCGTATCGTAGAGAAACTGCGCGCGGCCCTGCCCTACAGGCTCACCCCATCGCAGGAATTCGCGCTGGGCGAAATCAATGCCGACCTCGCCGACCCGGAGCGCATGTTGCGCCTGCTGCAAGGCGATGTCGGCTCCGGCAAGACGGTGGTCGCGCTGCTCGCCATGGGACGTGCGGTCGAGGCAGGCGGCCAGGCCGCGCTGATGGCGCCGACGGAAATCCTGGCGCGCCAGCATCTGGCGACCATCGCGCCTCTGGCGGAAGAAGCAGGCCTGCGTGTCGCGATCCTGACCGGCCGCGAGAAAGGTCGAGAGCGCACCGAGACATTGGCGGGGCTTGCCAGCGGTGCGATCGACATCGTTATCGGCACGCATGCGCTGTTCCAGGAAAGCGTGGCCTTTCACGACCTCGTCCTTGCCGTCGTCGATGAACAGCATCGCTTCGGCGTCCATCAACGGCTGGCGATCACCGCCAAGGGTGATGCGCCCGACATGCTGGTGATGACGGCGACGCCCATCCCGCGCACGCTGGTGCTCACCGCCTTCGGCGACATGGACGTCTCGAAACTGACCGAGAAGCCGGCCGGCCGGCAGCCGATCCGCACGGTGACCCTGCCCATGGAGCGGCTGGACGAATTGGTCGGGCGCATGCGCGACGCCGTCGCCGAAGGCCAGAAGATCTACTGGATCTGCCCGCTGGTCGAGGAATCGGAGGAGATCAAGCTGATGTCGGCGGAGGATCGCTTTGCCTCCCTGAAGCCGCTGTTCGGCGACCGCATCGGCCTGGTGCACGGCCGCATGAAGGGCACGGAGAAGGACGAGGCGATGCGCGCCTTCAAGGAAGGCGAAACGCGCATTCTCATCGCCACCACCGTGATCGAGGTGGGCGTCGACGTGCCGGACGCCACGATCATGGTCATCGAGCATGCCGAGCGCTTCGGCCTCGCCCAATTGCACCAGTTGCGGGGGCGGGTCGGACGTGGCGACAAGCCGTCCTCCTGCGTGCTGCTCTACAAGGAGCCCCTCGGTGAGACGGCGAAGCGCCGGCTGTCGGTGATGCGCGAGACCGAGGACGGCTTCCGCATCGCCGAGGAGGATCTGAAGCTGCGCGGCGAAGGAGAGTTGCTTGGCACCCGGCAGTCGGGCACGCCCGGCTTCCAGGTGGCGCGCCTCGAGTTCCATGCCGATCTGCTCGAGGCGGCGCGCGACGATGCGCGCCTCATCCTGTCGCGCGATCCGGAATTGCAGTCCGAACGCGGAGAGGCGCTTCGGCTGTTGCTCTACCTGTTCGGCCGCGATGAGGCGGTTCGGCTGCTGCGCGCCGGCTGATCGCCAAGCGCCGGGTTGGCGAGCGCTCCATCGACCGGTTCGCCGTTCAGCGTCACCAGCTTGGCCTTGACTTCCGGCGCCACCATGCCGGCCGAAACGATCAGCTTGGCGCCGTCCTCGATCGACATGTCCAGAAGCACGATCTCGGATTTATGCACATACATCAGGAAGCCGGTGGTCGGGTTCGGCGTGCAAGGCATGAACACGGCGATCAGCGGATCGCCTTCCTGGTCGAGCTTCTGGTTGATTTCGGTTTCCTTCTCGCTGGCGACGAAAACCAGCGACCACACGCCCTTGCGCGGATATTCGACCAGCCCGACCTGGCGGAACATGTCGCCCTTGTTGGACAGCACGGTTTCAAAAATCTGCTTCAGCGAGCCATAGACGCCGCGCACCAGCGGCATGCGGCCGAGCAGCCGCTCGCCGAAGTTGATAATGGCACGTCCCACGATGTTCGCCGTCAGGAAACCGATCAGCGTGATCAGCATCAAGGCGACGATCAGTCCGAAGCCTGGAACCGGGAACGGAAGATAGGTGTCGGGATTATAGCGAACCGGGATGTAAGGCTTGACCCAGGAATCGACCCAGCCGATGAGCGACCAGGCGATATAGACAGTGATCGCCAGCGGCGCGCAAACGATGAAGCCGGTCAGGAAATAGTTCCTGAGCCGCGTCATGCCGGAGGTCTTCAGAGCGTCGGACATGGGTTCACCGCGGCGCATGTTGCAACGCAGAGATTAGTGAACCGCCGACAGGTTTGGAACTGCGAAGTTTTTAAAGAGCGCCTTGCCCGCCGGCTTGCATACCCGGCTATTCCACCGTCACCGACTTCGCGAGATTGCGCGGCTGGTCGACGTCCGTGCCCATGAACACGGCCGTAAAATAAGCAAGCATCTGGATTGGCAGCGCATAGATGATCGGCGCGATGATCTCTGGCACGTCCGGCAGGATGATCGTCTCCATCGTCTTCACGCTCGCCTGGGCCGCGCCCTTGGCGTCGGTGATCAGGATGATCTTGCCGCCCCGCGCCGCCACTTCCTGCATGTTCGACACCGTCTTTTCGAAAATGCGGTCATGCGGCGCTATCACGATCACCGGCATGTTCTCGTCGATCAGCGCGATCGGCCCGTGCTTCAGTTCGCCGGCGGCATAGCCTTCGGCATGGATGTAGGAAATCTCCTTGAGCTTCAGCGCCCCTTCCATGGCGAGCGGGAAGTTGGTGTCGCGGCCGAGATAAAGCACATCCTTGTAGCGGGAGAGTTCGCGCGAGATGCGTTCGATCTGCTCGTCGAGTTTCAGCACCTGGGTAGCGAAGCGCGGCGCCTCGGAGAGCTCGCGCACCAGCTGCCTTTCCTGCTCGCGCGAAATCATGCTGCGGGCAACCCCGGCGCGCACGGCGAGAGCAGCAAGCACCGACAGCTGGCAGGTAAAGGCCTTGGTCGAGGCGACGCCGATTTCCGGTCCGGCAAGCGTCGGCAGCACGACGTCCGATTCGCGCGCCATGGTCGATTCGCGCACATTGACGACCGCGCCGATCTTCATGCCCGCCTTGCGGCAGTAGCGTAGCGAGGCCAGCGTGTCGGCGGTCTCGCCAGACTGGGAGATGAAGAAGGCCGCGTCGTTCGCCGAAAGCGGCATCTCGCGATAGCGGAACTCGGAAGCGACATCGATGTCGACCGGCAGCCGCGCATAGCGCTCGAACCAGTACTTGCTGATCAGTCCGGCGAGATAGGCGGTGCCGCAGGCCGAGAGCGCGAGCCGACCGATCTTGGCGAAGTCGAAAGGCAGGTCGAGCGGCTTCGAGACGCCGGAGACGAAATCGACATAATGCGCCAGGGTATGCGAGATCACCTCGGGCTGCTCATGGATTTCCTTTTCCATGAAATGCCGGCGATTGCCCTTGTCGACCATGAAGCTGGTCGACAGCGACTGCTGGCGCTTGCGGTCGACCTCGTTGCCGTCGATGTCGTAGATGGTCACGCTGTCGCGGCGCACTTCCGCCCAGTCGCCATCCTCCAGATAGGTCACCGCATTGGTGAAAGGGGCGAGCGCGATCGCGTCGGAACCCAGAAACATCTCGCCGTCGCCATGGCCAACCGCCAGCGGTGGGCCGTTGCGGGCGCCAACGATGAGATCTTCGTCGCCCTTGAACATGATTGCCAGCGCGAAGGCGCCCGAGAGCCGCTTCAGCGCCTGATGCGCCGCATCGACCGGCTTCAATCCCCTGGCGAGTTCCCGCGCCACCAGATGGGCGACGACCTCGGTGTCGGTCTGCGACGAGAAGGCGTAGCCGTCGCGCAGCAATTCCTCGCGCAGTTCGGCGAAATTCTCGATGATGCCGTTGTGGACGACGGCGACGCCGTCGGAAAAATGCGGATGCGCGTTGGTCTCGTTCGGCACGCCATGAGTTGCCCAGCGGGTGTGGCCGATGCCGATTGTGCCGTCGAGCGGCTGTTCCTTCAGCCGGCGCTCGAGATTGATCAGCTTGCCCTCGGCGCGGCGGCGGCCGAGTTCGCCCTTGTCGATAGTGGCGACGCCGGCGGAGTCGTAGCCCCGATATTCCAGCCGCTTCAGCGCATCGACGATGAGCGGCGCGACCTGCTGCTGGCCGACAATTCCGACGATACCGCACATGCCGTTTGCCCCGATTCCCTGCAGAACCCAGCGCTATCTAGGGATTGCTGGACTGCCGCGAAAGTCACTTTGCGTTTCGTTCCGTGTCAGTCGGAACAGCTCTTTTCGTACATGCAATATGACAGACCGCTCTTGCAATCGGGTTACTGCGATCATTCGCTTTTTCGATCGCTCATTGTTGGACCGCAAAGGTTCGGATAACGATGCCCCCATGAGCGGAAGAGAGCCTGTCATAACCCTTTGGCGGCCGGTCGGCCCGCAAGAGCTGAAACTGATCGAGGCATCGGGAATGCGGGAATTCCCGCCGCGCCTGCCTGACCAGCCGATATTCTATCCCGTGCTCTCCGAAGCCTATGCCATGCAGATCGCCCGCGACTGGAACGTCCCGGCGAGCGGCTCGGGTTTCGTAACGCGGTTTGACGTGCTGAAAACCTTCCTGGACGGCTACCGGGTCGAACATGCGGGCAGCAGGGCGCACCTCGAATACTGGATACCCGCCGAGGACCTGCCCAAATTCAACAAGGCGATCGTCGGCAGGATCGAGGTCACCGTTGCTTTTGGCAAAACCCTTGAAAGCTCCGTCTGATCACTCCGCGGCTTTCTTTCGCCCGGCCGCGGCCGAGGCAAAACGCTCCCGCAATTCCCTGCCCTTGCCGGGCAACGTCTTCTGGCGGGCGCGGCCGAAGGCCAGCGCATCGTCGGGAACGCTCTCGGTGATCACGCTGCCTGAAGCGATGTAGCCGCCCTTGCCGATCGTCACTGGCGCCACCAGCGATGAATTCGAGCCGACGAAGGCGCCCTCGCCGATGTCGGTGAAGAATTTCGAGAAGCCGTCATAGTTGCAGGTGATGGTGCCGGCGCCGATATTGGCCCCAGCCCCGACCCGCGCATCGCCGATATAGGTCAGGTGGTTTACCTTGGCGCCTTCCTCGACCGTCGCCTGCTTGACCTCGCAGAAATTGCCGACCTTGGCCTTTTGCTTGAGATCAGCGCCCGGCCGCAGCCGCGCGAACGGCCCGACATCGCAATTCGACGCAATCGTTGCACCCTCGATGTGGCTGAAGGCGTGGATCTTGGCGCCCTCAGCGATCTTCACCCCTGGTCCGAACCACACGTTCGGTTCGACGATCGTGTCGGCGCCGATTTCGGTGTCGTGCGAGAAATAGGTGGTTTCCGGCGCGATCAACGTCACGCCCGCGAGCATCGCCTCGCGCCGACGACGCGTCTGCCAGATGCCTTCCGCCTGAGCAAGCTCGGCCCGGTTGTTGATGCCGAGCGCGTTTTCGAAGCTGGCTTCCGTGGCAACCACGTCAAGGCCTTCCGCGCCGGCGATCTCGACGATGTCGGTGAGATAGAACTCGCCCTTGGCGTTGTTGCTGCCGACCTTGTCGAGCAGCCGGAGCGCATGCTTGCCGGCGACCGCCATCATGCCGGCATTGCAGAAGCCGATCTTCTTCTCGGCCTCTGAGCAGTCCTTCTCCTCGCGGATGGCGACGAGCCTGCCGTCCTTTTCGATCAGCCGACCATAGCCTGTCGGACTCGGCGGGCGAAAACCGATAACCGTGACGGCGGCTCCCTCCGCCAGCTTCCGCCGCGCCGTCGCCAGCGCCTCGGCGTCGATCAGCGGCGTGTCGCCGAACATGACCAGAATGTCGTCGTAGCCTTTTGAGATCGCGGCGCGCGCGGCAAGGACGGCATGCGCGGTGCCGAGCCGCTTTTCCTGGACGAAAGTCTCCGCCCTCGGCGCGAACTTCTGTGCCGCCTTGCGCATCTCCTCGGCGCCGTGGCCGATCACCAGCGCCACGCCCGTCGCTCCGGCGACCTCCGCCGCCTTCACCACGTGAGCCACCATCGGCAGGCCGGCGATCGGGTGCAACACCTTGGGCATCGCGCTTTTCATGCGCGTGCCTTCGCCGGCGGCGAGGATGACGGATAGGCAGGATCTCTGGCTCATGAACAGGCAACCATATGAAAGGGTTCAATCAATGCATGCTAGCAGCGGCTTGATGCTGCACCAATGCGGTTAAATTCCGGTGAGACGGCGGAGCGGCCGGGTCTCGATCCGCGACACCACGGTCGGGCTCCCGGACGAGCGGCAGGACGAGCAGCAATGCGCCAAAGCCAGCTGCCGCCAGATGCCCTTGCGCCACAAAGCCTGGCCGAACTTTCTGTCGGGCTTTTCCCGGCAAAGTCGGAAAAACCGACGGGAAAGACAGCTTAAAACCTGACTCAAAACGCGGGTAAATCACAATTGTTTAAATTCCGCATCGACGGATGATGAGATCGTTAACCTTGCCGTCGCCAACAGGCCGCCGGCAACAAGGTAATGAGTACGCACATCTCAGAAAGAGGATGCGGTTATGAAAAAGATCCTTCTCGTGGCAACAATCCTGGTTGCTTTTACTGGCTACTCCTCGGCGATGTCTGTTGGAAGTGGCAATGGCAACGGCAACGGAAATACCGGCATCGGTAACGGCAACGGCAACGGAAACGGCAATTCCGGTGTCGCCAACGGTAACGGAAACGGCAACGGCAACACCGGCATCGGTAACGGCAACGGCAACGGCAATGGCAACACCGGTATCGGCAACGGCAATGACAATGGCAACGGCAACACCGGCATGGGTAACGGTAACGGCAACGGCAACGGGAATGGCGGAACCGGCGGGACTGGTGGGACCGGGGGCACTGGCGGAACCGGAGGCACTGGCGGGACCGGAGGCACAGGTGGCACTGGCGGGACCGGCGGCACCGGTGGGACCGGGGGCGTCGGGAGCAATAGCCGAAACGGCTCTGCCCAGGCAGCGGTCTCGGTATTCTGCGGCGGCTTGAGTCACGCCCAGTTGGAAAGCATTTGCCCCAAGTAAACTGAAACGCTCGGTCGGCTAGGCGGCAGAACCTAGCCTGCCAATGAGAAAACCTACAGGCTGTGGCGGGCTAGGTAAGCCCGCCTTGTACGTGCCTATCCCAGTCGCCCGAGCACCGGGAAATTCTCCAGAAGCCAGTAGGACACGCTCTGCACGCCGCCGGTGAGGAAGAACACCCCGGCGACGACCAGCAGGCCGCCGATTGCCTTCTCGACGCGGCCGAGATGGACTCGGAACTTGCCGAGGAAGCGCATAAAGGCGCCCGAAAAGAGCGCAGCGATCAGGAACGGGATGCCGAGGCCGAGCGAATAGGCGGCGAGCAGCAACGCGCCCTCGCCCACCGTCTCGCGGCCACCCGCCAGTGTCAGGATAGGCCCGAGCACGGGACCGATGCAGGGCGTCCAGCCGAATGCGAAGGCAAGCCCCATGACATAGGCGGCGAGCGTGCTGGCTGGCTTGCCCTGCGACTGGAAGCGCGCCTCGCGCGAAAGCAGCGGAATGCGCAGGATGCCGAGGAAGTTCAGGCCCATGATGATGATCAGCGCGCCGGCCACCATCGCCAGCGGCTCCTGCCAGACGCGCAGCAGCCGTCCGATGGTCGAGGCGCCAGCGCCCAGCGCGACGAACACCGTCGAGAAGCCGAGCACGAAAGCGAGCGAGGCATAGAGCAGTGCGCCGCGCGCGCCTTCGCGCGCCGTCACGCTCTGATTGCCGCGGAAATCGTCGACCGACACGCCGGCCATGTAGCAGAGGTAAGGCGGCACCAGCGGCAGCACGCAAGGCGACAGGAACGAGATCGCCCCTGCCCCGACCGCGCTGACATAGCCGATGTCCAATGCCATGTTCCGACCCCGATTGTGCTGGCGCCGATATAGCGACGGGTCGGCCGCCATGCCAATCACCATTGTGTGGCATGTCGCCGCCGCATCGAGGAAGAAACTCTCCCGCCTGTGCGTTGAAATGGGCAGGCGCGCGAATGCCGCGTGCTGTTCCCAGGGAGAGATTGTCATGAAATCGATTGCACTCGGATTCGCGGCCGTGTTGCTCGGCACCGTTGCGTCCCACGCCGCCGAGGCGTGGAAGCAAGCCGATGTCGGCGGCAAGAAGATCTTCACCGATGCCAACGGCATGACGCTTTACACCTACGACAAGGACGAGAAGGGCAAGTCCAGCTGCTACGACAAATGCGCCGCCAACTGGCCGCCGCTGAAAGCCGAGGCGGGCGCCAAGGCCGAGGACGAATGGACGGTCATCGACCGCACCGACGGCACCAAGATGTGGGCCTATGACGGCAAGCCTGTCTACACATTCGTGAAGGACAAGAAGGCGGGCGACATGGCGGGGGAAGGTATTGCCGGCGCCTGGCACGTCGCCAAGGCCGACTGAGATTTCATGTTTCGGCTGGTCGCCGGACAATTGCCCTGGCGGCCAGCCTCGTTGTTTGTCCGGATTTTGTCCGGTCGCGGCGGTTCACCGTGATTTGAAGCCCGGATGCCTGCGTCCCCAAAAATGTGATCTTCGTCATACACTCTAAGAGTGTATCGCTTCCGGCAGCCTGGCAATTTGACTGCTTCCCCTTGACCGATTGCAAAAGCGCGGCCATGTGAGCGACGAAAAGAGTGGGATTTCGTCGCGTCGCGGAGTTTCTTCCGCCGCCTCACAATTGATATGAGAGCTCATGGACGTCGTCGTCGTCGAATCGCCGGCCAAGGCGAAGACAATCAACAAATATCTCGGCAAGAACTATAAGGTCCTGGCCTCGTTCGGCCATGTCCGCGATCTGCCCGCCAAGGACGGCTCGGTGCGCCCCGACGAGGATTTCGCCATGTCCTGGTCGGTCGATACCGCTTCGGGCAAGCGACTTGCCGACATTGCCAAGGCGGTCAAGGACGCCGACGGGCTCATCCTCGCCACCGACCCGGATCGCGAGGGCGAGGCGATTTCCTGGCATGTGCTCGAGGTTTTGAAGCAGAAGCGCGCGCTGAAGGACAAGCCGGTCAGCCGCGTCGTCTTCAACGCCATCACCAAGGCCTCGGTGATGGAAGCGATGGCCAACCCGCGCCAGATCGATGCGCCGCTGGTCGACGCCTATCTTGCCCGCCGCGCTCTCGACTATCTCGTCGGCTTCACCCTCTCTCCGGTGCTGTGGCGCAAGCTGCCTGGCGCGCGCTCGGCCGGCCGCGTGCAGTCGGTGGCATTGCGGCTCGTCAGCGACCGCGAATCCGAGATCGAGCGCTTCGTGCGCGAGGAATACTGGCAGATCGCGGCCATCCTGAACACGCCGCGCAACGACAGTTTTGAGGCGCGGCTGACCGCCTATGCCGGCAAGAAACTGCAGAAGCTGGACATCGCCAACAAGGCCCAGGCCGACGACATCAAGGCAATGCTCGAAGGCGCAACCTTCAAGGCGCTTTCGGTCGAGGCCAAGCCGACCAAACGCAATCCCGGCCCGCCTTTCACCACCTCGACGCTGCAGCAGGCCGCTTCCTCGCGCCTCGGCTTTTCCGCCAGCCGCACCATGCAGGTCGCGCAAAAGCTCTATGAAGGCATGGACGTCGGTGGCGAAACCGCCGGCTTGATAACCTATATGCGAACCGACGGCGTGCAGATGGCGCCGGAGGCGATCGAGGCCGCGCGCAGCGCCATCGCGAGCGAATTCGGCGCAAAGTACCTGCCGGAAAAGCCGCGCTACTATTCGGCCAAGGCCAAGAATGCGCAGGAAGCGCACGAAGCGATCCGCCCGACCGATTTCAAGCGCACGCCGGCGTCGGTCAGGCAATATCTCGATGCCGACCAGGCGCGCCTCTACGAGCTGATCTGGAAGCGAGCCATCGCCAGCCAGATGCAGCCCGCCGAGATCGAGCGCACCACGGTCGAGATCGAGGCGCTGAACGGCGCCCGCACGGCCGAGCTTCGCGCGGTGGGCTCGGTGATCCGCTTCGACGGCTTCATCGCCGCCTACACCGATCAGAAGGACGAGGACGCGGAGGACGAGGAAAGCCGCCGCCTTCCCGAAATCCGCTCCAGCGAGCAGCTTGCCCGCGAGGCGATCCACGCCACCCAGCACACGACCGAGCCGCCGCCGCGCTATTCCGAAGCCTCGCTGATCAAGAAGTTGGAAGAACTCGGCATCGGCAGGCCGTCGACCTACACGGCGATCCTGAAGACCCTGGAGGATCGTGAGTACGTCACGATCGACAAGCGCCGCCTGGTGCCGCAGGCCAAGGGACGGCTGCTCTCGGCCTTCCTCGAAAGCTTCTTCGAGCGCTATGTCGAATATGATTTCACTGCCTCGCTCGAGGAAAAGCTCGACGAGATTTCCGACGGCAAGCTTGCGTGGAAGGACGTGCTGCGCGACTTCTGGAAGGATTTCTCCGGCGCGGTCGACGACATCAAGGAACTGCGCGTCACCGACGTGCTCGACGCTCTCAACGATGAGCTCGCGCCGCTGGTGTTCCCTGAGCGCGAAGACGGCTCCAATCCGCGTATCTGCCCGAAATGCGGTACGGGGAACCTGTCGCTGAAGCTCGGCAAGTTCGGCGCCTTCGTCGGCTGCTCGAACTATCCCGAATGCTCCTTCACGCGCCAGCTCGGCGACGCCGCCAATCCCAATGGCGAGAACGGCAATGGCGACGACGGCGTCAAGCTGCTCGGCAAGGACCCTTATACCGCCGAGGAAATCACGCTGCGCAGCGGCCGCTTCGGCCCCTATATCCAGCGCGGCGAAGGCAAGGAAGCCAAGCGTTCCAGCCTGCCCAAAGGCTGGACGCCGGAGTCGATCGATCACGAGAAGGCGCTGGCGCTTCTGGCGCTGCCCCGCGATGTCGGCAAGCACCCGGAGACCGGCAAGATGATTTCGGCCGGCCTCGGCCGCTACGGACCGTTCGTGCTCCATGACGGCACTTACGCCAATCTGGAAAGCATCGAGGACGTCTTCTCGATCGGCTTGAACCGTGCGGTTTCGGTGATTGCCGAAAAGCAGCAGAAGGGCAAAGGCGGTCGCAACGGCAGCACGCCCGCGGCGCTGAAGGAACTGGGCGACCACCCGGACGGTGGCGGCAAGATCACCGTGCGCGACGGCCGTTACGGCCCTTATGTCAACTACGGCAAGGTCAACGCTACGCTGCCAAAGGGCAAGGATCCGCAATCGGTGACGGTGGAGGAAGCACTCGCCTTGATCGCCGAGAAGGAAGCCAAGGGCGGAGGCGGCAAGAAGCCCTTCCGCAAGGCGGCGAAGAAAGGATAGCAAGGCGTGGCGCGCAGGATCTCCGGAAGAAGCCACGGCGATCCGCGCGGCGCCGACACGAGGGCCAAGGTGGTCAAGGACGACTACCGGCCCTCGCGCGACGAGATCCTGCGTTACATCGCCGAAAATCCCGACCGCTCCGGCAAGCGCGAGATCGCAAAGGCTTTCGCGCTGCGTGGCGAGGACCGCATCTGGCTAAAGGACCTGTTGCGGGACCTCCAGGACGAAGGGTTGCTGACCAAGGAACGCAAGCGGCTCTCGCGCGCCGGCGTCGTGCCCCATGTCGCCGTGCTCGACATTTTCGGGCGCGACGCCGACGGCGTTCTGCTGGCGCATCCGACCGAGTACACCGGCTCCGGTTCGCCGCCGGTCATCGCCATCCGCATTTCGCGCGGCGCCAGCGGCCCCGCCCCGGGCATCGGCGACCGCGTGCTCGCCAAGACCTTCCCCTCAGAGGACACCAGCGGCCCGGCCTATACCGGGCGGGTAATGAAAATCTTCGAGAAGCGCAGCGACGCCGTCCTCGGCGTCTTCCGGGTCCTGAAGGACGGCAGCTTCCGCATCGAGCCGGTGGAGCGCCGCCAGCCTGAATTGATCGTCGAAAAGGAATTCCAGAACGGCGCGAAGAACGGCGATCTCGTCGAGGTCGAGCCTGCGCGCGCTTCGCGCTATGGCCTGCCGCGAGCCAAGGTTCTGGCCGTGCTGGGTTCGCTGAGCAGCGAGAAGGCGGTCTCCATGATCGCCATCCACGCCCACGACATCCCGCATATATTTCCGGCCGACGTGATTGCGGAGGCCGATGCGGTGAAGCCAGCAGCGCTGGCCGGCCGCGAGGACTGGCGCGACCTGCCGCTGGTCACCATCGATCCGGCCGACGCCAAGGACCATGACGACGCCGTGTTCGCGACGCCCGACACGGATGAGAAGAATCCCGGCGGCGTCATCGCCACGGTGGCGATCGCCGATGTCGCGGCCTATGTCCGCTATGGCACGCCGCTCGACCGCGAGGCGCTGAAACGCGGTAATTCGGTCTATTTTCCGGACCGTGTCGTGCCGATGCTGCCAGAACGGATCTCGAACGACCTCTGTTCGCTGCGTGAAGGCGAGGACCGACCGGCAATTGCCGTGCGCATGACCTTTTCCGCGGAAGGCCGCAAGCTCAGGCATTCGTTCCACCGCGTCATGATGAAGTCCGCGGCCAAGCTTGCCTACCAGCAGGCACAGGCGGCGATCGACGGCGCGCCGGACGACAAGACACGGCCGATCCTCGATGCCGTCCTGAAGCCTCTGTGGGATGCCTATGCCGTGCTGAAGCGCGGCCGCGACGCCCGCCAGCCGCTGGAGCTCGACCTGCCGGAACGCAAGATCCTGCTCAAGTCGGATGGCACGGTCGACCGGGTCATCGTGCCCGAGCGCCTCGACGCCCATAAGCTCATCGAAGAGTTCATGATCCAGGCCAATGTCGCGGCGGCCGAAACGCTGGAAGCGAAGAAAGAGCCGCTGGTCTATCGCATCCACGATGCGCCTTCGCTCGCCAAGCAGGAATCGCTGCGCGATTTTCTCCAGACACTGAGCCTGTCGCTGGCGCGCGGCGCGCAGATGCGGCCGAGCCAGTTCAACGGCATTCTCGAGCGCGTTCGTGGCGCCGACAACGAAGCGCTGGTCAACGAGGTGGTGCTGCGCTCGCAGAGCCAGGCGGAGTATTCGCCGAAGAACATCGGCCATTTCGGCCTCAACCTCAGGCGCTACGCGCATTTCACCTCGCCAATCCGCCGCTATGCCGACCTGATCGTGCACCGCGGGCTTATCGCCGCGCTCGGCCTCGGTTCCGGCGGCCTGACGCAGGTGGAGGCCGACCGACTGGAGGAAGTCGCGGCCCTGATCTCGGCCAC
>JBFLWR010000404.1:0-9992 GCA_040755925.1 Pseudomonadota bacterium
CGCCCTGCTTGATGTCGGTCGCCGACGCTTTCGCCACGCCGGAGATCTTCCAGCCGTCGGCGAGGGTGACCATGTCGGTCTTGCCGTCGCGGTCCTTTACCGTCAACACCGACCCGGCAAGGCCGACCACCGTGCCGCGCAGGTGCTGCGTGTCCGCTGCCTGCGCGGCGCTGGCAAGGCCAGAAATCGTGCCGAGGACGATCGCAAATAGCTTCAGGGTCATGACATCTTATCCTTCTTCATGGGCTGGCGCCTTCGGTGGGCGGCCGCAACAGGAAGGTAACGAATGACAAGCATGAAAATGCCGGCGTGGCGTGGCGTCCAGGCTTCAAAAGAACTTGATTGAGCGGCCTGTCGTCTTACATGTACGGGGCCCGCGGTCCCCGGTTTCAGGACCGGTTCACGATGGCGTGACGGCCGCGACGGCGCCCTTGGCAAATCACCTGGTAACGAGCATTCTCCCGCCCGTCTCAGGCAACGCCACATTTCATCAGACTTGTTTCATCCCAAGGAGTTGCCATGCCCAACACCGTACGAAACCCGGTTTCCAACGACATGATTGCCGCGACCGGCTACAGCGCTCTCAAAGCCATTCGCGAAACGAGGGGATATACGATCGAGGAGCTTTCCTTGACCTGCGGCCTGGCCGTGGGCGAGATCATCGACATCGAGGACGGCAAGGACGCCGATCCCGCCAAGCTCCGGCGCATAGCTTCCGCGCTTCAGGTGTCGGAAGAGGAATTGATCCGAGTGCCGACCGAAGAGAATCGGCCTACGCAACAATAGAGACGCCAGAGCGTCCACTTGAAAAGCCCGCTCAGGCATCGCTTGGCGGGCTTTTTCGTAGCTGAGAGTCCAGCCATTCCAAGGCTGGTGACGCCTCAGAATGACGGGGGTTCATATTTGCGGTGCGGTCGCCATGTTAGACGAGGGGCGGTAGCGCTCCAGGGTATGATTGAGAACAGGGGTGTCATTTGTCCGATAAGGCCAGCGCCAAGACAGGCATCGCGGGGCTTGGCCTTGCCGCCCTCGGCATCGTCTTTGGCGATATCGGGACCAGCCCGCTCTATACATTCAAGACTGTTCTCGACCTGACCGGCGACAAGCCCGGCGCAACGGCCGTCCTGGGATCGGTTTCGTTGATCCTCTGGACGCTGATCATCATTACTACCGTCAAATACGTGAATGTCGCCATGCGGGTCGACAATGACGGGGAAGGCGGCATCCTGGCCTTGATGTCGCTGCTCGGCGTCAAGAAACAAAACCGCCCGCTCATCGTCGCTGCGGGCCTGTTCGGCGCGGCGCTCATCTATGGCGACGGCGCGATCACGCCAGCGATTTCAGTACTCTCGGCGCTCGAGGGCGTGGAGCAGGTGACGCCCAGCCTTACGCCATTTGTGCTCTACGGAGCGGTCATCATCCTTGCCGCCCTGTTCGCCCTTCAGCCATTGGGGACGGCCCGGATCGGCAGGAGCTTCGGGCCGGTCATGCTGGTCTGGTTCGGCGTCATGGCCGCCATGGGCATCTACGGGATAGCGCAGCATCCGGGCGTGATCGCGGCGATCAATCCCTATTATGGGCTGAGGTATCTTGCTTCCGGCGGCCTGACCGGGTTTCTGGTTCTCGGTGGCGTGTTTCTTTGCGTCACCGGCGCCGAAGCGCTTTACGCAGACATGGGTCATTTCGGCCCCACGCCGATCCGGCTCGCCTGGAACTTCGCGGTCTTCCCGAGCCTCGTCCTCAACTATATCGGCCAGGCGGCCATCGTCTTGAACGGCGCGCCGACCGACGGCAACATCTTCTATCGCCTGTGCCCGCCGATGCTGCTGACTCCCCTCATCGTGCTGGCGACCGTCGCGACCATCATTGCCAGCCAGTCCATCATCACGGGTGCGTTTTCCATGACCCGCCAGGCGATCCAGCTCGGCTGGATGCCGCGCCTGAACATCAGGCAGACATCGGCCGAGGGTTTCGGCCAGATCTATGTCGGCGCCGTGAACTGGCTGCTGATGATCGCCACCGTCGCGCTCACCATAGGCTTCGGCAAATCCGACAATCTTGCCGCCGCCTACGGCATCGCCGTTTCGATGACCATGCTGATGACCTCGGTCCTGCTGTTCATCGCCATGCGTGAGATATGGCGGTGGAGCATCGTCGCCGCCGGCGCCCTCGCCGGACTGTTCCTGGTTGTCGACAGCGCCTTCTTCGCCGCCAACATGACCAAGTTCTTCCAGGGCGGTTATGTGCCTCTCGCGATCGCGGTCGCGGTTTATGCAGTCATGTGGATCTGGCATCGCGGCACCAAAGTCATGCACGACAGCGTGCAGGGCACGCTGATCCCCATCGACGAGTTCTTCGCCAAGCTGCGGTCCGGCACGGTGGCGCGTGTGCCGGGTACGGCCGTCTTCCTGACGCTTTCGGCCAAGGGGGTGCCGCCCGTCATGTTCTGGCATGTGCAGCTTAACCGCGCGCTTCAGCAACGCGTGCTCGTGCTGCAGTGGTCGATCCTGTCCGTGCCCAGGGTGGCGGACGCGGATCGCTTCACCATCAATCAGGAAGCCCCCGATTTCTGGCGCGTCGAGGCAAAATACGGGTTCATGGAAATGCCGGATGTCCCGCGCCTCCTTGCATCCTGCATGGCGGCGGGCTGTCCGATCGATCTTGCCGACGTGACCTATTACGTCGGCCGCACCACGATCGTGCCGCGCGAGGATGGTAAAGGCCTGCCGACATGGCAACGGGCGCCGTTCGCGGCGATGAGCCGCAACTCGGCGCGGATGAGCGATTACCTGAAGGTGCCAAACGGCCGGCTTGTTGAAATCGGCCGGCAAATCCCGATCTGACGCCGGGCGGTTCCGGCCGCTCGGATCAGTTGATGACCTTGAGATGCTTGCCGGAGAAGTTGGCGTCGCCCCGCTGGTTGATCGACACCCATATGTTGGGATCCTGCTGCGACTGGCGCTTCAGGAAAAAATAGCCGGTGGCATCCCATGAGCGGATGGTGTCGACAAGGTTGTCGAGGATGAAATCGCCCTTGTCGGTCTTGACCGTCAGGATGGCATGGCCCTCGCCATTGAGGTCATAGACGACCGTCATCAGCAGGGCCTGCCGCGGAAACCCGGCGTCGAGGAGCAGCTTGCGCTTGAACAGCGCGTAGATCTTGCAGTCGCCCTTGCCGTCCACCGGATAATCCCAGTGATCCTGCGTGGTGCCCCAGTGGTCCAGGTTGCTCTCCGGCACGATATAGCCGTTCACCACCCGGTTGACGCGGTCGAGCGTGGCCCACGTCCTCTGCGTGAGCTTGAGGTCAACGGCGGGAAGCGCCTGGACTTCGCATTGGTCGGGACGCCGGCCGCAGAAATCCACCCAGCCATAGGGAATGCTGGTCTTTCCACCGACGGCTACGGACGTCGCCAGGCCCATGGTGGAACTGCGAGGTTGTGTGGCCTCGAAAGCTATGGCGTAGCTGTTGAAGGAAGACGGATAAGCCGGCGCGGCTATTTTGGGGCCGGCGGACCCGGCATTTGGCAGCGACGCCAGCACGGCGGACGCCAAAAGCAACTCAACAACCCACCGCCGCAACATCACAGTCCCCGCCAGGCGCCACGCTTGTTCTGAGGTGAGCTAAGGCGAAAACGGCAATCGGCGTCAATTAAATGTTTAATAAAAGGTTAACGGCGAACCGCCTTCGATCTGACAATTGATCGGAATCGGGCTGAAAGGACCCCTGCTGCGCCGCCATCATTTTTAGGTGATCGTCACATTTGGGCGAACGGTCGCCTTGGGCCAGCAAGTTGCCTCGATCGAAATCCCTGACAAACAGGGCGCGACGTTCGACGCTCGGCAGATCCCGGCGCGAGGTTCATGGCATTGGGTCGGCATGAACCTGGCTCTTGCTGACAACGGGAACGCCATGCGCCAATCCAGGTGGCCTTCGCGCGATTCGCGGAGGCCGGCCCTGGAAGCCTGACGGAGTCGCCATGAGCTTGGAATCGGTTCGCTCCTTCTTCGCCGAGCATGCGCCGGATATCGAGGTTCTCGTCACCGAGGCGAGCTCGGCGACGGTGGCGCTGGCCGCGGAAGCGCATGGCGTGATGCCGGCGCAGATCGCCAAGACCATCTGCCTGCGCGTGGGTGACCAGACGATGCTGGTCGTTACCAGCGGCACCGCGAGGCTCGACAACCGCAAGTTCAAGGACGCCCTTGGCGGCAAGCCGCGCATGCTCGACGCGGAGCAGGTTCTGGCGGCAACCAGCCATCCGCCTGGCGGCGTCTGTCCATTCGGTCTGCCGTCGCTGCTGCCGGTCTATTGCGACGAGTCGCTGCGCGCCTTCGACGAGGTGGTGCCCGCGGCCGGAGCGACGAATGCCGCCGTGCGCATCTCTCCCCAGCGCATGGCCGATCTCGTCGGCGCTCAATGGGTGGATGTGTGCCAGTAGCGAGCAGGAAGCGTTCCGTGATGTGAGGGTTTCCTGAGCAAGCGGCAAATGGATCTGATGATCGTGATATTCGGAGGAGCGATCGCGCTTCTTGCCCTGAGCCTCGTGGTCGGCGTCCTTAACTCGATCAGTATGCCATCCGATTCCTTCTCCGGTCGCGTCTTTCTGAAAAGGGCCGTGAAGCGGCAAGGGGTAGAACTGTCCCGCATACCCGGCAGCGTCTGGCGCGAGATCGTCGAAGCCAAGCTCGCAACAGCCAGGCAACTGGCTGCCACCAGCATCGATCCAGTGAACAGGAACATCCGCCTAAACCTCGCCCGCGAATTGCGTCGGGAGGCTGAGGCTATGGCAAGGGTCATGTCGAATGCGCCGCGCCGGCCGGAAGATGACCCGACGCGCGAAATTCTTTTGCGCAACGGTGTTGTCGGCGCCGATCGTTGACTGCGACCCCCTTCCTCGGTCGTGAACATTTCTTGCAGCCTGAATAGACACTGGTGTCCATTCAGGCTAGGTTCCGCGCCGCGCGAAGGTTGACGACCTTCGTCTATCCGCTGCGGAATGGAACGGACTATGGACTTTCGAGGGCAGGGCGCGTCGGTGCGTCTCGGTCGCGTGAATGAAGCGGGCTTGAGCGCATGACCAGGCACTACTCCGCGTTTTCGCTCTTCAAGGAAGGTCTCGCCGGCCAGACCGGCTGGGACAAGGCATGGCGTTCGCCCGAGCCGAAGCCGCGCTACGACGCCATCATCATCGGCGGCGGCGGCCACGGTCTCGCCACGGCTTATTACCTGGCGAAGAATCACGGTGTCACCAACGTCGCGCTGCTGGAGAAGGGCTGGATCGGTGGCGGCAACACCGGCCGCAACACCACCGTGGTGCGCTCTAACTACTTCTATCCGGAAAGCGCGGCGATCTACGGGCTGGCACACAGCCTCTACAAGACGCTGTCGACCGACCTGAACTACAATGTGATGTTTTCCGCGCGCGGCATTCTTACGCTCGCGCACAGCGAAGCGGGAATGGAAACCGCCGCCCGGTCCGTCAACGCCATCCAGGTCAACGGCATCGACTGCGAGCTGTTCTCGCTCGACGATGTGCGCCGCGTCGTGCCGATCTACAATTTCAGCCCGGGCACGCGCTTCCCTGTCTATGGCGGCACCTGGCAGCCGAGCGGCGGCACTGCCCGTCATGACGCCGTCGCCTGGGGCTATGCGCGCGCCGCGAGCCGTCTGGGCGTCGACATCATCCAGAATTGCGAGATCTCCGATTTCATCATCGAAAACGGACGCTGCCGCGGCGTCGTCACCTCGCGCGGCGCGATCCGAGCGGACCGCACCGGCATGGCCGTGGCCGGCCATTCGTCGGTGCTGGCCGCGAAGGCGGGTTTCCGGCTGCCGGTCAATTCCTACGCGCTGCAGGCCTGCGTGTCCGAGCCGGTCAAGCCGATCATCGACACGGTGGTGATCTCGCCGGACACCGGCGTATATGTCAGCCAGTCCGACAAGGGCGAACTGGTGATCGGCGGCGCGCTCGACCGCATCCCGTCCTACGGCCAGCGCGGCAACCTGCCTGTGCTGGAGGGCGTGATTGCCGGCATGCTCGAAATGTATCCGATCTTCGGCCAGCTGAAGATGATGCGCCAATGGGCCGGTATCGTCGACGTGGTCCCCGATTCCTCGCCAATCATCGGAGAGTCGCCGCTGCCCGGCCTTTTCCTGAATTGCGGCTGGGGCACGGGCGGCTTCAAGGCTATCCCCGCCGGCGGCACGCTGCTTGCTCATCTGCTTGCCACCGGCAAGCACCACGACATCAGCCGGCCCTTCGATCTCGACCGCTTCGCCCGCGGCCGCCTGGTCGACGAGGCCGCCGGCTCCGGCATTGCCCATTGAAGGTATAGAAGAAGATGCAGCTCTTTCCCTGTCCGTTCTGCGGGCCGCGCGAAGAAAGCGAATTTCACTACGGCGGCGAGGCCGGCAATCTGCGGCCCGACGGCAGCGACGTGACCGCCGATCGCTGGGCCGGCTATCTCCATATGCGCGACAACCCCAAGGGACCGACCCGTGAGATCTGGGTGCATCTCACCTGTGGCGAGTTCTTCGCGATGAGCCGCGATAGCGTCAATCACAAGGTGTCGGGCTCTTCTGTGCTCGGCGAAGCGGAGCACGGCGCATGAGCGCTTCCCGTCTTGGCACCGGCGGAAGCGATATCGATCGCAGCCGCCCTCTGAGCTTCACCTTCGACGGCAAGCGCGTCGAGGGCTTTGCCGGCGACACGATCGCCTCCGCGTTGCTCGCCAGCGGCCAGGCGGTCGTCGGGCGCAGCTTCAAGTATCATCGGCCGCGCGGCATCTGGGGTTCCGGTGTCGAGGAGCCCAACGCATTGGTCGATGTCGAGAGCGCCGGCGGCCGCGTGCCGAACGCGCGCGCGACGACGGTGCGGGCGACGGACGGCATCAGGGTCAAGAGCGTCAACGCATCGCCGACGGCCGAGGCCGACCGCAACGCGGTGCTGGATCGCTTCGCCCGTTTCCTGGCTGCCGCATTCTACTACAAGACGTTCATGTGGCCGGACTGGCACCTGTTCGAGCCGCGCATCCGCGCCATGGCTGGACTTGGCATCGTCGACCTCGACTGGCAGCCACGCCCTGTCTCGGACCAGATCAACCATCATTGCGATGTCCTGGTCGTCGGCGCCGGGCCGGCCGGCCTCGCCGCGGCGGCCAGCGCGGCGGCCGCCGGCCACTCGGTTGTGTTGGTCGACGAGCGGACACATCCCGGCGGATCGCTGCGTCACCGCGCCGGCGAGGTCGATGGCTTCGAGGGCAGGGCCTGGGTTGAGGCGACGGTTGCCAGCCTAAAGAGCGGTGGCCAGCTGGTGCTGAGCGACACGACCGCCTTCGGCCTTTACGATCACAATCTGGTCGGGCTCAACCAGCGGAACGCCGACGGTCGGCCCGACACGCTGTGGCGCGTGCGGCCGCGCCGCATCGTGCTGGCGACGGGCGCGATCGAACGGCCGGTGCCGTTCGCCAACAATGATCTTCCGGGAATCCTGTCCGCCGACGCTGCGCTCGCCTATCTGCGCCGGCACGGAGTGCTTGTCGGCCGAGACATCGTGGTCGCGACCAACAACGACAGCGCCTATGAGCCTGCCTCGGCACTCGCTGCGGCCGGCGCGTCCGTGACGGTAATCGATTGCCGACGGGGCGGCGGCGCGGAAGGGAAGGCCGGTGTCCGCGTTCTGACGGGACGAACGGTGGCCGCGGCGCGGGGGCGCAGTGTGGTCGAGGGTGTGCTCCTCGACGACGGCACGGCGCTTGCTGCCGATTGCGTTCTCGTCTCCGGTGGTTGGACACCGACCGTCCATCTGTTCTCGCAGGCGAAAGGCAAGCTCGCCTGGAATGATCAGCTGGCGGCTTTCATTCCCGGCGAAGACGTCGAGGGTATCAGCGTTGCCGGCGCCGTGGCCGGCACCGTCTCCCTTTCGGACGCACTGGCCGGCGGCGCGGCGGCCGTCGGTGCGTTCGGTTCGTCGTCGCCCGCGCCTCGCAGCACCGGTTTGGAAGCAACGCTTGGCGTCGTCAGCCTATGGCCCAAGCCCAAGGCCAAGGGCCGTGTCTGGATCGACTACCAGAGCGACGTCACCGCCAAGGATGTGGAGCTTGCGGCGCGGGAGAATTTCATCTCGGTCGAGCATCTGAAGCGCTACACCACGCTCGGCATGGCGACCGACCAGGGCAAGACCTCGAACCTGAACGGCCTGGCGCTGCTGGCTGATATCACCGGGCGCGGCATTCCCGAGGTCGGCACCACGACCTACCGGCCGCCATTCACGCCTGTCCCGTTCGCCAGCCTCGCCGGGTCGCGCCGGGGCAGCATGCACGCCCCGGTTCGCCGCCTGCCGCTGGAGGCAGACCACCGCGCCGCGGGCGGGGTGTTCCAGGAATATGGCGGTTGGCTGAGGCCCGCTTACTATGGAGGCGGCGAAGCTGGCGCCTCGATCCAGGAGGAGGCGCGGCGAGCCCGCCAGTCCGTCGCGCTCTTCGATGGCTCGACGCTGGGCAAGATCGAGGTGGCTGGCCCGCGCGCCGCCGAGTTCGTCGACTTCATCTACTACAACACCATGTCGACACTGAAGCCCGGCCATTGCCGCTACGGCTTCATGCTGTCGGAAAATGGCGTCGTCTTCGATGACGGCGTTCTCGTCCGCCTGGACGAGCATCGCTTCATCGTGTCCTGCTCGTCGTCGCATGTCGCCGCGGTCCACGCGCGCCTCGAGGAATGGCGGCAGGACCGTTTCGGCCGCGACGCGGTCTATATCCACAACGCCACCGCGCACTACGCGACCTTGACCGTATCCGGTCCGAATGCGCGCCAGGTCGTGGAAGCGCTCGATCTGGGCGCGGCACTTGACGATGCCAGCCTGCCGCATATGGCAGTCGCCGCCGGCCGCTTTGCTGGAGATGAGGTGCGCATCGCCAGGGTTTCCTTCACCGGCGACCGCAGCTACGAGATCTCCATCCGCGCCGATCGGGCGCAGGCGCTTTGGGCAAGGATGCAGCAGGAGGGGCGCGCCTTCGACGCCGTGCTGCTCGGGCTGGAATCCCTGATGATCCTGCGCGCCGAGAAAGGGTACATCGTCATCGGCAAGGACACCGATGGCACCACCATGCCGCACGATCTGGGCGTCGCCGGACCACGCACCAAGCGCGCCAATGATTTCGTCGGCAAGCGCTCGCTTTTCACGGAAGCGGCAAACGGCACGAACCGCAATCAGCTCGTAGGCCTCGCTGTGCGCGAGGGCGAGGCTCCGCTGGCGACTGGCGCGCATGGCGTGGAGAAAGGCGACGGCCGGCTCCGAAGCGTCGGTTTCGTCACCTCCAGCTATCAGAGCCCGGCCATGGGACGCCCGGTAGCCCTGGCGCTCATCGAACGGGGCGCGGCGCGGCATGGCGAGACGATCGACGTTCAACATCTCGGCGTTGTGCGCCAGGCGACCGTCGTCGCGCCCTGCGCCTTCGATCCGGAAGGGAGCCGCCTGCATGCGTAACCTTGCCGAAAAGTGGCCGGCGGCGCCCGACTTCGCAACCGCTACGCTGAACAAGAATGGCGTGACCGTGCGAACCCTCGGCGGGCTGAACCAGCTTCTGGTCAGCGGCGATCTCGCGGCCTGGTCGAAGGCTTCGGGTCTTGCCGGCGAAGGCGTCGGAGCGGGCGCGGTGGTCAGCGGCGACAGATACACGGTGCGGATCGCGCGCGACCGCCTTCTTGCGGTCGCAGAGCAGCCGTTCGCCATTGCGGCCGGCTGGCACGCGGACGGTTTCGCCGTCACGGTGATGGATGCCGGCCTGCATATGTTCGAGATCGAAGGGCCGGACCTGGACCGGCTGATCGCCAGGGGCACGGCGCTCGATCCGGGGCAGCCAAGTCGCTCGGCTTCGATCCTTTTCGCCGGCGTCAGCGTCCTCTTCTACCGCTTCGGCAACCCCAATCGGGCGCGCCTCCATATCGACCGGGGCCTCGCGCCGTATCTTTGGGAATGGTTCGAGCAGGC
>JBFLWR010000405.1:0-4037 GCA_040755925.1 Pseudomonadota bacterium
AAAACCTTGGATCGCCTGGGTTTCGCCGGCATAGCGTAGCCGGTTGAGTGTATTCGCCAGCCGACGAAGTATTGCCCGCCACGTCGTATCACGGTACTGTCACAATCCTGTTGCACCTACACCGTATCCCCGTGCCAAGAGGGATGGCTCGAAGGAGAATCACTCGTGCATACAGTCATGCCGGAACGTGACACTCGGCCTAACGCTGGCGGCGCCCTGCTTGCTGCCCGGACCGATGCTGTCGCAAACGGGGCACCGCTGGGCCGCATCGGCAACCTCGAGGTGCGGCTCGCCCGCAGCGAGGCTGAGATCGCCGCTGCCCAGGAGGTGCGCTACCGGGTATTCTATGACGAGCTTGGCGCCAGGAAGGATCTGTTCCAGGCGCAGGATCGGCGCGACTCCGACCGTTTCGACCCGCTCTGCGATCATCTGCTGGTTCTGGACACCGCGCTTCCCGGTCCCGAGCACCGCCGCATCGTCGGCACCTATCGCCTGCTCCGGCAGGAGATCGCCGCGGCCGCGGGCGGATTCTACTCCGAGGGCGAATTCGAGCTGACGAAGCTGATCGCGCGCCATCCCGGCCAGCGCTTCCTCGAACTCGGCCGCTCCTGCGTCCTGCCCGAATATCGTTCCAAGCGCACCATCGAGGCGCTGTGGCAGGGAATCTGGGCCTACATCAACCACTATGGCATCGGCGTCATGACCGGCTGCGCCTCTTTCCATGGCATCGTGCCGGCCGCGCACGCCGAGGCGCTGACCTATCTCGCCCATCACTGCCGTACCAACCAGGCCTGGGATGTCCGGGCGGTTGCCGGTCGCTACTGTTCGATGGACCTGATGCCGATCGAGGCGGTCAACACCAAGGCGGCGATCGCGGCCATGCCGCCGCTGGTCAAGGGCTATCTGCGTGTCGGCGCCCGCATCGGCGACGGCTGCGTCATCGATCACGAATTCTCCACCGTCGACGTCTTCGTCGTCATGCCGGTCAAGGAGATCGGCGCCCGCTACGTCAACTACTATGGTGGCGAAGGCCAGCGTTTCGCCGCCTGACGGCGATATTTCCTCTGCCTTCCGGATGTTGAAGGCCGCGGCAAGCGGCCTGCCGGATGTCATCGAAGCGACGTCCTACGGGACGCCTGCGCTTAAGGCAGGCAAGAAACTCATGGCGAGGGTCAAGGACGCGGACACCGTGGTCCTGATGTGCCCGCTCGAGGAAAAGCAGTTGCTGCTCGAGGTGGCGCCGGAAACCTACTTCGAAACCGATCATTACAAGGGCTGGCCGGCGGTCCTGGTGCGAATCCACAAAATACCGGCCGATGAGCTCCGCCACCGGATTGAACAGGCCTGGACGAGGCAGGCGCCAAGGAAACTGGTGGCCGCCAGGCGGGCATCGCAAGCGCGATGAGCAGCGGTCACGGAATATCTTCCGGCCGCCGGCCCGGCCGGCTCTTGTAAGCCGGGAACGACCAGCCGAATTTCAGGGCGCCGCCGCGCACCAGGAATGCCGCAGCGAAGCCAAGCAGGCTGGATGCGAGCGCCGGCAGGCCGGCAAGATCGCCGAGGGTAAAGAGCGTGGCGCCCGCAAGGGCCGCGGTGACATAGATTTCCGGCCTGAGCAGAACGGAAGGCTCGCCGGCGAGCAGGTCGCGCAAGATGCCGCCGAAGGTCGCCGTGAGCACGCCCGTGATGACGGAAACGACGGGCGAGCCGGTCACCGCGAGGCCCTTCGCGGCGCCCATCACCGCGAAAGCGGCGAGCCCGATGGCGTCGAGCCAGAGCAGCAGCTTGTAGCGCGACTCGAAGCGGTGGGCGCTGAAGAACACAACGATCGCGACCACGGCGCAGATCAGCACATAGCCGTTATTGGCGACCCAGAACACCGGCAGGTTGAGGATCACGTCGCGCAGCGTTCCGCCGCCGATGCCGGTGACGCTGGCCAGGAACAGGAAGCCGATGATGTCGAGCTGCTTGCGCGAAGCGGCAAGCGCGCCCGTCGCCGCAAAAACGGCGACGCCGGCGTAGTCGAGCAGCTCGATAGGATTCATGATCAGCGAATGGTGAGTAGCCAATAGTGGTAGTAGTGAATACCACGAAGCCCGGCAGTTGATAGCCAGCTTCCCTATTCGCCACTCACAACTCTCTATTCGCTATCAAGCATCCTTCTCGGCCTGTTCATTGACCGGTCCCGGCTCGACCGGCGCTGCGCCGGCCGCCTGCTTCGGGCCGCCCTTGGCGACGCCGACCATGGCCGGCCTCAGCACCCGCTCGCCGATCGAATAACCCGGCTGCACGACCTGGACGACGGTGCCCGCGGGAACGTCGGGATTGGGTATCTCGAACATCGCCTGGTGGAAGTTCGGATCGAACTTCTCGCCCTCCGGCGCCAGTTTCTTCACGCCGTGCCGCTCGAGCGCCGAAAGCATGGCGCGCTCGGTGAGATCGACGCCTTCGATCAGCGCCTTGAAGCCGGCATCGCCCGCGGCCTTGGCCTCGGCCGGAATGGCATCCAGCGCGCGGCGCAGATTGTCCGACACCGACAACATGTCGCGTGCGAAATTGGCGACCGCGTAAGAGCGCGCGTCGTGCACGTCGCGCGCGGTGCGCCGCCGCAGGTTCTCCATTTCGGCCGCGACGCGCAACGCGCGGTCCTTCAGTTCCTCGTTTTCCTTCAGCAGCCGTACAAGCGCTTCATAGTCGCCGTCGACGCTGCCTTCCGTACGCTCGCCTGAAGCCTGGGTGGCTTCGATTTCCTCGGGCGCGCGTTCGTCTTTTGCCTGGTCGCTCATCGCCGTTTCCCGTCATTCGAATTGGTCTGGATTTGCGCCCGATATCGAGGTTTGAGGGCCAAAAATCAAGGGGCAAGCTCGGTTGGCCGCCTCACGGTCGATCATTCGAAGTTAATTCAAATTTTACCGTACTGGACGGCTTTGCTTGCCATCTTGGGTCGAGGCGGGAACCATTACCGGGCTGAGGGAGTTTCGAAGCCGACACAGGATTTGGGACGATGAACGGCAACGAGAGCAAGAGGCGCGCCGAACTTGCAGCCGATATCAGGCAGCATGTGGGCAGCGAGGCGACCAATCGCCTCCTGCGCGCATTGCCAGCATTCCGGCTGGAAAAGGACGTGCCCAAGCGGCTCAGGGATCTGCTCGATCGCCTGGATGGAGCCGAGGGAACGACGGTAAGCGGCAACAACTGAGTTGCAAAAGTCGCCGCCGCGCTACTCGGCGCGCTTGCGCCGCCAGGAATATTTCGGGCCTTTGTCCTCCGGTTCCACGGCAGGCTGGTAGTAGACCGGCAGGCCGCCGGTGCGCCCTTCCTCGAGCCGCTTCAGCAACACCGGGTTGGAGACCTCGAATTCATCGAAGCCCAGCCTGAGCATATGCGGCAACTGGTCGACCAGCACCTGACCCGTGGCGCGGACCGCGCCGGTGAAATTGTGGCGGCTGCGCAGCAATTCTCCCTTGGAGAACGAGCGGCCGTCGTTGAACGCCGGGAAGGACAGCGCCACGAGCGACAGCTGGTCGAGCAGGCCGACGATCTTGTCGAGCTCGTCGCCTGGCTGCAAGAGCACGCCGATACGCTCCTTGGCCGACTTGCGGGTCTCATCGTCCAGCGCGAGGAAGGCCTGCAATGGCAGGATGAAGCGGCCATTGCCCGCGAGCGCCTCGCCGCTTTCGGCATGGGTCCATTCGTCCTCGCAAAAACCCTTCGGGGTCCACAGGCGGGTTTCCGGTTTGGTCGGTACGGTCATCGAAACTTCCAAAGTCCAAAAGAGTCTCAGGCGGACCGGCCAATCGTCTCCGTCAACCGGAGACCGCCATGTGCGGTCGGCATCACGTGAATGTCGATATATCCTAAAGCGAAGCGTCGGTCAGCGACTTCTCCAGCCCCGAAAGATGGATGCCGCACTCGGTCTTGGCGTGACCTGCCCAGCGGCCGCTGCGCGCATCCTCGCCAGGCTGCACCGGTTGCGTGCACGGGAAGCAACCGATCGAGAGGTAGCCGTAGGCGACCAGCGGATTTTCACGCAACGC
>JBFLWR010000406.1:0-3871 GCA_040755925.1 Pseudomonadota bacterium
GTGGGCCGCGCGCGCGCCCAAGACGCTGATCTCCGATATCGATGCCGAGATGGTGCGGACCGGCGCCTCGTGGATCCTGTGCCAGTTCAGCGGCGAAAGCTTCAGCACCGGCGAGATCATCGAGCCGAGATGGCGGGATATGTTCTTCCATCTGCCCAGCCTCGCCGTGCTGGTCTTCGCCGGCGGAGCGCTGATCGCCGGCGCGCTGTCGATCTTCCGCTCGCCCGGGCCCCGCCCGGGTCCGGCGACGGGAAATGGCGACGGCCAGCCGGGCAACACGCAAGCCACCGGTCGGCCAGCCGGATGACGACCTCGCGCAGACAGTCGCCCGCTTCCGTAGCGATCGCCGCTGCCATCGTCCTGCTCGTGCAAGCCTTTCTCAGCGGCGCCTGGATGGGCGCCCAGGCCACAGCCGGGCCGCTCGATGCCTTCGGCAATGTCCTGTGCACCGCGCATGCGGGCGGCCCATCGCAGAACGGGCCGCATAATAGCGGATATGATTGCGACTGCTGCCTGTCCGGATGCGATATCGCAGCCGGTATCATTCCCGACATGGGCGCCATCGAACCCGTTTCGACAGGCTTCGTGCTCAATCCCGCTGGAAAACGGCTGGTCGACACGCTTGTCCGGCGCCACGAGCTTCAACCGCTGAGCTCGCGCGGGCCTCCGGCCTGAGGATAAGCCGGTTCCCGGCCGGAGACGCACCGTGCCCGAGGGCACAAGGCCATCTCCATCCCGCAAATCCACGCTATCATCTCCATTCGCGACGGCCATGACCGTCCGAAGACAAGGAATCGAATCCATGCGCAACATCATTGCCGCCACCGCCCTCGCAGCCATGTCGTCAGTCCTGCTTGCCGGCGCCGCCCATGCCCATGCCCATCTCGAATCCGCGCTGCCGCCGATCAACGGAACCGTCAAGGACGCGCCCCAGGAGCTCGACCTCAAATTCAGCGAGGAGCTGAACCTCAAGTTCACCGGCGTGAAGGTGACCGGGCCGGACAAGAAAGAGGTCAAGACCGACGGCGACATGCTGATGGATGGCGACAAGTCGTTCAT
Source organism: Pseudomonadota bacterium (assembly GCA_040755925.1). Lineage (GTDB taxonomy): Bacteria > Pseudomonadota > Alphaproteobacteria > Rhizobiales > Rhizobiaceae > Mesorhizobium. Next base: position 1,060 of record JBFLWR010000406.1, read on the forward strand.
GGTCAACCTGCCCGCGGGGCTGCCGTCGGGCACCTACAAGGTCGAATGGCACGCGCTCTCGCAGGACGGCCACAAGACCCACGGCGACTACAAGTTCACCGTGAAACCCTGATCGCACAAGGGCGGGGATGCCACGGCGTCCCCGCCCGTCGCTCATGGCCATGAGAGCCCTTCCCCCCTTACCCGGGATAGCCGATCGATGAGCCCGGACACGCTGCTCGCGGCATGCCGCTTCGTGCATGACGGCGCGCTGATGGCGCTTTGGGGCTGCTTCGCCTATCTCGCCGCGCTCGTCCCGCGGCCACTTGCCGAAGTCGTTGCCGGCAGGCTGACCGTCCCGCGCCTCGCGGCCGCGTGCCTGGTGCTCGTCACGGCGCTGCTGGCGCTGCCGCTTCAGGCGGCGATGATCGGCGATGGCTGGGCCGATGCCGTCAATCTGCAGACGCTTCTCAATGTCCTTGGATCGACCAGCGTCGGCAAGGCGTGGCTGGCGCAGCTTTTCGCCGCCCTTGCGATGACGGGCGCACAATTCGTCTATGGCCGGGCGGGACTGGTGGCGACGGCGGCGGCATCGGGCCTGGCGCTCGCCACGCTCGCGCTCACCGGCCATGCCGTCATGCAGGACGGCTGGCAAGGCGTTGCGCATCCGCTCAACGATGTGTTGCATGTGCTTGCCGCCGGCGCGTGGTTCGGCGCGCTTGCGCCGCTGCTCGTCGTGCTTGCCAAATTTGGCCAGGCCGCCTCCCGCGCGGAAGCATCGGTGGCGCTGCGCCGCTTCTCCACGGTCGGCCACTGGGTCGTCGCGCTGGCGATCCTTTCGGGCATCGGCAACGGCCTGTTCATCGTCGGCTGGCCGCCGCTGGGCTGGAGTTCGACCTACAAGCTATTGCTGACGGCCAAGGTCGCCGTCGTGGCGATCATGACGGCGGCGGCGATCCTGAACCGCTACTGGTTCGTGCCGCGCATCGGCCGCGACGGGCAAGCGACAATCGCGGCGATCCGGACCGGCACGCTGGCCGAGATCGGCCTCGGGCTCGCCGCCATCCTGCTGGTCTCGGTCTTCGGTATGCTCGATCCGGGCGGCATGGACTGAATGCGGCTAGATTGCCTTGCCGATCAGCGCGCCGATAACGGCGGTCGTCGCCATGGCGATGGCGCCCCAGAACACGACCCTCAGCGTCGGCTTGAGAACGCTGGCTCCGCCGACGCGCGCGCCGATGGCTCCGAGGGCCGCCAGTCCGAGAAGGCAGGCAATCGATACGGTCCAGACGACCGTTCCGGGCGGCGAAAGCAGCGAGACGACCAGCGGCAGCGCGGCGCCGGAGGCGAAGGTCGCGGCTGACGTGAGGGCCGCCTGCACCGGCCTGGCCATGACATGGCTGGCCAGCCCGAGTTCGTCGCGGGCATGGGCCGCGAAGGCGTCCTTGGCCATCATCTGCTGCGCGACCTGGCGCGCCAGGTCGGGGCTGACGCCGCGCTCTTCGTAGATGGCGGTGAGTTCGGCCAGTTCGGCTTCGGGTTCGGTGGCCAGTTCATGGCGTTCGCGCGCCATGTCGGCCTCTTCCGTGTCGGCCTGCGAGCTGACCGAGACATATTCGCCCGCGGCCATCGACATGGCGCCGGCGACCAGCCCGGCGACGCCGGCAACCAGAACCTCATGTTGCGCCGTCGCCGCGGCGCCCACGCCCACGATCAGGCTGGATGTGGAAATCAACCCGTCATTGGCTCCAAGCACCGCGGCCCGAAGCCAACCGATCCGTTCGATCAGATGATTTTCCTTGTGGAGGGTGCGCATGACAATGCTCGACAGTTCGCGTTGCGGGTTCCGCTCTGGGCCTATCGACCTTGCCGCAGGTTCTCGCGAGCGCGCAACAGTGAAATTTCCCGTTGGATAGCCGTGACGGATGGAGCAGCCACTAGCCGATCAAGCCGAGCCGGCGTAAGGATCGCCTTCCCCACGACGCCCGGATTGAACCGCGCAATCATGCTCGCCCCCGAAGCCTTCGCCGTCACCGCCGCCTGCTGCAGCGCGCTGAGCTCCATGTTCCTCAGCGAGCTCAAGGGCCGCGTTCCCCTGCTCCAGCTCGCCCGCTGGCAGATGCTGGCGACTTTCGTGATGACCGGCTCGGTGTCACTGGCGATCGGCGGCTGGCACACGATCGGTCCACGGGAATTCTGGCTGCTCGCCGGATCGAGCTTCGCGGGCATCAGCATCGCCAGCACAACCTATTTCGCCACCATCTATTCGGTCGGCCCGCGCATCACGGCGCTGCTCTTCTCGCTCACCTCGCCTTTCGCCCTGGCGCTCGGCTATCTCGTGCTCGGCGAGACCATCAGCCATTGGCAGGCGCTGGGCGTGGTGATGGTTCTCTCGGGCATCGTGCTCGCCATCGGCATGCCCAGGCGGTTCCTCAAGCGCGGCGACAAGGCGCCCCCAATGCCGGTCGTGGCGCCTTCGACCATCCCAGTCAGCACCGCGCCGGCTCCGCCGCTCACCGGCCGAATGGGGCCGGGCATAGTGCTCGGCGTGATCACCGCGGTCGGCCAGGCGACCGGCACCCTTTTGGCGCGGCCGGCCATGGCCGCCGGCGTCGAGCCGTTCTCGGCCATGGCGCTGCGCTCCGGCCTCGCCGTGGTCCTGTTCCTCGCGCTCGCGACGACACCGTTCGGCAAGGGCAAGCGGGAGGCCGTCCAGTTCGGCACGGTCGGGCTCGCCGTGCTGTCCGCCTTCGTCGGCACCTCGCTCGGCATGTCCTGCCTGATGGCCGCGCTGCGCACCGGCAATGTCGGCATCATCTCGACGCTGTCCTCG
>JBFLWR010000407.1:0-6768 GCA_040755925.1 Pseudomonadota bacterium
GGCAGCAGCGATCGCAATCGCCGCATGGCTGTCGTTCGGGGTCACGATATCGATGACGTCGATGTCGGGCCGCTTGACCACCGCGCGCCAGTCGGCCGACGATTCCTCGAACCCGTAGCGGCGGCGTCCTTCGTCGGCCAGAGCCTCCGTGACGTCAACCACCACCTTGCGTACGGGAATTGCGGGAGCCGGCCAGAAAAACATCGGCATTGCCGCGTAGGCAAGCGCATGGGCCTTGCCCATGAAGCCGCCGCCGATCATCGCCACATTGAGCGTCCTGGTCATGATGGTCTCCTGTCGAATTGGAAAAAAAGTGCGGCCGGCGGGGAAGGCGCCGGCCGCGGGGCGCGTTACATGCTGCCCTTGATCTTGTCGGTCGCCTCGGTGTGATAGACAGCCTTCCAGCCTTCGAGGAGCGTGTCCTTGGTGACCGGAAGTGCCGGCAAGGCGACGAAGGCCGGAGCCTCCTTGCCGAGCAGGCCATAGCCGGCGAGCAAGGCTTCGGTGACGCCCTGGTCGAACGGACGCTGGGCGCCGAGGCCCTTCACGAAGCCGCCGCTTGCCATGTTGATGGCGACGTTTTCGCCGAGGTCGCAGGTGGTGATGACGAGGTCATCGCGACCGGCAGTGCGTGCCGCCGAGATAACGCCTTCGGCCGGCACGTCCCACACGGCCCAGATGCCATTGATGGTCGGATGGGAGGTGAGAATTGCCGAGGCTGCCTTGTCGGCGTCGCCGGTGAAGTCCGGCCCGCCAATGCCTTGTTCGGCGACGATCTTGATGCCGGGATAGTTGTCGGCGATCGTTTTCTTGAACCCGTCATAGCGCTGCTTGGTGACGAAGAAGTCGGCAGCGTGGAAAACCAGGCCAATGTCGCCCTTGCCGCCCAGCGCCTTGGCCATCAGATGCGCCGCCGCGACGCCATTGCCGTAGTTGTCGGCGGAGACGACGGAGACATAATCCTTGCCGGCGACGAAGCCGGTTGGCACGTTGTCCATGAACACCAGCTTCACGCCCTTGTCGGCGGCAGCCTTGTAGGCGGAGGCCGTTGCCGATGGATCGGTCGGGATCGAAACGATGATCTTCGGATTCTGCGCCATCACCGTTTCAAGGTCGGCGACCTGCTTTTCCGGCTTGAAGCCAGCATCGGTGGTAGCGATCACCTCGATGCCCATCTTGCCGAACTGATCCTTGAGCCCGGCGACCTGGGCACGCGACCAGTCATTGCCGCCATAGTGCATGACGATGGCCGCCGTCGCCTTCATGGCCTTGATTTTCGCCAAGTCCTCGTCGGACAGCTTGATGGATGCCGCCGATGCCGGGGCTTCGCCGTTCGGGCCCTTGGAGAGCACCGTCTTCTGGAGTTCGGCAAGTGCCGAATCCGGGTCGGCGAAGGCGGGCGCGGCGGCGTAGAGACTGGTGGCCAGCAATGCCGCCGTGAAAGTCCCGGCTATTGTCTTGAAACGTGTCATCTTAGGTCTCCTCCCTGATGACGGGCGCAGTACCCGTCGGTTCAACTCTGTTTCAAAGCCTTTTGCAGATAATTCATGCTGAGTTCCGCTCCTTTCCTCGGATCTGGCCAGGCATCGAGCTCGGTGGCGATCCAGCCGGAAAATCCGGTATCCTTCAGCGCTTGGACGATCAGCCCCATGTCGAGGTCACCGCGATCGAGCGGCGTGAAGGCGAAGGGACTACGCTGCCAACCCTTGAGGTGCACGTAGCTGATACGCTTGCTGAATTCGCGAATCTGCGCGGCCGGATCACCGCCCGCGGCGGCCAGATGCGCAGTGTCCGGACAGAAATCGATTGCCGTATGCTTGAAAACCTCGCGAACATCGTCGGGACCTTCGACGATGGTCGACAGGTGCGGGTGATAATGCGCGCGCAACCCCGCCTTGGCCGCGATGTTGATCACTTTGTCGAGTGCCGCGCCAAGACGCTTGAAATCATCAGGCTGGCGGCCCTTGGCGCGCCTGGCACCGCCACCGACGACCAGATGTTCGGCGCCGAGCTCGGCCGCGACAGCCGCCACGCGCTCGATCCGCGCCAACTCCTCGCCAAGGATATCGTCGAAGATGAAGTTTGCGCCGGAGTAGCCGGCGACGAGAGCGACGCCGGATTGGTTCAAGACAGCGCGCAGGTCGCCATGACGTCCTTCATAGTCGAGGAGGTTGCCGTCGAAGAGTTCGGTCCCGGCATATCCGGCCGCGCCGATCTCGCGGATCGCCTGCTCCATGTCGCCGAACGTGCGATAGGTGAGTTGGGTGATCGAGGTGACGCCGACGGCATTGCCGCCGAGCGGGCCCCAGCAATTGGCGTGATAGGCCAGCTTCATCGGCATATCTTATCCTCCCATGCTTAGTCGAAGCGCGACCCAGTCCAGTGTGGATCCCGGCATTGTTGTTCGGCCGATACTCGTGCGGCATCCGTCGCCTCCGCGAGGTTTGCCGACCTTGGCTCTCCTCCGAGCCTGCCGATACTTATGCGCTCCTTTCGGCTTTCGTCAATCATTAAAATGCAGAAGTCGCCATACTTTTGTTGATAAACAGCATAAGTTATTCCTTGATCCGAAAATGAGGCCACGTTACCCATGGCAAAATGGTGCGTCGGGCTGGGACGGCAGGGAGATACCTTGGCAGTCGACGAGGCGGCACCGCGGGACCGGCGGATGAGGCGCGGCAAGGATATGGACGAGGGCAGCACCGAGGTCGCCGCGCCACGTCGTGCGGCCGGTCGGCCGCGCGCCAGCGAATCCGCGCATGGCAGTCTGGCCGCGCTGCTCAACCTTGTGCGGACCGGCACGGCGACGACCCGCCAGGAGTTGGAGCACCAGTCCGAGCTTGGGCGTGCCGTTGTCACCGACCGCCTTGCCACACTGCTTCGGCTGGGGCTTATCGAAGAAGGCGAACTCGGGCCCGCCATTGGCGGACGCGCGCCCCGTCATGTGCGCTTCCGTCCGCGCATGGGTATGATCCTTGCCGCCGTGCTCGATCATTCATCGCTGGCCGTCGGTGTCTCGGACCTGTCCGGTCGTTTGCTGGCCGAACATCACGAGGCCGTCGAACTGGCCGCCGGACCCGAACCGGTCGTACAGCGGCTGGCGACGCTGTTTGCGTGGATGCTGGAGGAACACGGCAGCGAGGCCAGCATCTGGGGCATCGGCCTGGCAGTGCCCGGAGCCGTCGAGAAGCCCAATGGCCAGCGGCTGTTCGCGCCGGCGCTGACTGCGTTCCAGAACTGGGAGGGATTTCCCTTCGTCGAGCAGTTGGCCACGCTCATTGGCGCGCCGGTCTGGGTGCGAAGCGGCGTCCAGACGATGACGATGGGCGAGCTCAAATCGGGAAGCGGCATCGGCCTGACCGACATGATCTTCGTCAAGCTCGGACGCTCCATCAGTGCCGGCGTCGTCTCGGAAGGCTCGCTGCATCGCGGCGCCCAAGGTGCTGCCGGCATGATCGGCTACACCTTTATCGAGGGGGGGAATCTCGAGGCTGTCGCCGGCAGCGAGGCGCTGGGGCGCGAGGCCCGTCAGGCAGCCGAAAGCGGGCGCAGCCCCTATCTGGCCGAGGTGCTGGCGCGTGCCGGCGAGGTCGCGGTTACCGATGCCGGTCACGGCGCCCAGTTGGGCGACCCGTTTTGCATCGATCTTCTTGGGCGCTGCGGCCGTGCCATTGGCGAGGTGCTGGCGCCGCTGGCCAACCTGCTGAACCCATCGCTGATCGTGCTCGGCGGCAACGTCGCCGAGACCGGTGATATCCTGCTGGCGGCCGTGCGCGAGGCGGTCTATCGCCAGTCGCATCCGGTGGTTACGCGCGACCTGCGCATCGTGCGCTCGCAGATGGGCGGTTCGGCCGGACTGGTCGGCGCCGCGCAGGTCGTGGCCGAGGCGTTGTTCGACACGAGATTCCTGCAGGGTTGGATCACGCTTGGCTCGCCGCGCGAGCATCCCGAATTCATTGATTTTCTCGCACGGGCCGCGCTCGACACCGAGACTCGGCCGGCTAAACCTCGGCCTCCGGGCGATACGCTTGCGTAGTATCCACGGGGTCGATCGAGCGGCGCGAGCGCCCTGAGGAGGATTGAGCAATGGCAATCACCGGCCTTGGGCCGCATGGCGAGCGAGCGGTTCCAGCCGGCCAGGTCGGGCTGTCGGATGCCGACGGTGATGCCGCCCGCAACCGGCACTTTTCGGTCGCAGTAGTTCTTCACACCACGAAGAGCGATTGGGCCAAGGAGGAACTGGCCGGCATCGTCACCACGCTTGGCCGCTATGGCGCGGCGGTGGTCGAGGTCATCGACTGCGCCTTCGACATCGACAGGCAGATTTCCGAATTGCAGCGCCTTGCCACTGAACCGGTGGATGCCGTGGTTTCCATTCCGATCGGCAGCAGCCGGGCGGCCGATGCCCATCGTGCGATACCGGCGGCCGGAAAGAAACTTCTGCTGCTCGACAATGCTCCGACCGGCATGCTGCCCGGCAAGGACTATGTCAGCGTCATATCCACCGACAATTTCGGCCTGGGCCAGATCGGGGCGGAGCTGCTGGCGCCTCATGTGGTGCAGGGCGGCAAGATCGGGGTCCTGGCCTACGGCGTGGATTTCTTCGCCACGCACGAGCGCGAAATCGCTTTCCGCAAGTGGACGACAGCCCACCGGCCTGATCTCTCACTTGTGCGCGGCAAGTTTGCCGATGTGTCGCAGGCGAAGGCTGCGACCGCTGGTCTGTTGCAGGCAAATCCCGATCTTGCCGGCCTGTTCGCCGTCTGGGATGTGCCCGCGACCGGTGCCGTCGCCGCGATCCGCGAGGCGGGAAAGACGATCCCGGTGACCACCGTCGACCTTGGCAACGAGGTTGCCGCGGACCTCGCCGCTGGCGGCATGATCAAGGGTATCGCCGCTCAGCTGCCTTACGATCAGGGCGTTGCCGCCGGCATCGCCACCATTCTCGGTCTGCTCGAGCGCCAGCCGCCGCCGTGGATCGCGCTTCCCGGCCTCGGCGTTACCGCCACCAATGTCGTGGAAGCCTATCAGGTCGTGTGGCGCGCACCCGCCCCCGCCGCCTTGCTCAGGGCGCGAAATCCACGAAAGAGCGTGCCTTAGCGGCTGACACGTCCAGCGCGACCTCAATTAAAGGCTGCCTTCGATGAGTTCACAAGCCTCCGTTAGGCGATCAAGCAGTTCAGTGAGCGTACTGCCCTCATATGGTCGTTCGCGGCCTCAAATGAGCGATTCAAATCCAGCAGCGCTGACAGGCCGACCGAACAGAAATCCTTGTCCAAAATCGCAGCCCATGTCGTGCAAGAGCGTGCGTTCCGCCTCTGTCTCTATTCCCTCGGCAACGACATGAAAGCCGAGCTCTCTGGAAATCCTGATGATCGACTCGACGATGATCCGCTTGGATCGGCTTTGCGCCAGCCCTTTCACAAAACCGCGATCGATCTTGATTTCTGTGAGGGGGAAATCCTCAAGATAGCGCAGATTTGCGTAACCAGTACCGAAATCGTCGATCGACAGGCCGACGCCAAGTTCGCGCAGGTCTCGCATGATCGACAGCGTTTCCGCGGAACTCTCGACCATCAAGCTCTCGGTGAGTTCAAGCTTGATCGATGCGGCATCGGCGCCGCTGGCCGTCAATACACCGGAGACAAATTTCGCCATATCGCGAAGCTTGAACTCGATCGGCGAAACATTGAAGGAGAAGACTATCGGCACGTGTCGATCCCTGTTCACTCGCACGGCAAAGTCAGCGACGGTGCGAAGCCCGCGGGCGCCAATGTCAAGTATGAGACCCGTGTCTTCGGCATGGCCGATGAACTTGTCGGGCGACTGAACCCCAAATAGGCCATGGTGCCATCGCAATAGAGCTTCCGCGCCGACAATATTTCCCGTGGAGAGGGCGACCTGCGGCTGGTAGTGAAAATCGAACTCGTCATGTTCCAGGGCTTGCTGCATTTCGCTGGTCATTCGCAGTCGATTTCTGGCGCGCCTGTCGTCCTCGGCGCTGAATGCGCAGACATCGAGGAACGCGGACGACTTCGACCGATGCAAAGCAGCGCCGGCACTACGAACCAGCGTCATGGCACCCGTCGGCTCCTTACCTACGACATAGCCCATTGCGAAACGAATGCTGATCGTGGCGCCTGCAACGAGATATCGCGGCGCCAGGGACTGCCTGATCATTTCGATTGTCGCTCGGGCCTCGTTCGCATGCCTAAGCGGCTGGGCGATCGCAAACTCGTTGGATCCTGTACGGCAAACCAGTGCCGTGCCAGTGTTGGTCAAGCGTCGTGCAGTCTGCATCAGCACCTGATCGCCAACATCGTATCCGTAGCCTTCGTTGATGTCATGGAACCGGGCCATGTCGAGCTTCGCGATCAGGATCGGCTGCTCCCCTTTGCTTAGGAGGACGTCGACATCCTCGACGAAGGCATACCTGTTGAGCGCGCCGGTGAGCATGTCGGCGCGGTTGCTATGGGCAATTTGGGCTGCAGCGGCTCTGCTCGCCGTCACGTCCCGGATGGATCCGACGTAGTGCGTCGGCTCGCCGCCGGTAACGCTGATCGCGGCAAGCCGCAGTTCGTTCCAGAACCAGCCACCATCCTTGCGGTAGTTCTTCAGCGTGACGGCAACATCCGCACGCCGGGCGATTGCGTCGCGGATGAACTGGATTTCGGGTTGAAGGCGATCGTTGCCTTGCAGGAAGCGGCAGTTTCTTCCTATCAGTTCGTCACTGGAATAGCCGGTGATGTCCTGGAAAGTGCTGTTAAC
>JBFLWR010000408.1:0-5874 GCA_040755925.1 Pseudomonadota bacterium
CGGCGAACCTTATCTCGACGGCGTCGACTGGACGGACTACGGTTCTGACGCCTCCAACCCCGCGATCGGCAGCGCCTTCGAAGCCGGCGAAATCGACTGCAACTATCAGACGGTCGGCGGCACGGTCGATCTCTATGACGGCATGGGGCTGGTCAAGGAGCAGGTGGTCACCGCCGGCACGATCGTGCTGCGCACCAACGTGACCAACAAGCCATATGACGACAAGCGGGTGCGCAACGCCATCCAGCTCGCTGTCGACAACGAGACGGTGTTGAAACTCGGCTATAGCGGCCTCGGGCAAGTCGCTGAGAACCACCATGTCTGCCCGATCCATCCGGAATACTACGAGCTGCCGAAGGTTCCGCGCGATCTGGCGAAGGCAAAGGCGCTGATGGCGGAAGCCGGCCAGACCGACCACGAGTTCGAACTGATCTCCTACGATGCGGACTATGTGAAGGATCCGGCCGACGTCGTCGCCGCGCAGATGCGTGACGCCGGGTTCAAGGTCAAGCGCACCATCATCCCGGGCTCTTCGTTCTGGAACGACTGGACGAAATATCCGTGGTCGACCACCGACTGGGGCATGCGGCCGCTCGGCGTGCAGGTGCTGGCCATCGCCTATCGCAGCGGCGAAGCGTGGAACGAGTCCGGCTACGCCAATCCGGATTTCGACAAGAAACTCAACGCCGCGATGGCCATAGCCGATCCCGAGAAGCGCAAGGAGCTGATGAAGGACGTGGAGTTCACTCTGCAGGACTCCGGCATTCTCGTCCAGGCGTTCTGGCGTTCGCTCTACCGCCACCATGCCACCTATGTGAAGAACCTCGGCATGCATCAGACATTCGAACTGCAGCTGGACAAGGTCTGGCTGGACAAGGCCTAGACCAGGCAGATCAATCAACAATTCGGGGGCGCATGTTGCGCCCCCGAATTCGCCGGCGACTGCGAATGATCAGTCAGCTAAATGAAATCCCAAAGCGCTGCGGGAAAGCGCGGACAAAGTCGCCGAACAAAGGGAAGAAAGCTCAATATGCGTACTCATGCACAAGCCGTTGTCATTGGCGGTGGTCTGATCGGCTGTTCGATCCTCTATCATCTCGCCAAGTTCGGCTGGACGGATGTCGTGCTGCTGGAGCGCAGCGAACTGACCTCCGGTTCGACCTGGCACGCGGCGGCCAACATCCATGGCCTGCATGATTCCACCAACATCAGCCGCCTGCAGCATTACACGATGGCGCTCTACAAGGAGCTGGAGGCCGAGACTGGCCAAGGCTGCGGCATCTTCCAGCCGGGCTCGCTTTATCTTGCTCAGACCGAGGCGCGCGAGCATCAGCTGCGGCTGCAGGAAGCCAAGGCAAGGCGCTACAGAATGAACTTCTACGAAGTCGGCCGCGACGAGGCGGAACGGCTGCATCCGCTGGTCGACTTCGACGGCATACGCTGCATCATGTATGAGCCGGAGGGCGGCAATGTCGATCCCTCGGGCGTGACGGCGGCCTACGCCGCGGGCGCGCGCCAACGCGGTGCGGAGATCCATCGCTTCACGCCGGTCACGGCCACCGAAGCTCAAGCGGACGGCAGCTGGATCGTGCGCACGACGAAGGGCGACATCCGCACGCAATGGGTGGTCAATGCAGCCGGCCTGTGGGGCAGGGAGGTCGCGGCCATGGCTGGCCTGCAACTGCCGCTGATCCCGACCGAGCACCAGTATTTCGTCACCGAGACCATTCCCGAAATCGCTTCCATGGGTCGCCGCCTGCCGTCGGTCGCCGACCGCGATGGCGAATATTACCTGCGCCAGGAGGGCCTCGGCCTGCTGATCGGGGCCTATGAGCGCAACATGAAGTTCTGGGCCGAGGAAGGCACGCCGCTCGACTTCGGCCATGAGCTGTTTCCGGATGATCTCGACCGCATCGAAGAAAACATGATGCGCGCCGTCCAGCGTGTTCCCACGGCGGCTACCGCCGGCGTCAAGAAGGTGATCAACGGGCCGATGATCTGGTCGCCGGACAGCGCGGTGCTGTTCGGGCCGGTGCCGGAGTTCAGCAATTACTTCTGCTGCAACGGCATCATCCCCGGCTTCTCGCAATCGGGCGGCATGGGCAAGCTCGCGGCCGAATGGATGATCGAGGGCGAGCCGACGCTCGACATGTTCGGCTGGGACATGGCGCGCTTCGGCCACTGGGCCGGCAAGGCGTTCACCAAGGCCCGCGTGCAGGATCAGTACAGCCACCGTTTCAAGATCCATTTCCCCAACGAGGAGCGCGCCGCCGGCCGCCCGGTGCGGACCCGGCCTGCCTATGAAATGCAGAAAGAGATGGGCGCTGTCTTCGGCCTCAATTTCGGTTGGGAGCATCCGCTTTGGTTTGCGGCGGAAGGTGAGCCGCGCGAGGAAACGGTCGGTTTCACGCGGCAGAACTGGTGGGGGCCGGTGGGACGGGAGGCCCGCATGCTGCGCGAGCATGCCGGCATCATCGACATCTCGAATTTCGCCAAATACGAGGTGAAGGGGCCGAGCGCGGAAGCCTGGCTGAACGCGGTCTTCGCCAACCGCATGCCGACCAAGGTCGGCAATTCCTGCCTGACGCCGCTGATCGGCAAGCGCGGCGGCATCGCCGGCGACTTCACCGTGACCAGGCTGGCGAAAGACGAGTTCATGGTGATCGGCTCGGGTATGGCCGAGCGCTTCCACCTGCGTTTCTTCAAATCCGTGCCGCTGCCGGAAGGCACGACCTTCCGGTCGCGCACCGAAGAGCTTGGCGGCTTCAACGTCGCCGGGCCGAAATCGCGCGAACTGCTTCAGCGGCTGACCAACGATGACCTCTCGAATGAGGCGTTCCCGTTCATGCGCTCGCGCCAGATCACCGTGGCCGGCATCGACGTGGTGGCGCTGAGGGTCTCCTTCACCGGCGATCTCGGTTGGGAGCTGCATTGCAAGGCAACGGATCAGGTCGAGCTCTACAGCTCACTGCTCAAGGCCGGGGCGGAGGTCGGCGCCGGACCGGTCGGATCGCGTGCGCTGATGTCGCTGCGCGTCGAGAAGGGCTATGGCAGCTGGAGCCGTGAATACTCGCCGGAATACTGGCCGCAAGAGGTTAAACTCGATCGGCTGATCAAGACAGACAAGGAGTTCCTCAACCGAGAGGCCTATCTCGCGGTCGCCGACAAGCCCGCGCGGGATGAGCTGATCATGCTTTCGGTATCGGCCAAGGACGCGGACGCCACCGGCGGCGAGCCGATCTTCCTGCCGGATGGAACGCCGATCGGCCAAGTGTCGTCGGGCACCTATGGCTATTTCGTCGAGCAGTCGCTTGCGATGGGTTACGTCAAGGCTGGAACCGCCAAGGCGGGCGACAAGGTGACCGTCGCCATATTGGGAAGGCCGCATGACGCGGTGCTGCTTGCGCAGCCGCCCTTTGACCCTGAAGGCAAGCGGCTGCGGTCGTAGGGGAGGCGATCGTCGAGGATTGCCGGGCTACGATGGCCAGCGGCGATTTAGCCGCCAAAGCGGCTCAGCCAGTGGCGGGCAAGGTCGGAACGCCGGCAAACCCAGATGTCGGGATTGGATGTGACCTTGTCGAGGAAGCGCTCCAGCCCGATCATGCGGCCTGGTCGCGCCGCCAGCCGGCAATGCAGCGACACTGTCATCATGCGTGGAGTCTTTCGGCCTTCCTTCAAGAGCCAGTCGACGCCGTCGCCGACATATTCGAAGAACTGGCTGCCGGTCTCCAGGCCTGAACCGCGTGAAAAGCGGCTGTCGTTGTTGTCGAAGCTGTGCGGCACGACCAGATGCCGCTTGGCGCCGACATCGACGAAATAAGGCAGGTCGTCATTGTAGTCGTCGCAGTCGAACAGGAAGCCACCATGCTCGACAAGCAGCCTTCTAGTGTTGAGGCTCGGCCGACCCGTGTACCAGCCCGCCGGGTCTATGCCGGTGATCTTACGGACCGTGTCCACCGTCATCGCAATATGTTGGCGCTCTTCCTCTTCGCCGAGCGGTGCGTAGTCTATCCAGCGCCAGCCATGGCAGACGATGTCGCTGCCAAGTGCTGCGATCGCCTTGCCCGCGGCCGGGTTGAGTTCGAGCGCGCGCCCGACGATGTAGAAAGTCGGGATGACGCCCTTGTCCTGGAAAAGCGACAGCAATCGCCAGACGCCGACGCGCGAGCCGTATTCGTAGAGCGATTCCATGTTGCGGTTTCGCAAACCGGGCACCGCAGGGGCTACCGCTAGGTCTGACAGGATCGCTTCGGAAACACCGTCGCCTTCGCCGATGCTGTATTCCGCACCTTCCTCGTAGTTGACGACGATGTTGAGCGCCAGTTTCGCGCCGCCGGGCCAGTCAGCCTGCGGAGGCTGCTCGCCATAGCCGATGAAATCACGGGCAGGCAAATAAGGCGCGTCTGACGTCACTTGTGGGTCCCTCGGATAAAGCTGTCACCAGGATCGGCGGGCGCGCATGGCGTTCAGGATACGAAGCGTGCGGTCCATGATATCCTGCGGTCCGACCGTCATGCGCAGGCAGTCGGTCAGGCCGTAACCGGAGAGCCCGCGCACGATGATGTCGGCCCCGCGCAAGGCGTTGTCGGCAGCCGCCGCTGCCGCTGCGTCGGCAAATTGCACCAGGACGAAATTCGTCCGGCTCTCGGGCACCTCGTATCCGGCCGCCCGCAAGTCGTGCGCGAAGCGGTCGCGTATGCCGGCAGTGCGCGTCACGGTCGTGCGCATATAGGCCTGGTCCTCGATCGCCGCGACGGCCATGGCAAGGCTCACGGTAGAGATCTGATTGGAATTCTGCATCTTGCGGACTTCGGCGGCGATCTGTGGCGCGAACAATCCCCAACCGACGCGCTGGCCCGCCAGCCCGTAGGCCTTGGACAAACTACGCAGGACCACCGTGTCGCCGCGCCCGGCAAGCGCAAAAGCGGCCTGCGGGTCCTGGTCGTCGAATTCGCCATAGGCCTGATCGATCACCAGCAGAACGTCTCCGGGAAGTGCCGCGCGTAGGCGCAGCAGCTCGGCGTTATGGATGCGTGTGCCGGTTGGGTTGCCAGGATTGCAGACGAACACGATGCGTGTTGCGGGCGTCACCGCCGCCAGAATGGCATCGATTGAGACCTCAAAGCCGCGCTCGGCGGCCTTGACGTAGTTCGCCCCGACACGTGCGGCCGCCGAGGCGGCAAAATTGTAGGCATAATTTGTGCCCAGAACCTCGGTGCCTGGACCGGCGAAGGCCGCGATGGTGGAGGCGATCAGATCCATCGAGCCGGCGCCGCACAGGATGAGGGCACGCTCCACCGCGTAAGCGTCTGCGATTGCATCGCGCAGCAATGTCCAGTCCGGGTCTGGATAAAGGTGGCTGCGCGCTGCAGCGCGCCGACCGGCTTCGATCGCTTTGGGGCTGGGTGGGAAGGCACTCTCGTTCTGGGCTAGAGTCGGCCGGTCAAAGCCACCGAAATTCGCCAGCGCGAAAGCGGACATGGCTTCGACATGAGCGGTGGCTTTCAGTGGCACGGCATATCCTTGCAGATACGTCTATCAGCTTTCTGCTGAAGGTCCTTCCAAAGACATAGGCTAGGGCACCACTGGAAACCCACAAAGCAAAATTCGTCGTCGCAATGCCCACAGAAATCTGGCCCATTTTCCTAGAGTGGGCCGGCATCGTTCTCATCTCGCCTCGGGCCGATTCCCGACCGCGGATCGGATGGGTCTAGAATGTACTTTGAATGGCAGCTTGGCGCCCTCATGCACGAACCCGCTTCGCGGGAGAGGCGCCTCGTTCTGAGATGGCGCGACAGGCATTGGTCTTGAGCGGGTAGAAGCTGCGATCTGACCATGGAGTTCCTTCAACGAGAGGAACTTGCCATGGATACT
>JBFLWR010000409.1:0-11345 GCA_040755925.1 Pseudomonadota bacterium
GCTCTTCGGTGCGCTGGAGCTTTTCGCGCATTACCGAAGACTCGTTCCGCTGGCTGGGCGAACGCTCGCATGATGGCGGGGCGACCTGGCGCACCGAAGTGGAATTCCTGGCACGCCGCGCAATCCCGGCGTGATCAACCAACCGTGGAGAAACACGATGCTCGACCATATCTCGATCGGCGTTCGCGACAGCGAGGCCTCGAAACGCTTCTATGACGCGGTGCTGAAGCCGCTCGGCTATTCCTGCCTCAGTCAGTCACCTGGCTCGCTTGGCTATGGCGCGCAAGTCGTGGAACTTTGGGTCAATGAGGCTGGTCGGCCGGTGCCACCCGACACGGACTCCGGCCTGCACTTCTGCTTCGCCGCTCCGACGCGCGCCGGCGTCGATGCCTTCCATGCGGCTGCGCTGCGCGCGGGAGGCAAAGACAACGGCCAACCCGGCCTGCGCGCCGCCTATGGCGCCAATTACTATGCTGCCTTCGTCATCGATCCTGACGGCTACCGGCTCGAAGCCTACTGCAGCAAAGCCAGCTGAGCATTTTGCAGCAAAATGAAATCGGTTGGCGTTGTAGAAACGCGGCGAAAACAAACAGATAGCGCGGGATACAGGCTTTGCGACACCTGCATCCGACCCTAGGCTCGTGATTTCCCTCCAGCCCTGTTTCCAGCGCCCTTGCTTTGCTCTACCAATTGAAGAGCTTGGGCTTCGCCCGGCGGGAGGGGACCAGCGATGCCGAGCTTCGACAGCCTGTTCAACGCCTTCGTCACCATTCTGGTGACCATCGACCCGCCGGGGCTGGCGCCGCTCTTCCTTGCCGTGACGCGGGGCATGAACCGAGAGGAGCGTCAGCAGGTCTCGGTGCGCGCTTCGGTGATCGGCTTCCTGGTGATGGCGTTGTTCGCCATTGCCGGCGCATCGATCCTGTCGGTGTTCGGCATCACGCTGCCGGCCTTCCGCGTCGCCGGCGGCTTCCTGCTGTTCTTCATCGCCTTCGAAATGGTGTTTGAGCGCCGCCAGGACCGCAAGGAGAAGATCGGCGACGTCGCCATCACCAAGGACATGATCCACAACATCGCCGCCTTCCCGCTGGCGATCCCGCTGATCGCCGGCCCAGGCGCGATTTCGGCGACGGTGCTGCTGTCGGGCTCGTTCCAGGGCTTTGCCGCCCAGGCCGCCCTGGTCGGCATCATTTTCCTATGCCTTGCCATCACCTACATGGTGTTCGTGCTGTCGGAACGCATCGACCGCATCCTCGGCCAGACCGGACGCTCGATCCTGACCAGGCTGTTGGGCGTCATACTGGCGGCGCTCGCCGTGCAGTTCGTGGCCGACGGCATCAAGGCGCTGATGGCCGCTTAGGACGGAAGCCTGCCACTGCCCTACTGCCCTACTTCGCCGCCGTATCGACGACCTCGAAGTCATGCGTCACCTTAGCCGTCTTGGCCATCATCGCCGTAGCCGAGCAGTATTTGTCGATCGACAGATCGATCGCCCGCTTGACCTTGTCGTGCGATAGCCCGCGGCCCTTGACGATGAAATGCATATGGATGCGGGTGAACACTTTGGGTTCGGTCTCGGCACGGTCGGCATCAAGCTCGACCACGCAATCCTCGACCGCCTCGCGGCCCTTTTCCAGGATGTGGACGACATCATAGGCCGAGCAGCCGCCGGTGCCGATCAGCACCAGCTCCATCGGGCTCGGTCCCGGCGTCCGGCCCTCAGGCCCGTGGGCGGTGCCCAGCACCACCTTATGGCCGCTGCCGGACTCGCCGACGAAGGTGCGTTCCTCGACCCATTTGACGCGTGCTTTCACTGTACTCTTCCTTATGAGGCTGCAGACCGCCCTACTGCCCAAACACCACGGCGTGCATGATGCGGCCGGGCAGCAGCGTGAACACGCCGGCGCCGACCAACGCGAAAACATAGAGCGAGATCATCGCTTTGCGGTGCTTTGCCACCCGGTGGTTGTGCGCGTGCCAAACCGCCAGCGGCACCGTGATCAGCACCAGGATCGACAGGAGATGGATCGGGCTGAAGGGCCCGATCAGGCGTATCTGCTGGATCCAGAAGCTGCTGATGGCGATGATGAGCATCAGCGCCGCCCAGACATAGCCCAGCACGCGGTGGCGCGTCGTGCCCTTCGGCAGCGCCAATTGGGCGCCACCAATGGCCAGCGCCGCGAAGGCCGCGAAGGCATGCCATGGGATGGGAGGCGGTGCCGACAAAAGCGGTCCGAGCGACATCGCGCGTTCCCCTCAAACAACCATCGAGCGATGCTTAGAACGGGATCTCGTCATCCAGCTCGCGCGACGATCCACCGCCGCCACCGCCCCTGGAGCCGCCACCGCCGCCGCCACGGCTGAAGCCTTCGTTCGGGCCGGACTGGCCGAAGTCCGAGCCGCGGCTGCTTCCGCCGCCCGAATAGTTGCCAACCTGGCCGCCGCCGCCCTCGCCGCGCGCGTCGAGCATCTGCAGCTCGCCGCGGAATCTCTGCAGCACGACTTCGGTCGTGTACTTGTCGGCACCGGTCTGGTCCTGCCATTTGCGCGTCTGCAATTGGCCCTCGACATAGACCTTCATGCCTTTCTTCAGGTATTGCTCGGCCACCTTGGCGATGCCCTCATTGAAAATGACGACATTGTGCCACTCGGTCTTCTCCTTGCGCTCGCCCGAGTTCTTGTCGCGCCAGCTTTCCGACGTGGCGATGCGGATGTTGACGACCGGCTCGCCGGAATTCAGGCGGCGGATTTCAGGGTCCGCACCGAGATTGCCGACCAGAATGACCTTGTTGACGCTACCCGCCATCTTACTTCTCCGCGCTCATCCGAAACAAATTTTAAGTCGCTCACCTTACAGCCTGCGGGCCGCCGATGCCTGCAAAGGCTGGGCTTTCCCACAAGGTTTTTGTTCTCTTTTCGTTCTAGTTGCAAGCTTGCATACTGTCAAGGAATGTCAGCAAAGACGCAACTCGAACGCCTGTTTGAATATGGCGATCAAATAGCCGCTTGCCAAATCAATAAGTATCGACTTATGCTTTTGTCATGATCGAGGCAGAGATTTTTCGGGCGTTGGCCGACCCCACCCGGCGCGCCGTCTACGAGCAGCTCACAGCCGGGGAAATGACCGTATCCCAACTGCGCGCCGGCATGAGCGTGTCGCAGCCGGCGGTCTCGCAGCACCTCGCCATACTGCGCGGCGCCGGCCTCGTGGTCGAACGCCGCGCCGGCCGCAACGCCTATTACCGCGCCGACCCGCAAGGGCTCGACCCACTGCTTGGCTGGATCGATCGCTACCGCGCCTTCTGGCCTGAACGCATCGAGAAGTTGAAGACGGTTCTGAAGGAAATGGACCAATGACAGCGACAAAACACCCGCGCCCGGCCGAGGCGCCGCTCAGTTTCGAATGCGAGCTTCCCGACCCGCCGGAAAAGGTCTGGCGGGCGTTGACCGAGCCGGAATTGCTGGCGGCATGGCTTATGCCGAACGACATCAGGCCGGAAGCCGGCAGGCGCTTCGCCTTTGCCGGTCCGGACGCGCCGATCGAATGCGAGGTGCTCGAGGCCGAACCCGGCAGGCTGCTGCGCTATTCCTGGCGCGAGCGGTCCCGCGCCGGAGCGGCCGATCGACTGCCGGCCTTCGAAAGCGTGGTCACCTTCAGGCTCGAATGCACGGCCAAGGGCGGAACGCGTCTCAGCATCGTCCATGACGGCTTCGTGCAGGTGGCGCACCCAGTCGTCGCGGTCGCCGGCGCCGGTTGCGGGCTCTCGCTGGACGCCCGCAGGAATCCGACCGCCGCCAACGCGCCCTGCATGATGCTGCGCGCGGCTTGAGCCCAACCGAGGAGAGAGCGATGAGCATTGCCAATCTGGTGCCGATGGTGATCGAGCAGTCGAGCCGAGGCGAACGCGCCTTCGACATTTTCTCGCGGCTGCTGCGCGAGCGCATCGTCTTCATCAACGGCGAGATCAATGACGGCGTCTCGGCGCTGGTCTGCGCGCAGTTGCTGTCGCTGGAATCCGACAATCCCGACAAGGAGATATCGATCTATATCAACTCGCCCGGCGGCATGGTCACCAGCGGCTTCGCCATTTACGACACGATGCAATACATCTCCTGCCCGGTGTCGACGGTATGCATGGGCTTTGCGGCCTCGATGGGCTCGTTCCTCTTGATGGCCGGCGCGCCGGGCCGGCGCATCGCCCTGCCCAACACCAGGATCGTGCTGCATCAGCCGCTCGGTGGTTTTCAGGGCCAGGCCTCCGACATACAGCGCCACGCCGAGGACATTTTGCGCACCAAGCGCCACATGACGGAACTCTACGCCAGGCATTGCGGCCGCAGCTATGAAGAGGTCGAGCGCACGCTCGACCGCGATTATTTCATGACGGCCGAGGAGGCGAAGGCCTGGGGCCTCGTCGACCACGTCTATGACACGCGCAAGAAGGCGGCTTGACGGACATCGGCCAATTTCATTGCCGCGCGTCTGGTCTCGCTTCGCCAGCGCCACTATAATTCACGGATGACGATGCGCCCGACATCCAGACATTTGCTCGCACTGGCAGCGCTTGCCGGTGCTTTGACGTTCGGCGGCGCCGCTTTTGCCGACGACAACTCGGCCCAGAAGCTGCCCGGCGTGAATGGTGATTATCGCATCGCCAAGCCGGCCCCCCAGCCGGAGCCGGACGACGCCCAGCCCGCGGGCAACAACGGCGCGTTCAAGATCGGCAACACCGATGTCAGGATTTCCGGCAGCATAACCATCGATATGGCCACGGGCGGCACGCG
Organism: Pseudomonadota bacterium; assembly: GCA_040755925.1. GTDB lineage: Bacteria > Pseudomonadota > Alphaproteobacteria > Rhizobiales > Rhizobiaceae > Mesorhizobium. Next base: position 4,786 of record JBFLWR010000409.1, read on the forward strand.
GATTCCGAACCACTGATCGTCCTGTAGTGGAACCTGTCGGATTGAATGGTGCCGTCCGCTTGTCGAGGACTGCGGCGATTGGCGGAAGCGTATCGGTTCGTCAGGGAGGCCTCGGCCAATCACAAGCGTTTGTGACGATGCTGCCAGGTGAATGCGGGATCGGCAAAATGTAAGCCCCGCCGCTGCTTCCGCAGTCTGACGGGGCTTTCATGGATCTCAAATCCAATTTTAGCCGGGAGTGTTCTGCCGGCGTTTTGCTTCGGATGCACCGCGGCGATCTGCCGACGATCCGACTATTGTCTCTGATTGTAGGGGAACAGCAAGTCACGGTTTGTCGGGTTGGCGCTCACGCCCCCCCTGGCACTTATGCCTGCCGCGGCTCCATCGCTTAGTGGAGCCTCAAGGGACTGTCCGGTGGCGTCATGCTCCGCTCCTGGGTCCGTTGCGACAATGTCGTTCGAAGCATAAATCGCTTTCGCCCGCGGCGTCTCGCGGGCCACCTCTGGGTGGCGAGGCCATCGAAAGACGGCCGGCTTCGTTGACGCTTTGAGACTGCTCCCCTGAGTCGTAGCCGTCAACCATTGAATAGCCGGTTACCGAAAAATGTGATCGCGTGGAGGTTACGTACGGGTAAGTCGAGCACCTCTGTCGAAGAAGGAAGCGGGCGTGGGAGGCCTTTTGTTTCCACAGCGCTTTGTCAGGAGCGTGTTCGGCCTTTGTTCTTTCCGCTTGCCCGTTCGCGCGAAAGGCGGTTAAACCCATCCTTGGCCTCCTGCGTCGAGTAGTGTGGCGTCACTCGACGTAGCGGCAAAACAACCTACATAGGGGATGGCCGGGAACAAACCCGCCAATCCAGCAAATTCCAGACCTGAGGCGGCGACCGGCGATGGCCGACCATAAATACCTTTCCATTCGCGGGGCGCGCGAACACAATCTCAAGAACGTCGATCTCGACCTGCCGCGCGACAGCCTGATCGTGATGACCGGTCTGTCCGGCTCCGGCAAATCGTCGCTTGCGTTCGACACCATCTATGCCGAAGGCCAGCGTCGCTACGTCGAAAGCCTGTCGGCCTATGCTCGCCAGTTCCTGGAGATGATGCAGAAGCCGGATGTCGACCAGATCGACGGCCTCTCGCCCGCCATCTCCATCGAGCAGAAGACCACGTCGCGCAACCCGCGATCGACGGTCGGCACCGTCACCGAGATCTATGACTACATGCGCCTGCTGTTCGCGCGTGTCGGCGTTCCCTATTCGCCGGCCACCGGCCTGCCGATCGAGAGCCAGACAGTCAGCCAGATGGTCGACCGCGTGCTGGCTCTCGAGGAAGGTACGCGCCTCTATCTGCTGGCGCCCATCGTGCGCGGTCGCAAGGGCGAATACCGCAAGGAACTCCTGGAGCTGCAGAAGAAGGGCTTCCAGCGCGTCAAGGTCGACGGCGTCTTCTACGAAATCGCCGACGTGCCGGCGCTCGACAAGAAGTACAAGCACGACATCGACGTCGTCGTCGACCGCATCGTCGTGCGTGGCGATCTGGCCACGCGTCTCGCGGATTCGATGGAAACGGCGCTCAAGCTCGCCGAAGGTCTGGCGGTGGCCGAGTTCGCCGACCGGCCCCTCGATGCCAGCCAGACCGGCGAGGATGCCGTCAACAAATCCAAGAACGAGACGCATGAGCGTATCTTGTTCTCCGAAAAGTTCGCCTGCCCGGTTTCCGGCTTCACCATCCCCGAGATCGAGCCACGGCTGTTCTCCTTCAACAACCCGTTCGGCGCCTGCCCGACCTGCGATGGCCTGGGCAGCCAGCGCGCCATCGACGCCAATCTCGTCGTGCCGGACGAGAACGTTTCGCTTCGCGACGGCGCCATCAGTCCGTGGGCGAAATCGACCTCGCCCTATTACGCGCAGACGCTGGAAGCGCTCGGCAAGGCCTATGGCTTCAAGCTCGGCGACAAGTTCAAGGATCTGAGCGCGGACGCTCAGAAAGCCGTGCTGCAAGGCACTGGCGAGCGCGAGATCACCTTCCAGTATGACGACGGCTTGCGCTCCTACAAGACGACAAAGACCTTCGAAGGCGTCATTCCCAATCTTGAGCGGCGCTGGAAGGAAACGGAATCGGCCTGGATGCGCGAGGAGATCGAGCGCTTCATGTCCGCCACCCCCTGCCCCGCCTGCAACGGCTACAGGCTGAAGCCGGAAGCACTCGCCGTGAAGATCGCCGGCAAGCATATCGGCGAAGTCACCGAACAGTCGATCCGCAAGGCCGACCAGTGGTTCACCGACCTGCCGGCACAGCTCAATGACAAGCAGAACGAGATTGCCGTCCGGGTGCTCAAGGAGATCCGCGAGCGGCTCCGCTTCCTGAACGATGTCGGCCTCGACTACCTGACGCTGTCGCGCAATTCCGGCACGTTGTCGGGCGGCGAGAGCCAGCGTATCCGGCTCGCCTCGCAAATCGGCTCCGGTCTGACCGGCGTGCTCTACGTGCTGGACGAACCGTCGATCGGCCTGCATCAGCGCGACAACACACGCCTTCTTGAAACGCTGAAGCACCTGCGTGACATCGGCAATACGGTGATCGTCGTCGAGCATGACGAGGACGCCATCCTGCATGCCGACTATGTCGTCGACATGGGGCCGGCGGCGGGCATCCATGGCGGGCAGATCATTGCCCAGGGCACGCCTCGGCAGGTGATGGCGAACCCTGCCTCGATCACCGGCAAATACCTGTCGGGCGAACTAGAGGTGGCGACGCCGGCCGTGCGCCGCGAGGCTAAGAAGAACCGGCGCATCAAGGTGGTCGGCGCGCGCGGCAACAATCTGAAGAACGTGACGGCTGAGATTCCGCTCGGCACCTTCACCGCCGTTACCGGCGTCTCCGGCGGCGGCAAGTCGACCTTCCTGATCGAGACGCTGTTCAAGGCGGCCTCGCGCCGCATCATGGGTTCGCGCGAGCATCCGGCCGAGCATGACCGCATCGAGGGACTGGAATTCCTCGACAAGGTCATCGACATCGACCAGTCGCCGATCGGCCGCACGCCGCGCTCCAATCCGGCCACCTATACCGGCGCCTTCACGCCAATCCGCGACTGGTTCGCCGGCCTGCCGGAAGCCAAGGCGCGCGGCTACCAGCCGGGCCGCTTCTCGTTCAACGTCAAGGGCGGCCGCTGCGAGGCCTGCCAGGGCGACGGCGTTATCAAGATCGAGATGCATTTCCTGCCCGACGTCTACGTCACCTGCGACGTCTGTCACGGCAAGCGCTACAACCGCGAAACGCTGGACGTGTTGTTCAAGGGCAAGTCGATCGCCGACGTCCTCGACATGACGGTCGAGGAAGGCGTCGACTTCTTCTCCGCGGTGCCCGGCGTTCGCGACAAGCTGGAGACGCTGAATCAGGTCGGCCTCGGTTATATCCATATCGGCCAGCAGGCGACGACACTGTCGGGCGGCGAAGCGCAGCGCATCAAGCTCGCCAAGGAACTGTCGCGCAAGGCGACCGGCAAGACCCTCTATATCCTCGACGAGCCGACCACCGGCCTGCACTTCCACGACGTCGCCAAGCTCCTGGAGGTTCTCCACGAACTAGTCGACCAGGGCAACACGGTGGTGGTGATCGAGCACAATCTCGAAGTGATCAAAACCGCCGACTGGGTGCTCGATCTTGGTCCCGAGGGCGGCGACGGCGGCGGCGAGTTGGTGGCATCCGGCACGCCGGAAGCGATCGTGCGCGAGAAGCGCAGCTATACCGGCCAGTTCCTCAAGGAGCTTCTCGAGCGGCGCCCCGGCGGCAAGCGCGAGGCGGCTGAGTGATGGCGACCAACGGCCTCGTCTCTGTCGAAAGCCGCTTTGGCGTGACCGAAACCATCGACCGGCTGGTTGAGACCGTCACGCATGCCGGAATGCGCGTCTTCGCGCGCATCGACCATGCCGCCGGCGCTCATGAAGTCGGCGCGAAGCTCCGTCCCACCGAGTTGCTGATCTTCGGCCATCCGAAAGGCGGCACGCCGCTGATGCAGGACCAGCAGACCGCCGGCATCGACCTGCCGTTGAAGGCGTTGGCCTGGGAGGATGCGCAAGGCAAGGTGTGGCTTTCCTACAATGACGCGTACTGGCTGGCCGAGCGCCATGGCCTTGGGGAGACTAGCCGTGATGCCGTCAAGGCAATCGCCGCCGGTACGGCAAAAGTCGTGGCCGCCGCCGCGGGAACCAATCAATCATGAGACTTGCCCGCCCCGACGATCTTGCCGCCATCGTTGCGCTGACCACGCAAGCCTATGCGCCCTACACCGCCGCCTTCGGCACGCCGCCCATCCCGGTGACCGAGGATTATGCGCCGCGCATCGAGCGTGGCGAGGCGTGGCTGCTGGAGGATGGTCCCGAACTGGCCGGGCTCATCGTCCTCGAGCGGCACGACGACCACGCCATGATCTTCAGCGTCGCCGTTTCGCCGGCCTTTCAAGGCCGGAAGCTCGGCATCAGGCTGCTTGACTTCGCCGACGAGCAGACCCGCTCATGGGAGCTGCCGGAAGTGCGGCTTTACACCAATTCACGCATGGAGCGGAACATCGCGCTCTATTCGGCCTATGGTTATCGGGAAACGGGTCGCCGGGCCAACCCGTACCGGCCAGGATGGACATTGGTCGACATGGCGAAGCCGATCGACAAAGCCGCCTGACCAAATCTGAACGCGGAGGAGCAAGACATGAGCCACGGAACGATCCGCTCCGGCATGGGCGGCTGGACCTTTGAGCCCTGGGATACCTCCTTCTATCCGGAGAAGCTCGCCAAGGCCAAGCAACTGCATTACGCAAGCCGTCAGGTGCCGAGCATCGAGGTCAACGGCACCTACTATTCCAGCTTCAAGGAGCCGACATTCCTGAAATGGGCCGCCGATGCGCCGGACGGCTTCGTCTTTTCGCTGAAAGGCAACCGCTTCGTCACCAACCGCCGCGTGCTCGGCGAAGCCGGAGAATCGATGATGCGCTTCCTCGGCTCCGGCGTTGCCGCGCTCGGCGAGAAGCTCGGGCCGATCCTGTGGCAGTTCGCGCCGACGAAGAAATTCGATGCCGACGATTTCGAGGCCTTCCTGAAGCTTCTGCCTGAAAAGCAGAACGGCGTGCCACTGCGGCATGCGCTGGAGGTGCGGCATGACAGCTTCATCGTGCCGGAATTCCCCGCATTGGCCCGCAAATACAACGCCGCGATCGTCTATGCCGACCATGCCAAATATCCGGCGATCGCCGACGTCACCGGCGATTTTGTCTATGCGCGCCTGCAGACCGGCAGCGACGACAACCCCGACTGCTACACGCCTAAGGGCCTCGACGAATGGGCGGCGCGGGTAAAGACCTGGGCCGAAGGCAGGCAACCAGCCGACCTGCCACGTGCCGACCCGGGGAACGACGCCCAGGTGAAGCCGCGCGACGTGTTCGTCTACTTCATCACCGAGGGCAAGGTGCGCGCGCCCTTCGGCGCCATGGCGCTCATGAAGCGGGTGGATTAGAAAAATCGCTACGCGTTTTAGAACTTGAGGTGCGCGCCGATCGTGAACGCCTGCACCAGCATCCGGTTGGTGGGCTCGTCGGCGGTGATGTTGTCGGACTGCGCGGTCGCGTTGGCCAGCAAGCCTGTGGCTGTCGCAACCTTGGGCAGAAAGAGCGCGCGATAGCCCGCCTCAATGCCGAAATTCGAAGTGAAGTCGTGGCCGATCGCCACGCCGAGTTCGGCGACCATTGTGCCGCTTTTGTCCTCGCCATGATCCTCGAACAGCCCTCCGGTACTTGGCCTGAGCGAAAAATCGTTTTGGGCGGAGGTGAAGAGATAGCCGACCCGGGCATCGCCTTTCAGATATGCCCATTCGTAGTTTGCGGTGTCGGCTAGCTTGAACTTTCCTTGCAGACCGATCTGCGGACCCCAACCGGTTGTATGGGCCTGCCAGAGATAAGTCGCGGTGAAGGCCGGGAAGCTTATGTCGCCCTGAAGGGCGTCATCCAGATCCATGTAACGAATGCCGCCGAACGCCACGAGGTCGGGCATGAGGACAGCTCTTGCATTGATCTCCGCGGTATTGAGCTTGGAACTGATGGATGTGTCGAGATTGGTGGCGCCAAAATTGGAAAAAGAGCCAATCCGGACGTTGCCTACGGCGCCCAGCCCAACATCGTCTTTCCAATTGAATCCGCCGAAGAACCTGCCTTCGATGCCATAGGTGTCGCCCATCCAACCAAGACGGACGTCGGCACCGGGAGCCGCCCCAGGACCGAACTGCCCTTCTGTAAGGACGCTGCCCGGTCCTGCCGTCGGAACGATCAACACATTGCTGCTACCGCTTGTCGAGCGGTAGGCGTAGACGAAGTCGCCGGAAAAATAGACACCTCCGGCACCCGTAGCAGCCTGGCCCACGTCGGCGGCCCATACGGCGGTTGTCGAAACGAGCGAAACTGTGCCCAAAAACAGTGCAAGCAAACGATCTGCCATGGCCGCCCCCCTGTGAATTGCCCCTCGATAAACTACACGTAAGAGCAACTCCTTACATACGGAACATGGAAGAAAGCTAATTTAG
>JBFLWR010000041.1:0-4104 GCA_040755925.1 Pseudomonadota bacterium
CGTACATGCGGTACGCGAGCACCGGAAGCGGAGGGCGCCGCCATTCGCAGGCCGGCATCACCTGAATATCGACGCAGCCTACCGCAGGACGCGGCAGCGGCCGTTGTACACCAGCCAGCGATCGAAGCCGGACACGCAGAACTCAACATTGTCGCCGATCGAGGCAAAGCCCTGGCCTTCCTCGATCAGGTAGAAGATCGAACGGTCGCGGCCGTCCGAGAGGCTGACGGTGGCGCGGCAATAGTGGCGACCGATCGGCCACTCGTCGCTCGCGGCCTGGTAGCGGTGCTGGCGGATGTTGTGGAAGTCCTTGATCGCGACGTTGGGCAGGTGCGGAACATTGTGCACCTGGTAGGTGAAGCGGTCGGTGATCCTGCTCAACACCCAAGGCTGGCCGCAGACGCTGACATCATCTCCGCCGTAGGTGGAGAGATCGGCGGCCCGCGCCGCCTGGGTGACGCCGAGCGACGTGCCGAACGGCGTTGAAAGCAAGAGCAGCGCGGCAAGAGCGGAGTGGGCGAAGCGAGTCATGACAGCCTCTCAGGGTCGGTTGCGCGCACTGTGCGGATTCGCCAGGCAACGGTCAAGCGGTCGCCAAAACAATGGTTTCCCGACTGCTTCGTTCCAGCCGCCGTCGATCGTCAGCCAGTCGCGGCGAGCAGCAGGCCGCCGATAACCGCGATGTTGACCAGGAAGGCATTGCGCAGCACCTGCCGCTCCGGTTCTTGCGAAACCCAGAAGCGCAGCAGCGTGAAATTCGCCGCCACCGTGAAGGCGATGAGCGCGCCGGCGGCGAAAGGCATCGCGATGCCGAGCAGAAGCATGAGCCCGGCGACGATCTCCAGCGCCGAGCCGGCGGCCAGCATGGCGGCCGGAGCCGGAAACCGCTGGGTAGCCAGATAATCGCGCATCGCCCGGAATTTCACGAAGTGCTCGATCCCGGCGACGACGAACACGCCGCCGATGAGCCAAGCACCTACGGCTTGAATGGTCTGTACAGGCATGCCCGCCTCCCGGATGGCCTCAGTCCGCGGGGACGAAGGCGGGGTTGTAGACGACCTCCCACAGATGCTCATCGGGATCCTGGAAGTAACCGGCATAGCCGCCCCAGAAGGTTGCCTGCGCCGGCTTGACCAGGCGCGCGCCGGCCTTGATGGCCTCGGCCATCACCATGTCGACCTCGGCTTCGCTGCCGACATTGTGGCCGATGGTGAACTCGGTCGGGCTGCGCGCCGTCTTGGCGACACCAGCGTCAAAAGCGATGTTGGCGCGCTCGTAGATGGCGAACTTCATGCCGCCGGCGAGATCGAAGAAGGCGACGGCGCCATGCTCGAACTCGCGGCCGATGATGCCTTCGGTCGGCAAGCCCAGTCCGTCTCGGTAGAATTTCAGCGACGCCTCCAGATCATCGACACCCAGCGTCAGGACGGTGATGCGAGCTTTCATTTCTCTCACTCCTTTCTATGTTCGTGACCGACGCGGATGCGGTTCGGCAAAGACGCGGAAGGGCGCCGCGAACTGGATTTGTATGGCACAGCCGGAGTGGCTCGCATTGAAGATTTCGGCCAAAATGGCAGTCGCCTATCCGGCGAAGGAATAGCGGGAGCAGACTAGGGAGAAAATGGAAGCGGTCCTGGCGCAATCCACCGGCTTCTACGAGGAAAGGCCCGTGGCCAGGGGTCTGTCCGGCGCGTTTTCGGCGGTCTGGGTCCACCGCATGGAGGAGAGCGACGCTCCGCCGATCCTGATCACACCCGATGCGACCATCGACCTGCAGTGGATCGATGGCCGCTTCCGCGTTGCCGGACCGGACAAGGACCCGCAGATCGAGAGGCTGCCGGCCGGCGCCACGATCATCGGCTTCCGCTTCCGTCGGGGCGCGGCCGCCGGCTGGCTCGGCGTGCCGGCCGGCGAGATCGTCGGCGGGCGGCTGGAGCTCGGCGATCTCTGGGGCACGCGCGCACGGGTGCTGACGGATCGAATCGCGGCGGTGCCGGATCTGGCCGGCATGGTAGGGCAGCTGGAAGCGGCAATCGGGGCATATACGCAAGGGCGCGATGCGCTCGACCGGCCGATGGGCAAAGCTTTCGACGTGCTCGATGCGGGCCTGCCGCCCGAGACGCCGCTGGTTCCCTTCCTGCTCGACCGGCTCAACATGAGCGAGCGGACCCTGCGCCGCCGCTTCGAGGACGCCTTCGGCTATGGCCCGAAAACGCTCGACCGCATCCTGCGCTTTCATCGCTACCGGCGCTTGCAGCGGACGGCCGGTGAAGCCTCGACCGCCCAGTTGGCCATCGCGGCCGGCTATGCCGACCAGGCGCATCTGATCCGCGAAAGCCGGCGGCTGACCGGCGTCACGCCGTCGGCATTGCCGTAGGAGAACCCGAGCGAGCTACTCGCCGGCCAGCCATTCGAGCGTCCATCGCGACGGCTGCTCCACCACAAGCGCCTTATGAAGGGCCGGCAGCAGCAGGCGCAATTCGCCTTCCAGGGTGAAGGGCGGATTGACCACCACCAGCCCGCTGCCGTCGAGGCTGGGTTCGCCCGAAGGCGGGCGGATCTCGAAGCCGATATCGAGCAGCTTCGGAATGCCGGCCTGCCTCAACGCCGCACGGAAGGCGGCGACCGCCTTGCGGTCCTTGATCGGATACCAGAGCGCGTAGGTGCCGCCCGGCCAGCGCCGGTGGGCTTTTTGTAGACCTTCGACGAGGCGCGTGAATTCACCCTCTTCTTCGAAAGGCGGATCGATGAGGACGAGGCCGCGCTTCTCCTTCGGCGGCAGATGCGCGCCGAGCGCCAGCCAGCCGTCGAGCTCGATGACCCTCACCTGGAAATCACCGGCAAAGACGCTTTTAAGCCGCGCGGCATCGTCGGGATGCAGTTCGATCGCCGTCAGCCGGTCCTGGTCGCGCAACAGATGGCGGACGATCAAGGGCGAGCCGGGATAGCGGCGGAGGCCGCCGTCGGGATTTTCCGCGCGCACGGCATCCAGATATGGCTGAAGCAGCGCTGCCGCCTTGGGATCGAGCCCGGCCTCGAAGAGCCGGCCGATGCCGCCCTGCCATTCGCCGGTCTTGCCGGCCTCCACCGAAGCGAGGTCATAGCGACCGATGCCGGCATGGGTGTCGATGACGCGGAACGCCTTGTCCTTCTGCTTGAGATAGTCGACAAGGCGGCAGAGCACGGCGTGCTTGACGACATCGGCGAAATTGCCGGCGTGATAGGCGTGGCGGTAGTTCATGCTGTCTCACCTTTGCGAGGCGTTGCGGCTCCAGCGCGGCGCCGGCGGCTGCGAGTTCGGGTTCTGCGGCCCGCCGCGACCGAGGACAAGCGAAAGCACCAGCCCGGCCAGACCGATGCCCATCAACCCGTAGCCGGCCGGCAATGCCCGCTCATCGACCGAACCGGCGCCGGCGCGCAAGATCACGTCGACCGCCCGCATGTCGATGCCGTCGGCATCGCCCGGGCCAGCAGTGAAGACATAGGCGCCGGGACTGACTGTCCCGATGACGCCCGCCTCGTCGCGAAAGATCTTGCCCGGCAGTTGCGGGCTGGCCTGGCGTGGATTGTCGGTATGGTTGAAGGACAGCGTCGAGGCCAACACGGTGCGGCCGCCGCTTGCCGCGGTCAGCGTCAGCACCGTGCGCTGCTGCGAGGCGACGCGCTCGGCCAGCGCGGTGAGATCGACCAGCACCCTCACCGGCGCATCGCTTGCCGCCAGTTGCACTGTGACCGGCCGGAAACGGCCGCCTTCATAGACCCTGTAGGTGCCGATGGCGCGGCCGGAGAAATTGCTCGTCGCCCAGGGATAGAAGACACCGATGGCGGCGCCGGCGACAATGAGCAGGATGGACAGGAAGCGCATGGAAGGCCCTGGTTACTTCTATTGGCCGCCCTTGCCGCCATTCGCCCGACACAGCGTCGCGGAAACGCCCCATCTCGTCCAGCAGCATTGTGGCCCGAGATCGAAGGTTTTGTCGAAGCTTGAAAGCCGATCTGCCCGGCGCACCGGCCGAGGTCAAGGCCAACCGGTGGATGCGGAGCAGCCCCGTATCGGCCGTGCCCTGCAAATCCGTCAGCTTCCGGCCATCCGAAAATCCGCCC
>JBFLWR010000410.1:0-11836 GCA_040755925.1 Pseudomonadota bacterium
TCCGAGGGCCACAGGACGCCGGTCGTCACCGCGAAGGTGATCAGCGCGTCGCGTGCCGCTTCGGCCGAGATTTCCCCAGCCCGCGCGGCCTCGCAGGCCCTGACCGTCGCTCCGTAGCTGAGGCGGAGTCTTGACGGCGGGAACTCGGTCAGGAATTCGTGCATGTCGAACAGGGACGCAATCATGCGCTTGTGGCCGGCGCCGACGCTGATGGCGACCGGGGTGAAGAACATCCTGTCGTGCATTTATCGCCTTTCGGTTTGGTGGGGCGGGGCTCCGCCGGGGGTAGGACGGCAGACAACGCGCCATGCGACGCCAGGTTGCACGATCCCGGGGCTAGCGGAGATCACGTTTGATGTCGTGGCGTATTTGGAAACCGCCGAAATGCGCCGCGACCAGCCTATTTCCACATGCCGCGCATGCGCGCGCCGAGATCGACCTTGACGCCCGGCTTCTGGCGCGGGTCGTCCTTGATGGCGGCGCTTGCCCAGGAGCTCTGCTCGAAGGCCGGCAGCATCGAGGCCGGGATGAAGCGTGTGCGCGAGGCGTAGACGTGACGGTCGCCGCGCGCCGGCTGGTTGTGCGGGTAGAAGCGCTGCGGCACGAGAAGATGCAGGCTGTCCTTCGCCCGCGTCATCGCGACATAGAGCAGACGGCGCTCCTCCTCGATGTCTTCCTTGGTGCCGACGCCGAGATCGGCGGGAATGCAACCATCGACGGTGTTGAGCACGAAGACGTTCTTCCATTCCTGGCCCTTGGCCGAGTGGATGGTGGACAGGATCAGGTAATCCTCGTCGCGGTGCGGCGGACCGGCCTGGTCGCTGGTGGCGTCGGGCGGATCGAGCGTCAGCTCGGTCAAGAAACGCTCGCGCGACGGATAGCCGGACGCGATCTGCTCGAGCTGCACCAGATCGGCGCGGCGGGTGATCGCGTCCTCGTGGATGCGCTCCAGATGCGGCTCGTACCAGAGCCTGATCCGCTCGAGGTCGGCCGGCCATTTCGGGCCGGCGCGCAGCCCGCTGTAGATGTCGAGGAAGACCGGCCAGTCCTCAGCCGCGCGCTGCGGTGGCCGGAACCGGGCCAGGCCGAGCGTCTCGTCGAGCGAGGTCGCCATCGCGTCGACGATCTGCGAGGCGGCGGAAGGACCGATGCCCGGCATCAATTGCAGCACGCGAAACCCGGCGACGCGGTCGCGCGGATTCTCGGCGAAGCGCAGCATCGCCAGCATGTCCTTCACATGGGCGGCGTCGAGGAACTTCAGGCCGCCGAACTTGACGAAGGGGATGTTGCGGCGCGTCAGCTCGATTTCCAGCGGCCCGCTGTGGCTGGAAGTGCGGAACAGCACCGCCTGCGCCTTCAGCGCCGTGCCGGCCTCGCGTTCGGCGAGGATCGCCTGGCAGACATAGTTGGCCTGCTCGGCCTCGTCGCGCACGCTGACCAGCTGCGGCTTGTGCGACGACCGGCGTTCGGTCCACAGGTTCTTGGTGAAGCGCTCGCTGGCCTCGCCGATCACCCGGTTGGCGGCGGCCAGGATCGGCTCGGTCGAGCGGTAGTTGCGCTCCAGCATGACGATCTCCGCGCCTTGCGCGAACTGTTTCGGGAAGTCGAGGATGTTGCGCACTTCCGCCGCGCGGAAGGAATAGATCGACTGCGCGTCGTCCCCAACCACGGTCAGCCCGGCGCCGTCCGGCTTGAGCGCCAGCAGGATCGAGGACTGCAGCCGATTGGTGTCCTGGTACTCGTCGACCAGCACATGGTCGAAGCGCGAGGAAAGATGCGCGGCGATCTCGGGCTCCGCCGCCATCTGCGCCCAGTAGAGCAGCAGGTCGTCGTAATCGAGCACGTTCTGCGCCTGCTTGGCTTCGACGTAGCGCGCGAACAGCTCCTTCAATTGATCCGCCCAGGCCGCGCACCAGGGAAAGGCCGAACCCAGCACTTCCCCGAGTGGGGCCTGTGCATTGACGGCGCGCGAATAGATCTGCAGGCAGGTGCCTTTCGTCGGGAAGCGGCTCTCGGTCTTCGAGAAGCCCAGCTCGTGCCGGGCAAGATTCATCAGGTCGGCGGAATCCTCGCGGTCGTGGATGGTGAAGGCGGGATCGAGGCCGATCTGCTCGGCATAGTCGCGCAGCAGCCTGGCGCCGATGCCGTGGAAGGTGCCGGCCCAGGCCAGCGCGTCGGCGATGATCGCGGCGTCCCGTCCCAGCACCTCGCCGGCGATGCGCTCGACGCGCTTTGCCATCTCGGACGCGGCGCGGCGCGAAAAGGTCATGAGCAGGATGCGGCGCGGATCGGCGCCCTTGACGATGAGATGAGCGACGCGATGCGCCAACGTGTTCGTCTTGCCCGAACCGGCGCCGGCGATCACCAGAAGCGGCGCGGCCACCTTGCCGTCGCCATGCACCACCGCCAGCCGCTGCTCGTCGTTGAGCCGGGCAAGATAAGCGGGCGCCTCGAAGGACGAATCACGGGCGGCGATGTTCATGGCTCATCAAGCATCGTTTCCGCTTTGTTCGCAACGGCCATCTCCCCCAAGGAGCAGGGCAACCGCATCGGAAATTGAAACTTTCGCCGCACAGAAGAAGGCCGGCGCTGCTTGGGAGGAAGCTGAAAGCGCCGGCCAAGCGGGAAAATCAGGCCCGCCGCACGATTGAAGATAGCTGAGTCTCGCCGCCGCGTCATGGTGCGATCGCGCTAGCCGGCTATCGACGCGACCGGGCGTACAAGTTTCGAAGGCCTGCGTCTTTCAAGGATCGATCGGATTTTCGTGGTGGAAGAGCGACACCCCGTAGGCGCCGACGTCTCACGCCATCGCCGAGCGGCCCAGCTGTCCGCCGGCGATCTCCAGGTCCAGCTGGCGCTGCGTCAGCGCCGCCTCGGCCATGATCCACTGCTTGAAAAACTCCACCTTGCGGGCGCCCAGCACCTTCATGGGGCTGACGAAGTACCAGCCGGCGGTGTTGGGATGGTGGACGGCGAAGGGCGCCACCAGTCGCGCGGCGCGGATGTCGCTTGCCATATAGGCGCGGTTGGCGACGGCAAAGCCCATGCCGGCATTGGCCGCTTCGTAAGACATCATGCAGGAATCGAAATAGATGCTCTTGGTCTCGCCCAGCACGAAGCTCGCGCCGGCAAAGCCCAGCCACGACTGCCAGTTCTGGGTGCAGGTGTCGGAGTGGAGCAGGGTGAAGTACCTCAGGTCTTCCGGGGTCACCTTGGACAGCGGCTTGTCGCCCAGCACCTCGTGGAACAGCTTGCGGCTGCATACAGGCGTCAGGTCTTCCTTGAACAGGAGTTCCGAATTGAGGCCCGGGAAATTGCCGTCGCCATAGCGGATCTCGAGATCGTATTCAGAGGTCGAGAATTCATGCGTGGCGTAGGATGTCGAGACCCGCATCTCGATATCGGGATATTGCCGCTGGAAGGCCGCCAGCCGCGGAAACAGCCAGCGCGCCGCGAATGTCGGCAGCACGCAGATCCTAAGCACATGCGCCTGCGACTGGCCCGTGGCCTCCATACTGGCCGCCACGATGCGCTCCAGCGCCTCGCGCACCCGCGCCACATAGGTCTCGCCCTCCGGCGTCAGCGATACCGCATTGCCGCCGCGCTGGAAGATCTTGAAGCGCAGCTGGTCTTCGAGGCTCTTCACCCGCTGACTGACCGCGGAAGCTGTGATGAACTGCTCTTCGCCGGCGCGCGTGAAGTTTTTGTGCCTGGCGGCGCTCTCGACGATTTTCAGCGAGTTGAGGTTGACCTGACTGAGCAGACGCACGGGGTTTCGACCTTAAGCTTGGCTTACGCTAGCACCAGCATTCCTAAATTTACAGAGGGAGGCGAATTAATCGACTGTTTACCAAGTGTTGCCCCCACCTTGGAGAAAGTAGAATGAACGCCCATACAATTCCCGAACTGCGCTACGCGATGAGTCGTGAAGCCATCATCGGCCATGATACGGCGTGGAAAGTGTCGAGCTTCGGCGTCGCCCAGTATCTTCACGGCTACGACCCGCAGCTTCTTGCGGCGATCGAGGAGGCGGCGCTCAAGCTCAAGGCCAGCCACGCCGTGCACAAGCATCTCGACCTCACCTTCATCACCGGCGCCGACCGCTACATCCCTGAAATCAAGGAGCTTCTCAACGACAAGCTTCGGTTGGAGCGGCTGTCCGACATGATGGGCACCAAGCTTGAACCCTATCCGCTGTCGATCGTCGGCTCGACCGTCACCTTCATGAACCCGAAAGACGGCGCCGTCGAATGGCACTGCGATGGTGTTCCGGTGACCGAGCTCGTTCCGCTGTCGATCAGCGATCCTCTCATCGGTGGGCATCTGGAGATCTATTGCGACGATTCTGAGACGGGCAGGGCGATCCTCGAATCCGGCCGCGACCTGCCGCGCAACAAGGTCATGCGCATCGACCACAAGATGAACTACGCCACGCTTGGCCAGTTCCTCGGCGTGCTGCATCGCACGGCGCCGATCCAGCTCGGCGAGCGCGTCACGCTGGTGCTCAACCAGCGCTCGGCGACCAAGCCTTATGTCGACGACAACCGCATGTTCTACCTTGCTGCCGATAACGACCACGACCGTGCCTGGGTGAACGAGCTCGCGGACGACGTCTGGACGAACCAGCTGCCCGCCTATCGGCGCCATGCTCAGGAGCATCCCGTGCCGAAGCCGGCGGTGGATCCAGTCTCGGGCGGAGCAAGGGAGTCGTGGTGATGCGCCATGACCCCGCCGGGCGCCAGCTGCCTTCAGCATCGCTGAGCCTCGGCCCGGTCATGGAGAAAAAACGGGCCGACGTCGCCTCAGGCGCGGCGTTGGCCTTCGCCCTCGGCGCGGTGGCGCTCTGGGCGACAAACGCGCTGGTCGGCAAGACCCTGCTTGCCAGCCACCCGGTATCGGAGGTTCAGTTCCTGCAGTTCTGCGGCGCCGCGCTGGTGTTCGCCCTGATCAGGCTGGCAACCCGCGCTGTTCCCGCGACGGAGGCAGCCGGGCTCATCGAGTTCAAAACCACTTTGGCCGCCTACGCTGTCGGCTTCATCGGTCTTGTCGGCACCATGGTGCTGCAATACGCCGCCTTCGCGTCGATGCCGGTGATCGAGGCGAACCTCGTCGCCTACACATGGCCGCTGATGGTCGCCGCCGCCATCATCGTGCTCGGCCGCCCGAAGCGTCCTCTGCTGCTGGGGGTGACCGCCGCGCTCGGCTTCGTCGGCGTGGCGCTGGTGATTTCCGGCGGGCGCACCCATGCCTGGTTCGAGGGGGGCAGCCTTGCCGGCTACGCCGCCGCCTTCGGCTCGGCGCTCTGCATGGCCTTCTATTCAATCGCCGTCGGCCGGCTTGCCGTGCCGCCGGACCGTCTTTTGCTGCCTTCGGCGGTGATCGGCGTGGCGCTCACCTTCGCCTGGTGCCTGCATGACGGCGCCGCCGGCCTGTCGGGCGTCGACCTTCTGCTTGGCCTCTATCTCGGCGCCGGCCCGATGGGGCTCGGCTATTACTTCTGGTCACGGGCGCTGAGCCTCGACCAAGGGGGCAGGCTCGCTATCGTCGCCTATCTGACACCGATCGCGTCCACGCTGTTGCTGGCCCTGTCGGGCGAAAGCCTGTCGACGACTGCCATTGCCGGCGCGGTCCTGGTCATTGGAAGCTGCATCGCGGTGGGCATAGAACGTTCGGAGACTTGAGGACCATGCTTGACGAGGACGAACGCCGCGCCAGACAGGAAGCGCACTGGCTGCTCAGGGAATTCGGCGTCGAGGCGTCGCTCTATGCCGCCATGAAGGCCGAGAAGGCCATCGAGCAGAAGGATTTCGGCCGTTGCGCGCGCTGGAAGCGGGTGCTGGAAATCCTTGCCGACAGAAGCCCTGTGGATATTGGGCGCGGCGCCGCCGCGAAATGAGCGGCTGGCGGCAGGAGCCTCGAATCAGGCATGATCCCTTGACACCGGGCAAAGCGTGAACCGGGACCGGTTTTGGCCCTGCACTTCGATTTCGGAGCAATTACACGCCAAAGTCGAAGTGCAGTTGCGTCATTTGCGTGTCCCTGCTGGACTCTGATGCTATAGTAGGGCTCTTCTAGCTATTAGAATTCCTAACTTGCGTAATCGCAACCCGCGGTGGAAACATCCCGCGGTATTGAGTCCCGTGTGTTTACTGACTCTGGACGGTCCGTTGGGGGACATGTCCGACATGATACCTAGACAGAAGTCTTCAAAAACAGCTGGTCACTTCAAAGCCAGCAGAGGGTAGAAAATTGTCCAATATCGATGACAAGACCGCAATCGAACTGACCGCTGACATTGTCTCGGCCTATGTCGGCAACAATCCGCTTCCGGCATCGGGCTTGCCTGATCTGATCGCCAGCGTCAGCGCCTCGGTGCGCAAGCTCGCCGGCACAGGTGTCGTCGTGGAAGCCACGCCGCTGACGCCGGCCGTCAACCCGAAGCGCTCGGTGTTCCCCGATCACATCATCTGTCTCGAGGACGGAAAGAAGTTCAAGTCGCTGAAGCGGCACCTCTCGACCGACCACGGCCTGACGCCGGACGAGTACCGCGCCAAATGGGGCCTGCCCGCCGACTATCCGATGGTGGCGCCGAGCTATTCGGCCACCCGCTCGGCGCTGGCCAAGTCTTCCGGTCTCGGCCGCAAGCCCGCCGCAGCCGATGCCGGCAAGGCCAAGCGCAAGCCCAAGGCCTGACCCGTCAGGGCAGTCGCGACCATGGCGCACCGTGGAGTGGAGCATTCCGTGCCGCCGATTTCGCGCGACCATGCATCGGCCCTGGTCGCGCTGCGCCGCCGCGTCGCCGCCCAGTCAGGTGTGGACGCGGGCGAGGGGGTGAGCGCGCGACGCGTCCTCTTCCTTGTCGTCAGGCCGGTCGGTAACCTCAATGCCGTGCTCGATGCGCTCGACACGTTCGAGCGCGCCATCGTGGAAGACGATAACCGGCTGGTGGTGGAGGCGCGCAGGCGGAAATGCCTCGCCATCCTGGACCGCATCATCGAGCAATTCCAGGAAAAGCGGGAAACGGTCTTCCGTCCGCAATTGCGCCTGATGGTGAGGTAGCAGTCAGTCCTGGGATCCGGGCAGCGTGGCCGGCTGAGCGCCATTGCGCCCGGAATCTTGACCGGCCGCAAGATTGTCGGCCTCGAGCGCTGTCATCTCCAGGAAATAGACAAGCATCTGGTAGCGCGTGCGCGGAAGCATCTTCGCCAGCTTGCGCGTGATCTCCGCGACGTATCTCAGCGTGCGCAGATCGTTTGCCGCGCCGTCCATCGTGAACTCCTGATCGATCAAGTTATTGTTGGCGCTTAACGCGACTCACAGCGCATGGGTAAGTTCGCAGGATCGCGGTAAAAGTGAAATCAATTTTCGGTAAGCATCACTGTTGGACTAGAAGATTTTGGTACTTTTTCTGGTGGTATCGGTGACTGCAACCATAATATAAGCTGAGGTGGAACTTGTGGTTGTCTTGCTTCGCCGATTTGATTGTCCGCAAGGGCAAGATGGGTTGCCTCGCTGAGGCAGGCGGAGAGGACCGGCGCGGTATCCGCGGCCGGGCCGGCGCGGAACGGCGCAAGGCCTCTGGCTCTTGCGAAGCGGCGACGTCCCGTGCAAAAGCCCGGCCATGCTTATCATCAACGACCTCTCGCTGCGCATGGCGGGCCGCCTGCTTCTCGATCATGCCTCGCTGACCCTGCCGGCCGGCACGAAGGCCGGCCTCGTCGGCCGCAACGGCACCGGCAAGACCACGCTGTTCAAGGCGATCACCGGCGATTTCCCCTCCGAGACCGGCTCCATCAGCCTGCCCAGGAACACCCGCATCGGCCAGGTGGCGCAGGAAGCGCCTGGCACCGAGGAACCGCTGATCGAGATCGTCATGAAAGCCGATGTCGAGCGCTCGGCGCTGCTCGAGGAGGAAAAGACCGCCACCGACGCGCACCGCATCGCCGAGATCCATACGCGTCTCGCCGACATCGACGCGCACTCGGCGGAGTCGCGCGCGGCCACCATCCTTGCGGGCCTCGGCTTCGACGACGCCGCGCAGAAGCGTCCCGCTTCGTCCTTCTCCGGCGGCTGGCGCATGCGCGTGGCGCTCGCGGCCGTGCTGTTTTCCGAACCAGACCTGCTGCTGCTCGACGAGCCGACCAACTATCTCGACCTCGAAGGCACGCTGTGGCTGGAGAATTATGTTTCCAAGTATCCGCACACGGTTCTGCTGATCTCGCATGACCGTGACCTGCTGAACCGCGCCGTCAACTCGATCGTCCATCTCGACCAGAAGAAGCTGACCTTCTGGCGCGGCGGCTACGACCAGTTCGAACGCCAGCTGACCGAACAGCGCGAATTGCAGGAAAAGAGCCGCGTCAAGCAGGAGACGCAGCGCAAGCACATGGAGTCCTTCGTCGAGCGCTTCCGCGCCAAGGCTTCCAAGGCAAGGCAGGCGCAGTCGCGCCTGAAGGCGCTGGAGAAGATGAAGCCGATCGCCGCGATCGTGAACGACACCGTGCGGCCGTTCTCCTTTCCCGAGCCGGTGAAGACAGTGGCCTCGCCGATCGTGGCGCTGAACGGCGTCAATGTCGGCTACACGGAAGGCCAGCCTATCCTGAAGAAGATGACGTTGCGCATCGATGCCGACGACCGCATCGCGCTGCTTGGCGCCAACGGCAACGGCAAGTCGACCTTCGCCAAATTGCTGTCGGGCCGGCTGAAGCAGGAAACCGGCACCATGACGGTGGCGCCCGGGCTGAAGGTGGCGATCTTCGCCCAGCATCAGCTCGACGACCTTCGGCCGGAGGAGAACGCCTATGAGCATGTGCGCCGGCTGATGCCGGACGCGCCGGAAGCCAAGGTGCGTGCTCGCGTCGCCCAGTTCGGACTGTCGACCGAGAAGATGAACACCGCCGCCAAGGATCTGTCGGGCGGCGAGAAGGCGCGGCTGCTGATGGGGCTTTCGGCCTTCGAGGGACCGAACCTCTTCATCCTCGACGAGCCGACCAACCATCTCGACATCGACAGCCGTGAATCGCTGATCCATGCGCTGAACGATTTTCCGGGCGCCGTGATCCTGATCTCGCACGACCGGCATCTGCTCGAAGCGACGGCCGACAGGCTGTGGCTGGTCAAGGACGGCGCGGTCAATCCCTATGACGGCGACCTCGAGGACTATAAGACGCTGGTGACCGGCGTCTCCTCCAACCGCCGCGAGCAGAAGGAGGCGGACAAGGCCTCCAAGGCCGACCGCCGCCGCGAGGCGGCCCAGCGCCGCGCCGCGATGGAGCCCTTGGCCAAGGAAATCCGCGCCACCGAGGCGCTGATGGACCGCATCCGCAAGCGCATCGACCTGATCGAGGACGAGCTTGCCAATCCGGCCATCTACGAAAAGGATCCCTCGACCGCGACGCGGCTGGCCAAGGAGCGCTCGCAACTGGCGGCCACGCTCGCCCAGAACGAGGACAAGTGGCTGACGATGTCGGCCGAATATGAGGAAGGCATCGCGGAGTGAGTGCTTAATCTCCCCCCTTGTGGGCGAGATGCCCGGCAGGGCAGAGGGGGGCGCAGTCCCGCCAGCCTCTCGGCATGTTGCGCGACCGCCGGTTGGCCAGAGTGGAGCATCTCCAAGGCCGCATTCCTTCGCGCCCCCCTCTGGCCTGGCGGCCATCTCCCCCATAAGGGGGGAGATCAGCTAATCATCTCTGGCCCTACACCTCTCCCCCAAAACCCGCTACACCAGCCGCCATGAACCAGCACGCCAAGCTAAGGATCGGCCACTCGGCCTGTCCGCATGACTGTCCGTCGACCTGCGCGCTCGAGGTCGAATTGCTCGACGGAAACCGCATCGGGCGCGTGCATGGCGCGAAGGCGAACAGCTATACGTCCGGCGTCGTCTGCGCCAAGGTCGCGCGTTATGCCGACCGCGTGCACCATCCGGACCGGCTGCTGAAGCCGCTGGTACGCGCCGGCGGCAAGGGCGAGGGCGTCTGGAAGGAATCCAGCTGGGAAGCGGCCCTCGACCTCGTCGCGGAGAAGTTCATCGCGGCGGAGGCGAGATACGGCTCGGAGACGGTCTGGCCTTACTTCTATGCCGGCACGATGGGGCTGGTGCAGCGCGACGGCATCGAGCGGCTGCGGCATGCGAAGAAATATTCCGGTTTCTTCGGCTCGATCTGCACCAATCTTGCCTGGACCGGCTGGATGATGGGGGCGGGCGCCCTGCGCGGGCCCG
This sequence comes from Pseudomonadota bacterium, assembly GCA_040755925.1. Lineage (GTDB taxonomy): Bacteria > Pseudomonadota > Alphaproteobacteria > Rhizobiales > Rhizobiaceae > Mesorhizobium. The sequence goes on from JBFLWR010000410.1 coordinate 10,220, forward strand.
ATCCGCGCGAGATGGCGAAGGCGGATTGCGTGGTGATCTGGGGCACCAACGCCGTGGTCACCCAAGTCAATGTCATGACCCACGCCACCAGGGCGCGCAAGGAACGCGGCGCCAGGATCGTCGTCATCGACATCTACGAGAACGCGACGATGAAACAGGCCGATCTCGGCCTGGTGCTGAGGCCCGGCACCGACGGCGCGCTCGCTTGCGCGGTCATGCATGTGCTGTTCCGCGACGGCATGGCCGACCGCGCCTATCTGGAAAAATACACCGACGATCCGCGCGGGCTGGAAGAACACCTTGCGACACGCACGCCGGAGTGGGCAGCGGCCATCACCGGACTGACCGTCGCCGAAATCGAAGCCTTCGCCCAACTCGTCGGCACGACGAAGAAGACCTACTTCCGTCTCGGCTACGGTTTCTCGCGCCAGCGCAACGGCTCGGTCAACATGCATGCCGCCTCCTGCATCGCCGCGGTCACCGGCGCCTGGCAGTATGAGGGCGGCGGCGCTTTCCATTCCAATTCGGGCATCTTCAAGCTGAACATGGATGTGCTTGAAGGGACCGCGATGCGCGACCCGAAGGTGCGCTATCTCGACCATTCGCGCATCGGCCCGGTGCTGACGGGCGCCGAGGACGCGCTCTATGGCGGGCCGCCGGTGACGGCGATGCTGATCCAGAACACCAATCCGGTGAATGTCGCGCCCGAGCAGCGGCTGGTCAAGCAGGGTTTTATGCGCGAGGACCTGTTCGCCTGCGTGCACGAACAGTTCATGACCGATACGGCCAGGCTTGCCGATGTCGTGTTGCCGGCAACGATGTTCCTGGAGCATGACGACATCTACAAGGGCGGCGGCAACCAGCACATCACGCTAGGCCCCAAGCTGATCGAGCCGCCCGAAGGGCCGCGCACCAACCACTATGTCATCGAGGAACTCGCCAGGCGGCTGGGCGTGGCCGACCGGCCGGGCTTCGGTCTGACCGAAAAGGAGCATATCGACATCATCCTCGGCAAGCGCGGCATCGGCAGCTTCGACTCACTCAGGGAAGAGAAGTGGGTCGACATGCAGCCTGATTTCGAGACCGCGCATTTCATCCACGGTTTCGGTCATGCCGATAAGAAGTTCCACTTCCGCGCCAACTGGACCGGGCAATCCGCGCCCAACCGGCCGCCGAAGAGCATGGGCCTGTTCGGGCCGGTCGCGCGGCTGCCGGAATTCCCCGATCATGTCGAACTGATTGAGGTGGCGGATGACGAGCATCCGTTCCGGCTCACCACCTCGCCGGCGCGCAACTTCCTCAATTCAACCTTTGCCGAGACGCCTGTCTCGAAGGCCAAGGAGGGCAGGCCCGAACTGCTTCTGCATCCCGACGACGCGGCGGTGCTCGGCATCGAGGATGGCGGCCGCGTCGAGGTCGGCAACCGGCGCGGCGATCTCGTGCTGCATGCAAAACTCTTCGACGGCGTGAAGCGCGGCGTGGTGGTGGCCGAAGGCATCTGGCCGAACAGCGCGCATGAGCGCGGCGAGGGCATCAACGTGCTGACCGGCGCCGACGCCCCGGCGCCCTATGGCGGCGCCGCTTTTCATGACAACAAGGTCTGGCTCAGGGCTCTTT
>JBFLWR010000411.1:0-2608 GCA_040755925.1 Pseudomonadota bacterium
GAAGCTCGGGATCGCAGAAGAGAAAGTGGTGGTCACTGTCGATTTACACGGTAACACCTCCGCAGCTTCCGTGCCGCTGGCGCTCTCGGTGGCCGTCGCCGACGGCCGCATCAAGAAGGGCGATCTGGTTCTGCTCGAGGCCATGGGTGGAGGTTTCACCTGGGGCGCCGTGTTGCTTCGCTGGTAAGTGCCGAACTCGCGGGTTCGGTCCTTGACCTTGCCGGATCAATTACTTAGGGTCTGCCTTTACCTGTATCGATTTACGTTTTTGCGAGCTGATGGGACGGTCGCATGGGGGGAAAGACACTTACGCGTGCCGACCTTGCTGAAGCCGTTTACCGGAAGGTCGGCTTGTCGCGGACGGAATCGGCTGAACTCGTCGAAGCGGTGCTGGACGAGATCTGCGAAGCCATCGTGCGCGGCGAGACGGTCAAGCTGTCGTCTTTCGCAACCTTCCATGTCCGTTCCAAGAACGAACGCATCGGCCGCAATCCGAAGACCGGTGAGGAAGTGCCGATCCTGCCGCGCCGGGTGATGACCTTCAAATCGTCGAACGTGCTGAAGAACCGGATCCTGCGCGCCCATCAGAACAGCAAGGTCAAAAGCGCCAAATAGCTTGCCGGCGAATGTGGTTGAAAACCGCTCTCGGCTTTGACGCTGGGCTTGAATATCATTCCATAAATCGCTGAAATAAGCCGCGATTCGGCAGCATGCGCCGATCGCCGTCCAGCGTGAGGATTCGCTCATGGACAAGAGCCCCGATGCTTTCCGCACCATCAGCGAGGTCGCTGAGGATCTCGACCTGCCGCAGCATGTGCTGCGCTTCTGGGAAACGCGCTTCAACCAGATCAAGCCGATGAAGCGTGGCGGTGGCCGCCGTTACTATCGGCCGCAGGATGTCGAGTTGATCAAGGGCATCCGGCATATGCTCTACGACCAGGGCTATACGATCAAGGGCGTGCAGAAGCTGCTGCGCGAGAACGGCAACCACTTCCTGGTGGCGATCGGCAATGGCGACATGGCGGCGGTCGAGGCGATCGCGCAGCGCCGGCAGGCCGAGCAGGTGCCGCTCACCGCGGCCGCGCAGCCACGGGTCGACGAGGATGCGCTGGTCGGCCAGCCCAGGGTGAAGCCCAGCCGCCGCTTCTTCGGCCTCGGCAAGAGCGACGATGAGGGTCCTGTCCAGTCGGACTCCTCGAAATTGTCGCGCGACAACCGGGCGCTGCTGCAGGAAGCGCTGTTCGATCTTTTGGAATGCAAGCGCCTGCTCGATCAGGTTCGCTGAACCGATTCCAGGGAAACCCCGCGCCGGCCGACACCGAGCCGCAAATGGCCAAGGCCGGTCAGCTGGATGCCGGAACTGCCGCCACGCTGATGCGTTACGCCTTCTCCCCGCAGAGAAGGACACCGGCATGGCAACGTTTTCCAACCTTTCCGACCTCGATCTGGACAAGCAGGTCGCCGCGCTCTCGCGCCAGCTGAACGATCTGACGAAGGTCTTGGCCAAAGGTGGCGACACCTACTACGAAGACGGCCGGGAGGCGGCATCCGACTACTATTCGCGGCTTGCCGAGCACCTCAACGAGGCTTTGCCGGCAGTCCGGCGGAGGGGCAGGGCGCTTGAACGGACGGCGCGCGACCATCCCGCGACCGCCGCTGCCGTCGGGCTCGTCGTGGTCGGACTGCTTGCCGGCCTGCTGATCAGCAGGCGCTGACGATTTCAATGCATGTCGCCCAAAATACGCGGCGCCCTAGGCGCTGAGGCCGGCCTCGCGCGCGGCGAACCAGGCGCGTAGCGCCTCCGCGTAGAGGCGGCCAACGCCGCGATGCCTGCCTCTGAGATAGGCGGAGCACTCGAGGCGCCAGTAGGTTTCCAGCCGGTCCGTGATGACCGGATTGGTCCAGGTGGCGTAGCCGGCCGCGGTGTAGACCACGATTTCGCCTATATAGAGCTCGTCGTCGGTGACGAGAAAGTCGACCCTAATATGGTCGAGATCGCCGGCGACGCGGCGCGCGATAGCCGCCGCCTGGCGGACATGGTCCATTATGGGCTGACCGATGGTCAGGGCCTGATCCTCTCGCGGATAGTCGGGATCCCGCCCGGGCAGCGGCATGCCGTCACCGTCGAAGAGGTGCGAGCGGCCGGCCAGCTGGTCCTCCACCCAGATATGGCAGATGACGCCGCTGCAGACATGAACCTTGATGTCGGTGGCGATCGTCCCGCCGCTGAGCTTCAGCCGCTCCTCGACGAACAGCGTGGGGTTGATCCGCCAGTACGCCCATTCGCCGTCGCGCTTTCCATGGCGTTTGCCGAGCCAGCGCCTTGCCTTGCGCACGATCTCGGTCCGATCCGGCCTGCCTTCGGAGACGAAGACGTTCATGGCGCAACCATGGTTCGCCTTGACCACGGCGCCCGCAGCAAGCAGATCAGACGGGATGTCGTCGGGATCATGCCCCGACCAGAGCGTCGCGGGCATCCGCAGCTCTGGATATTCGGCGTGGATGTAGGCTTTGGCCGCCAGCTTGTCGCTGAACGTCACGAACAGCGGATTGCGGTCGATGATTTTGCGCCAGAGCATCATCTCGTGATAGCGCCGCGGCGCCGCCG
>JBFLWR010000412.1:0-3504 GCA_040755925.1 Pseudomonadota bacterium
TGAGGAAGTCGACAAGTCCGGCGGCATCAGCCGGCTGGCGATCAGGAATGGCAACGGCGCCGACGTCGTGGATATCGAATCGCTGCCGGGCGCCGGCTTCGCCAATCTCGGCGCCGGCTCGGTGCATCACGTCGCTTTCGCGGTCGAGGATCGCGCCAAGCAGCTGGAGGTGCGCAAGGCGCTCGTCGACACGGGCTACGGCGTGACGCCGGTCATCGATCGCGACTACTTCTGGGCGATCTACTTCCGCACGCCGGGCGGCGTGCTGTTCGAAGTCGCCACCAACGAGCCGGGCTTCGACCGCGACGAGGATACCGCGCATCTCGGCGAGGCGCTGAAGCTGCCGTCGCAGCACCAGCATCTGAGGCCCTATCTCGAACAGCATCTGCAGAAGCTGGAAGACTAAAACCATGAGCAAGGACGCTTACATCCACAAGATGCTGCCCGGTTCGCCGGGCAGCCCGCTGCTCTTCGTCTTCCACGGCACCGGGGCGGACGAGAACCAGCTTCTCTCGTTCGGCCGCGAGCTCGTGCCGTCGGCGACCATCGTGTCGCCACGCGGCGACGTCTCGGAACATGGCGCCGCGCGCTTCTTCCGCCGCACCGGCGAGGGCGTCTACGACATGGACGATCTTGCACGGGCGACGACCAAGATGGCTGGTTTCGTCAAGGCGCATGTCGAGGCGGCAAAACCCTCGGCGGTGTTCGGGCTCGGCTACTCAAATGGCGCCAACATCCTGGCTTCAGTGATGTTCGTCGAACCAGGCCTGTTCGATGCCACGGCGCTCATGCACCCGCTGATCCCGTTCGAACCCCAGGTAGACGGGAGTCTTGCCGGTCGCCATGTCCTGATCACGGCCGGCAGGCGCGACCCGATCTGCCCGCCGAACCTGACCTCGCGGCTGGAGGCGTATTTGCGCGCCGACGGCGCCGATGTCACAGTCGAATGGCACGACGGCGGGCACGAGGTGCGGCCGAATGAAATCGAGGCGGCGCGGCGGCTGTTTGCCCTCACGCCGGCAGAAGCAGGAGGAAAAAATGGCTGACCAATTGCCCGAGATCGAACTCGAAGACCACGGCTCCAAGGGCCGCTACGTGCTGCGCGGTCCGGGCGGCGCCGAGGCCGAGATGACCTTCACGAAGATCGGCGAGCATCAGCTCATCATCGACCACACCGAGGTGCCGGACGTCTTTCGCGGCCAGGGCGCCGGGCTTCGGCTCGTCACCCGTGCGGTCGAGGACGCGCGGGCCGCCGGCAAGAAGATCATTCCGCTCTGCCCCTTCGCCAACGCCCAGTTCCGCCGCCATCCGGAATGGGCGGACGTGCTGAAACATTGACGTATTGGCTGGGCCCTTACAAAGGGCTCAGCCACAAGCGCAAAAGCCGGTCTGGCATTTGCACGGCTCGGTCATCTTGCCTAAGTTGACAGTTCGCTCGGACGGAAATGTTCGTCCCGCCTGTCACCGAATTGAATGGCTTCCCTGATGACCGAGACCGACCTGATCCCCGTTTTCGACGGACACAACGACACGCTCCTGCGACTCTACCAGTCGAAGGAAGCGGACGTCGAAAAGCTGTTCATCGAAGGAACGCCGGGCGGCCATATCGACCTGCCGCGCGCCAAGAAAGGCGGCTTTGCCGGCGGCATGTTCGCGATCTTCCCGCCGCCGGTCGAAAAGAGCAAACGCAGCGCCGTGCCGCCGGCGCCGAGCGACAACGAGCCTTTGCCGCCCGAACTGCCGCAGGCCGAAGCGGTCAAGTCCACCATCGGCATGGCTTCGATCCTGTTTCGGCTGGAGCGCGCCGGCGCGCTCACGGTTTGCCGCAGCGCCGGCGACGTGCGTGACGCGATGGCGAAGGGTTCGATCGCCGCCATCTTCCACATCGAGGGCGTCGAGGCGATCGATCCCGAGCTTGCCATGCTCGACGTGCTTCACGCCGCCGGCCTTCGCTCGCTGGGCATAGTCTGGAGCCGGCCGAACGCCTTCGGCAATGGCGTGCCGTTCCGCTTCCCGTCCTCGCCCGACACCGGGCCGGGCCTCACCGATGCCGGCAAGGCGCTGGTCAAGGCGTGCAACCAGCTCAGGATCATGATCGACCTGTCGCATCTCAATGAGAAGGGCTTTCGCGATGTGGCGGCGCTGAGCGATGCGCCGCTGGTCGCCACCCATTCCAATGTGCATGCGATCTGCGGCCATTCGCGCAACCTGACCGACTGGCAGCTTGGCGCGATCCGTGAGTCGAACGGCATGGTAGGGCTGAACTTCGCCACCGGCTTCCTGCGCGAGGACGGCCGCATGAATGCCGACACCAGCCTCGACATCATGGTGCGCCATATCGATTCGCTGCTGCAGGCGCTGGGCGAGGATGGCGTCGGCCTCGGCTCGGATTTCGACGGCGCGATGATCCCTGCCGTCATTGGGGACGTCGCTGGCCTGCCCAAGCTCATCGACGCGCTTGCCGCGCGCGGTTTCGGGCGGGCGTTGATCGAGAAGATCGCTTATCGCAACTGGTTGAGCGTGCTGGAACGGACAATCGGGTGAAACGACCCGAGTGAAGAGGCAACCCTAAACGTTCGTGACCGGGAGCAAGACACTCCAACTTCGTCATTCTAGGGCGAAGCAGGAGCGAAGCTCCGTCGCGAAGACCCTAGAATCCATGCCGTCACCTTCGCCAAGGATCGCAACGGAGCAAAATTCTGCGCGGTAGCGGCGCTTCCAAGTCGCGGCATGGATTCTAGGGTCTGCGCCGCGTCGCTTCGCTCCTTGCTCCGCCCTAGAATGACGAAGCGAGGGGACTGCCTAGGCACCCATGCGCTTCAGCCATTCCTTGCCGACGCCACGGTCGCGGATGATCGGCAAGGGGTCTTCGCTGTCGAGCCGGGCGCAGATGCGATAGACCTCCAGCGTCTCGGCGTTCATCTCGTCGCGCTTGAAGAAGTACATCGCCGCCGCATAACGGGTGCGGCCGGACCACATCTCGCCGAGCGGCGTGTTGACCAGTTGCCACTGCTCGGCGGCTTCGGCGTCCAAGTCCTCGCTTGCCATCGTCAGAAATCCGCCGGCGGGCTGGCGGTGCGGCGTTCTAGCTTGATGAAGGGCCGCTGCACCACCTTCGCCTTCTTCATCAGCTTCTGGTACTGCAACTCGCGCATGGCGTAAATCTCGACCCAGAGATCGTCGACGATCGTGTCGCCATAAGGCCGCCGCAACGAAGCGATGGCGATGTTGCGCTTGGCCATCGGCGACCACATCGCCGCGCTCACCAGGCCGACTTCCTGGCCCTTCTTGTAGTAGACGATCGCATGCTCGGCCGGGATGTTGCCTTCGATCTCCAGGCCGACCAGCACGTGGCGCAGCTTGCGCTTGGTCCTGGCTTCCAGGATGGCGCGGCGGCCGTTGAAATGCCCTTTGTCCGGATCGACCATGAAGCCGAGGCCGATCTCGTCCGGCATGCGCAGGCGGTCGGCGCGGATGGCATGCTCGGCGGTGGTGAAGTCGGCA
>JBFLWR010000413.1:0-16756 GCA_040755925.1 Pseudomonadota bacterium
GTCGTCATCAATGTTGGGCACCTCTTCCAGCGCGTCCTTGATCTTGGCCTTGAGATGCTTGGCCGCGACCACGCCCTCCGCTTCGGCCGTCGGCCCGAGACGGGCCACGAACAGCGCATGCAGGCCGCGCGCGATCTCCGGATAGCGGTTGAGCGCGGCGGCGATGAAATCCTGGCTCTGCGGGATGCCGGCCTGCTGGAGGTAACGGCCATAGGCGCGCAGGATGGTGATCTCGCCCGACCACAGGCCGGCTGTCTGCGCCAGGCCGTTATAGCCGTCATTGTCGACGTCGCCGCGCCAGACGGAGAGGAAGGCGTCCTCGAACAGCCCGCCGCCGTCGGTGAGATCGATCGGCTTGCCGTAGCTGTTCTCCAGTTCCATGTCATGGATGAAGACCTTGCCCGTACCTTCGTCACCGATCTCGAAGGTGCGCTCGCTGATGACGCGGAAGCCGATGTTTTCCAGCACCGGCACGCGTCGCGACAGCGCCACCGGGCTGCCGAAGTGATAGATCTTCAGCGCCGCCTGCTGCGATTTCTGCTCGGCATGGCGGTAGTAATCGATGGCGATCGGATTGGCGGCGTTGATCCTGGCGATGCGCCCGGCGTCGGCCAGGGCGACCGCCGCCGAGAAGGAGTCTCGATAGCTCTCGGGGAAGCGCGCCGCGATGCCCTTGAGCGCCGGATCGCTGCCCGCCGCTTCCGCCGCCTCGGAGAGCGCGTCCTCCCAGGTCCGCACGATGTCGCGTATGGCCGCCTCGATCGTCGACTGCTCGATCTTCGGCGTCCTGCCACCGGACCGGCCTATGATGAAGTGGATGCGCGCCAGCGCGCCTTCCGGGAAGGCCGGGTAGTAGGCCGACAGCCGGCCCTCGAACACGGTCTTGAGGTAGGCGCCGATCTTTTCGCGCACGACGCTGTCGTAACGGTCGCGCGGCACGAAGACGATGATGGAGACGAAACGATCGAACTGGTCGACGCGCACCAGCGCCCTGACGCGCGGCCGCTCGATCAGCCCCAGTATCGCGCTGGCGTGCTTGCGCAGGGTCGGCACCGGCACCTGGAAAAGCTCATCGCGCGGATAGCTCTCCAGGATGTTGATCAGCGCCTTGCCGGAATGGTCGTGCGGGTCGAACCCCGACTTCGAGATCACCGTCTCGGCCTTCGAGCGCAGGTACGGGATCTTCATCACCGAGCGCGTGTAGGCGGTCGATGTGAACAGGCCGACGATGCGCAGCTCGCCCGCGAGCGCGCCTTTCGAGGTGTAGGTCTTGATGCCGATATAGTCGAGATAGATACGGCGGTGCACCAGGGACTTGGCGTTCGCCTTGGTGACGATCAGCGGCTCAGGCCCGTGCAGGAACGCGCGGATCTCGGGCGTCGTCGTCACCGCCTCGGTGCCGCGCCGCAACACCAGCACGTCCGGATCGGACAGGATTCCGAGGCCGGGCTTCTCGGCGCGCTCCAGCGTGCCGCTCTCCTCCCCGCCGACATATTTGAACTCGCGCATGCCGAGGAAGGTGAAATTGTCGTCGCGCAGCCATTCGAGGAAGGCGATCGCCTCGGCGACGCTCTTCTTGTCGAGCGGCACGGCCGAGTAACGGAACTCGGAGATCGCCTGGTCGAGGCGGGCGAGCATCCGCTTCCAGTCGACGACGGCGGCGCGGACCTGGCTCAGCATCTTGCGCAGCCGCTCGGTGAGCGCGCTGGCGCCCTCGGCCGTCAGCCGCGGAATATGGACATGCACGACGCTCAGCCGATCGTGATCGTCATCCTCCTTGGCGCCGTCGCCGAGGACCTCGGCGACACCTGTCTTGCCGTGGCGAACCGTGACGATCGGATGGGTGACCAGCGTTGGCTCACCGGACGTCTCGGTGATCTCGCCGAGGATCGAATCGAACAGGAACGGCATGTTGTCGTTGACGACGGTGATGACCGTGACCGGGCGGCCGTCGCAGGCAACGCCCGAGTCGGCATCGACTGCGACGACGCTCTCGCCCTTCTTGTGGGCGGCAACGGCCCGGCTGGCGAGTTCGCCGGCGCGCTCAAGAGCGGCTGCGTCATAGGCCGCAATGTCCTCGGCCGGAGCGCGGGCAAGCAGATAGTCGGCAAGCCTGCCCGATTTATCAGCCGCTTTGGCGGTGGCGGCAGCTTTCTTCTTCGGCTTGGCTTTCACGCTGGCCATGACGCTTATTCCCTCCCGTGGCATGCTTTTACGACTATGGTAGCAGATGACCGCCGTTTGGCGACAAAGGTTTGACGACGCATTAAAAAATTCGAACCGACGCCATCGCGCTCGTAAGGAGGACCACCCATGACCGGCAAAGTTACCGCGCTCGACCTCGTCCAGGCGGAGCTCAGCGAGGCGACGAAGGCCTATTTCGCCAAATGCGAGGAGAAACTCGGCCTCGTGCCCAACGTGCTTCTGGCTTACGCCTTCGACGAGAAGAAGCTGCGCGCCTTCACCGAGATGTACAATGAGCTGATGCTGGGCGAGTCCGGCCTGTCGAAACTGGAGCGCGAGATGATCGCAGTCGCCGTCTCCTCCATCAACCACTGCTACTATTGCCTGACCGCGCACGGCGCGGCGGTGCGCCAGCTGTCGGGCGAGCCGGCGCTGGGCGAGATGATGGTGATGAATTTCCGCGCCGCCGAGCTGTCGGCCAGGCAGACGGCGATGCTCGAATTCGCGATCAAGCTGACCGGGGAGCCGGCCAGGATCGTGGAGGCCGACCGCGCGGCCCTCCGCCAGGCCGGCTTTTCCGACCGCGATATCTGGGACATCGCCTCGACGGCAGCCTTCTTCAACATGTCCAACCGGGTAGCGGCGGCTGTCGACATGCGGCCGAACCCCGAATACCACGCCATGGCGCGGTAAATCCCGGGCCCGCGGCAGCAACCGGATAGAACTTGCCGGCCGTGCGCCGCGCGGCTAGAAGGGCCGCCCAGACATCCATTTCGAGCATCACTTTGCCTCAGTAACCGCCGGTCTCGTCAACTCCCCGAAAGCACCGCAGGCACCGCATTCCGGCGCCGGCATCGTTTCATGTGTTCTTCAGGCGGCGGTTCGAGACCGGTTTGGCATTGCTGAGCCGCCGCGTGATCCACGCCGACGCCTGATTTCCAACATCGCAGCCTTTCGCCACGCCGCGCCCGCATGGGCTCTCGGACAGTGCCGGTCTGACGGACTTCCCGACGGGAAGGACTTACCGGCATGTCTTCTTCATTGCGCATCCGCTGGACGATCGCGCCCCGAATTGCGCCCCGACCTCTCATCAACTGCAACCGCTGCGGCGACGTAAAGCCATACCGCTGCAGCGAAAAATTCCGCGTCAATGCCAACGGCAGGCGCATCGACGCATGGCTGATCTATCGCTGCGTGGCTTGCGACAATTCCTGGAATTTCACCATCCTGGAGCGGCGCAACCGGCGCGACATCGAGCCGGCGTTGCTCGCGGCGCTCGAAAGCAATGAACCGGCCCTTGCCCGCCGCCTTGCCTTCGACGCCGCCGCGCTGCGCGACCGGACCGCAAGGATCGAGGAGTTCGTGGACGTCGCCATTCGCAAACAGATTCTGGGAGGCAATCCGGAAGACGCGGCCGCGTTCTGGCTCGAGCTTCGGCTCGACGCCGCGACGCCTCTGCGGCTCGATCGGCTGCTTGCCGCGGAACTCGGCGTGTCGCGATCGAGACTGCAAGGCTGGGAGGACAAAGGACGGCTGACCATCGAGCCCGACCAAGCCAAAGCCTTGCGTAAGCCGGTGCGCGACGGCATGGCGGTTCGCGTCGATCTGTCCGGCGAAGCGGACCGCGACATCATCGTCGCGTCTGCGTGCCGCTGAAACGAAAAGAGGGAGCACGCGCTCCCTCTTTTGAAACTTGTCTCGAAAGCGCTATGCCGCGCCCATCACCTTGGCCGACTTCTCGAAGCGCTTGCGCTCGTTCGGGTCGAGATAGAGCTTGCGCAGGCGAATGGTCTTCGGCGTCACCTCGACCAGCTCGTCGTCCTGGATCCAGGCCAGCGCGCGCTCCAGCGTCATGCGTATCGGCGGCGTCAGCTTCACCGCCTCGTCCTTGCCGGCGGCGCGGATGTTGGTGAGCTTCTTACCCTTCAGCACGTTCACTTCGAGGTCGTTATCGCGGGAGTGGATGCCGATGATCATGCCCTGATAGACCTTGACGCCCGGATCGATGATCATCGGGCCGCGGTCTTCCAGGTTCCACATCGCATAGGCAACCGACTCGCCCTGCTCGTTGGAGATCAGCACGCCGTTGGTGCGGCCGGGCAATTCGCCCTTGTAGGGCTCATAGGCATGGAACAGCCGGTTCATCACCGCGGTGCCGCGCGTGTCGGTCAAGAGCTCCGACTGGTAGCCGATCAGGCCGCGCGTCGGCGCGTGGAAGACGAGACGCTGGCGGTTACCGCCCGACGGGCGCAGCTCGACCATCTCGGCCTTGCGCTCCGACATCTTCTGCACGACGACGCCGGCATGCTCCTCGTCGACGTCGATGACGACTTCCTCGACAGGTTCGAGCAACTGGCCGTCCTCGCCCTTCTGCATGACGACGCGCGGACGCGACACGGCGAGTTCGAAGCCTTCGCGGCGCATCGTCTCGATCAGCACCGCCAGCTGCAATTCGCCGCGGCCGGAAACGAAGAAGGAATCCTTCTCGGGCGATTCCTCGATCTTGAGCGCGACATTGCCCTCGGCCTCGCGCAGCAGGCGGTCGCGGATGACGCGGCTGGTCACCTTGTCGCCCTCGGTGCCGGCAAGCGGGCTGTCGTTGACCAGGAAGGACATGGTCACCGTCGGCGGGTCGATCGGCTGCGCATGCAGCGGCTCGGTCACCGCCGGATCGCAGAAGGTATCGGCGACGGTGCCTTTCGACAGGCCGGCGATGGCGACGATGTCGCCCGCCTGCGCTTCGTCGATCGGCTGGCGCTCGAGCCCGCGGAAGGCGAGGATCTTGGAGATGCGGCCCGTCTCGATCTGGGTGCCGTCATTGTGCAGCACCTTGACCGCCTGGTTGGCCTTCAGCGTGCCGGACTCGATGCGGCCGGTGATGATTCGTCCGAGGAACGGATTGGCTTCCAGGATGGTGCCGATCATGCGGAACGGGCCGGGATGCACGGTCGGCGCCGGCACATGCTTGACCACGAGGTCGAACAGCGGCGCCAGTTGCTGGTCCTTCGGACCCTCGGGATTCTCCGACACCCAGCCGTCGCGGCCGGAACCGTAGAGGATCGGGAAGTCGAGCTGCTCGTCGGTGGCGTCGAGCGCGGCGAACAGGTCGAACACCTCGTTGACCACCTCGATGTGGCGGGCGTCCGGACGGTCGATCTTGTTGATGACGACGATCGGCCGCAGGCCGACTTTGAGCGCCTTGCCGACGACGAACTTGGTCTGCGGCATCGGCCCTTCGGCGGCGTCGACCAGCACGATCGCCGAATCCACCATCGACAGGATGCGCTCGACCTCGCCGCCGAAATCGGCGTGTCCGGGCGTGTCGACGATGTTGATGCGGGTGCCCTTCCAGTCGACCGAGGTCGCCTTGGCGAGGATGGTGATGCCGCGTTCCTTTTCGAGGTCGTTGGAATCCATGGCGCGCTCGGCGACGCGCTGGTTGTCGCGGAAGGCGCCGGACTGTTTCAGGAGCTGGTCGACGAGGGTGGTCTTGCCATGGTCGACGTGCGCGATGATCGCGATATTGCGGAGGTTCATTGTCTGGTCTCGGGAGCGTTGCAGGCAGCAGGCCCGAAAGCGCCGCCTTTTCTGGTTGCGCGGCTCATACAAGGTTTTTCGCAATTGCGAAAGGGGAGGCCACGCCCCAAATACGTGGTCACTGATTCTTAAATGTCTTGGTGTGGAATGATTCCGTTAACCAACGCGGAACCTTGAGGGGCCTGGCGATTTAATGTCCATGACCGATCATCTCGCCAGATTGCGCCCGCTTTTCGTGTGGGCGGGGCTTGCGGTGGTTCTTGCGGCGGGCGCCGCGCAGTCGGCTGCTTCTCTGAAAGACGCCGATATCGCGCCGCCCGATGCAAAAACGGCGCAGCAGATGTTCGCCGACGCTCCCGATGGCGTTGACCCGGTTGTTACCGGCCCAGTCAGCACCGCTTTCAAGCAACGGCAGAAAGCGGCCAATTGCGACAACGCCGTTTGGCCGAAGATTCCGGCGATTTGCTATCCGGACTGATCGCAGCCGCGCAGCGCTGCGGCTCAAGCCGCCAGCCTTCGCGCCTCTCAGTCCTGTCGGCAAATATGAAACTTTGATACCTGAAAATCTACCGGACCGGCGTGCCTCAAGGCGTGTTGAGATTCGGGTCAGGCCGAGCCGAAAATGATGGTCCCCGAGAACCGGAGCGGAGCGTACTTGACGTAAGCGAGCACCGGAAGCGCAGGAGACCGTCATTTGCAGGCCGGCCTCACCCGAATATCGGCACGACTTACGCCGGTTGAGGCTCCGGATCAAACTCCGCCCGGCTGGTGTTGATGAGCAGCGAGATACAGGCGGCCGCAATGCCCGTCATGCCGGCGATGATGAAGGCAAGCTCGTAATTGCCCTGCAGCTCGCGCATGGTGCCGCCGAAGGCTGCCGCCGTCGCGGCGCCCACCTGGTGGCCGGCGACGATCCAGCCGAAGACGATCGGTCCGCTGCGGTCGCCGAAGGCTTCGTTGGCAAGCCTCAGCGTCGGCGGCACGGTGGCGATCCAGTCGAGCCCGTAGAGCACGGCAAAGATGATCAGGCTGGTCGCCGAGAAGCCGGAATAAGGCAGGTAGATCAGCGACAGGCCACGGACGGCGTAGTAGACGCCGAGCAGCTTGCGCGGATCGAAGCGGTCGGTGAGCCAGCCGGACAAAGTCGTGCCGATCAGGTCGAAAATGCCCATCAGCGACAGCAATCCCGCCGCCTTGACTTCGGGGATGCCCATGTCGCCGCAGAAGGCAATGAGATGCGTTCCGACCAAGCCGTTGGTGGTGAAGCCGCAGATGAAGAAGGTGGCGAAGAGGTACCAGAACACCCGTGTGCCGGCGGCGCGGCGCAGCGTGTTCAGCGTGTGCGCCAGGAAATTGCCTTGCGAGGCCGGCGATACCGGCGGCACGTCGTCCGCGTCGGCGCCATAGCGCACCTGACCGATCGACGCCGGGCGCTCGGGCACCAGGAAGAGCACGAACGGTATCAGGGCGGCCGTCGCCACAGCCACGGCAATGACCACAGGCTTCCAGCCACCATTTTGCGCCAGCGAGGCGATCAGCGGCAGGAAGATAAGCATGCCGGTTGCGCTGGAAGCCGACATCAGCCCCATCACCAGCCCGCGATTGGTCTTGAACCAACGGTTGACGACCGTTGCACCGAGCACGCTCGCCACCGCGCCCGAGCCAATGCCGGAAAAGACGCCCCAGGTCAGAAAGAGATGCCAGGGCTGCGTCATGAACAGGCTGAGCGCGGTCGAGCCCGACATCACCAGCAACGCGCCGAGCAGCGTGCGGCGCATGCCCACGCGCTCCATCAGCGCCGCCGCGAACGGCCCGGTCAGGCCATAGAGCAGGATGCCGACGCCGGCGGCCATCGAGATCACGTCGCGCCGCCAGCCGAAGCTGCTTTCGAGCGGCAGCATCATCACTGCGGGCGCCGAACGGAGGCCGGCCGCGATCAGCAGGCAGAAAAAGATGACGGCAACGACCACGAAGGCGTAGCGCTGGCCAAAGGGACGAGACTGAGCTATCATGTTACTGACCGGTACGTTGCAATCGGATGATGCCCTACATACGTACCGGTCAGTAACATTGTCAAGCGAGTTGTTTGAATGTCATCGGACAATAATATTGAAGCATCGATCAGCGAGGTTCCGGCCTCGGCGCCCGCAAAGGCCGCCGACAAGATCCTCGATGTCGCGCGCGACCTGTTTTATCGCGAGGGTATCCGCGCGATCGGCGTCGATGAGATCGTCAAGCGCGCCGGCGTTACCAAGCCCAGCCTCTATCGCAGCTTTCCGTCGAAGGACGAACTCGCCGCGTCCTACCTGCGCAAATACGACCTCGAGTTCTGGGAGCGTTTCGACGAGGCGGTGGACGCACATCCCGGCGATCCGCGCGCCCAGATCATCGCTTTCCTCACGCGTGTCGGGAAACGCACGCAGCGGCCGGAGTATCGTGGCTGCGGCATGACCAATGCGGCGGTCGAGTACCCCGAGCGCGGCCATCCGGCGCGCGTGGTCAGCGAGGCCAACAAGTACGAGCTGCGCCGGCGCCTGCGCGCCATGGCGGCGGCGATGGGCGCCGCCGACGCCGACACACTCGGCGACGGACTGCTGCTCCTCATCGAGGGCGCCTATATCAGCGGCCAGTTGTTCGGCCTCGGCGGACCGGCGGCCTCGGTTGCCCGCAACGCCGACCTCCTGATCGAAGCCAGCTTGAACAAATAACGACAGGCACTACGCTGCAGCGACCTCCATCGGAGATTTCGCCATGCGTTGCCTTCTATTGCCACTTGTCTTCATCGGATTTGGCCAGGCAGCGCAGGCTGGCGAAATATCGAGCGCCTATACCGATATCGACTGGAAGAAGGACTGCGTGACCTATGCGCAGGCCGCCGAGGGCGACGGCGACTGGGCGAGCCTCGCTTGCTCGGGCTATCGCGGCTACCCTGTGCTGGTCGCCTACGACGACGCGCGCGAGTCGGTCTATTACGGCTTTCCCTCGGATGACATGACCGCCGCCTGGGAGAGCTTTTCGGCCTTCAACTCGTCCGGCTCGAAGGTCGAGTGGCGCATCGAGACCAATGGCGACGTCGCCATTCCCTTCGCCGTCATCCACCGCCGATCGGTGACCAATCCCGAGGACGAGAAGAAGCCGATCGAGGTGCTGGTCGTCGCCAAGGTCGCGCAGCCAGAGGAGCACCACGGTTGCACGGTCGGCCTGGTGCTGGCCACCGGCAACGCCGATGCCAACGACCAGGCCCGCAAGCTTGCCGACGAAAAGGCGAAGCACTTCGCCTGCGGCAAGGACAAGCGCCAGGTGCTCGGCAACGTCCCCGACTTCGGCCGGGTCGATAACTGATTACTTGCTTTTCTTCGCCCGCTCGACCGCCTCGACGATCATCTTCCTGGCGTGCGCGGCATCTCTCCAGCCCTCGATCTTGACCCATTTGCCGGGTTCGAGATCCTTGTAATGCTCGAAGAAATGCGCCACCTGGTCGAGTGTGATCTGCGGCAGGTCGGTGTAGTTGAACACCTTCTCGTAACGCTTGGTGAGGTGCGGCGAGGGAACCGCGATCACCTTCTCGTCCTGCCCGGCATTGTCTTCCATGATCAGCACGCCGATCGGCCGCACATTGATGACGCAGCCCGGCACCAGCGCGCGCGTGTTGCAGACCAGCACGTCGATCGGGTCGCCGTCGCCGGACAGAGTGTGCGGCACGAAGCCGTAATTGCCGGGATAGCGCATGGAGGTATGGAGGAAGCGGTCGACGAACAGCGTCCCGGCCTCCTTGTCCATTTCGTATTTGATCGGCTCGCCGCCGATCGGCACCTCGATGATGACGTTAACGTCCTCAGGCGGGTTCTGTCCGGTGGAAATCGCTTCGATACGCATGGCGTGGTCCCTCTCTCGATTCAAAAACCGATAGCGGGGGACGCGTCATGGTGCAATGCGGCGAATGATACGGAACGCTAATGGAAGCGCACAGTTTGTGATGGCCTGTAACCTGATGGATGCCGCCCGGCGAGGTTGCGCCGTCAGTTCCAGACGAAGGCCACCTTCTTCAGCGCCTTCTGCTCGAACACCTCGACGCCCTCGGCGATATCGCGTCCCCCGTTGCCGGCATAGAAGGCGAGCGCATTCTGGTTGTCTTCCAGCGCCCACACCACCAAGCCGCGCAAACCATGGTCCGCGAGCCTTGCCTTCGCCGCCTTGAACAGCCGGCTGCCAAGCCCGATGCCCTGATACTCCGGGCGCAGGTAAAGCTCGTAGATCTCGCCCTGCTGCCTTAGCTCGCGGGCACGATTCTTGCCGATGGTGGCGTAGCCGGCGATGGTGCCGCCGATCTCGATCACCAGCACGGTGGCCGAGCGGCGAATCGCATTGGCCCACCAGTCGGCGCCGCGACGGTTGATCATCGAGATCAGCGTGCGATGCGGGATGATGCCGGAATAGGCGCCGCGCCATGCTTCTTGGTGCACCTCGGCGATGGCGCTTGCATCGCGGGGCTCGGCTTTCCTGATGTCGATCGTCAGCGTGTTCATGATTGGTTAACCATAAACCCGCGTCGGCCGCTTGCAAAGAGTCAGCCGATGCGGCCACGGCTTTTTCGCACAGGCGAAAGGTTCGTTGCGCGGCCTGATTTACGGCCCGCCCCGTTCAGATTTCAACGAGATGATCGTCCAGCTCATTGGGGTTGCCGGGGATGACCGGGAAGTGCTCGGCCAATGTCGCGCCAACCGATTCGATTGCATGGACGAAGCCGTCGGCGAGCCGGTCGTCGCCGGCATGCCGGGTGAGCTCGGCCACGACGCCGTCCCACACATGCTGTCCGACCCTGGCGTCGATGCCGCTGTCGGCGACCACTTCGGCGAAGCGCTCGGCGATGGAAACGAAGATCAGTACCCCCGTGCGCGCCTGCGTGCGGTGGACGTTGCGCGCCAGGAACTGCTTCATCGCATTGGCGTGCGCCGCCTGGTAACGCAGGCGCCTCGGCACCAGATGGATACGCAGGGCCGGCCAAAGCCACAAAAGGACGAGCAACGAGGCCAGCGCCAGCAACTGCGCCAGAACGAAATGCGGCACGCGGATGGTGAGCCACCAGATCTCCAGCCCATAGGCGACCGCCAGGCTGGCGACCAGCATGGCGAGTGTCGCCACGAAGGCGGCGGGGAAGAAATAACCGTCGCTGGCATGGGCGACGACGCAGTAGATCTCACCGTCGGTCCTGGCCTCGGCTGCCCGGATCGCATCGGCGATGCGTTCATGATCCTGCGGGCTGATCGGTCGCGTTGCCATGATCCCTCACCAGCTTCCCGAAGAGCCACCGCCACCCGACGAGCCACCGCCGCCGGAAAACCCGCCACCGCCGCCACCGGAGGACCAGCCACCGCCGCCGGACGACCAGCCGCCCGAACCACCGGATGAGCGGCCGGGCTCGAACGTCATGCCGAGCCACCGGTAACGGCCCGGACCGATCTTCTGGCCGAAGACACGCGGCAGGATGGCAAGGGCGATGCTGCCGAAGAAGATCAGCACCCAGATGGTGATGAAGACGGCGAAGAACAGGTTGTCGGAGTTGAACGGCGCCTGTTCGTTGCGCTTGCCGCGCGCCTCCAGTTCCTCCGGATTGCCGTTGAGCACCATGATCATGTCGTCGACGGCCTTGGAGATGCCGCCCGGGAAGTCACCCGCGCGGAACGCCGGCACCATGTCGTTCTCGATGATCAGCTTGGTGTGCAGGTCGGTCAGCGTGCCTTCGAGCCCGTAGCCGACCTCGATGCGCATCTTGCGGTCGTTCGGCGCGACCAGCAGCAGCACGCCGTTGTTCTCCTTGGCCTGGCCAAGCTTCCAGAAGCGGAACAAGCGATTGGCGTAAGGCTCGATCTCCTCGCCGTCGAGGCTGGGAATGGTGGCGACGACGATCTGGTCGGAGCCTTTGGTCTCGAAGTCGGCGAGCTTTTGCGTCAGCGCCGCCTTGGTGCCGGCATCGATGATGCCGGCGTTGTCGACCACGCGGCCGGTCAGGGCCGGCAGGTCTGCGGCGAGGGCGGCGAACGGCAGGAGGAAGAGGGCGAGCAAAACTCCAACGAAGGCGCTCCGTCGCACCTCCCTCTGTCCTGCCAGACATTTCCCCCACTTGGGGGGAGATTGGACGCCGCAGCAGCTTTCGCCAATCGCCGGAGGAAAAAAGGCGCGGTAGTTGAAACAGCCAATCTCCCCCCTTGAGGGGGAGATGTCCGGCAGGACAGAGGGGGGTGTTTGCACGCCAGCAGTCCGTCTTCTCGAGGGATTGCAGTCCGATGATAGCTGGGCTCTCACCCGCCCTGCTTGGTGCTCGTGCCGAAGTCCACCTTCGGCACCTGCATCTTGTCTTCGTCGACGGTGAAGTTGGCAAACGGCTCGTTGCCGCGGAACCAGAACGTCGCCCACAGAACCGACGGGAAGGTCTTCAGCGTCAGATTGTAGTCCCTGACTGCCTGGATGTAGTCGCGCCGCGCCACGGCGATGCGATTCTCGGTGCCTTCGAGCTGCGCCTGCAGCGCGAGGAAATTCTGGTTGGCCTTGAGATCGGGATAGGCTTCCGACACCGCTATCAGCCGCGACAGCGCGCTGGTCAGGCCGGCCTGGGCGTCCTGGAACTTCTTGAGGGCATCCGGATCCTTCAGCGTGTCCGGCGTCACCGTGATCTGCGTCGCCTTGGCGCGCGCCTCGACGACGGCGTCGAGCGTGTCCTTCTCGTGCGAAGCGTAGCCCTTCACCGTCTCGACCAGGTTGGGGATCAGGTCGGCGCGGCGCTGGTACTGGTTGAGCACCTCGCTCCAGGCTGCCTTGGCGTTCTCCTCCGCCGTCGGGATGGTGTTGTAGCCGCAGCCGGCAAGCAGCGGCAGCACGAATGCCATCATCAGGAAGGCAGGCAGATTTCGGAAGGCGGAGGGTAAGGAAAGGCGCTCGGCAAACATGATTGGTCCCTCGGATCGAAGTTGCAGGCGAAGCATTACCACAATCCGCGCGCAAGAAAATCTCCGGGGCATCAATGGAGCATCGGTCGGCGCTGGCCGGGTCTGTGAATGACCGCCCGGACAGGCTAAGCTCCAGTTGAGAAAGGGCAATCACTATGGCCGGTCGCCAGGACGACGAAAAGGAATCGCGCCGTATCCTGGAGCGCGTTGCGCGTGAGACGGCGCCCGGCGGCACCGCTTTTGTCGCGCGGGCAGCCAAGGGCGCGCGCGACCATGTGAATGCCGCGGATGCCGATCGCTCGGATCCGATCGAATACTGGGGCACCCGCATTGGCCGAACGCTTGGTCTCGTCATCGCCATTGGGCTATTGGCCTGGCTGGTGTATGTCGCCACACGGGGCGGCTAGGAACCGAAATCCATGAATGCAGAGAAAACCGACGCGCCGCGCGCGGTCATCGTCATCTCCAGCCATGTCGCCCGAGGTTCGGTCGGCAACCGCGCCGCGGTCTTCGCGCTGGAGACGCTGGGTTTCCCGGTCTGGGCGGTGCCGACCGTCATCCTGCCCTGGCATCCGGGCCACGGCCGCGCCACGCGCATCGTGCCGCCGCTCGACCAGTTCAAGGCGCTGATGGCCGATCTCGAGCGCGCGCCATGGCTTGGCGAAGTCGGTGCCGTGCTGTCGGGCTATCTCGGAGAAGCCGGCCAGGCCGAAGCCGTCGCTTCGCTGGTCGCCGCCGTCAAGGCGAGGACGCCGGGCGCGCTTTTCGTCTGCGACCCGGTGATGGGCGATTCGGGCGGGCTCTACGTGCCCGAGCCGACGGCCGCCGCCCTGCGCGACAGGCTGATGCCGATCGCCGACATCGCCACCCCGAACCGCTATGAGCTGGAATGGATGGCCGGCGCGCCGCTGCCGGACATCAAGGCGGTGACGGCGGCGGCGCTCCATGCCGGCCCCTCGACCATGCTCGTCACCTCTGCGCCGTCGATGATGGCCGGCGGCACCGGCAATTTCCTGCTCGACGGCAGCCAGGCGCTGCTTGCCGAACACCGCGTCATAGAGAAACCGCCGAACGGGCTCGGCGACCTGACGGCCGCCGTTTATCTCGCCCGCATCCTCTCCGGCCAGCCGCCGGTCAAGGCGCTGCAATCGACCACGGCCGCCGTCTATGAGATCCTGGCGCGCACGGCAAAGCGGGGCGGCGACGAACTGCAGCTCGAAACCGACGCGCAGAGCCTGTCGCATCCGATGGCGATGGTGCAGCTGCGCCATCTCCTCCATCCAGGGCGGGACAAAAGGGCGTGACATCGGGCCAAGCGCTGGCCGGCGTCGACGGCTGCAAGGCCGGGTGGATCGCCGTCCATCGCGAGCCCGGCGACGCACCATCGGTTTCGGTCTTCCCGACTTTCCAGGCACTGCTCGATGCCTTGCCCGATGCCACTATCGCCGTCGACATGCCGATCGGCCTGCCCGATTTTTCCAGCCGGGGCGGACGCGGGCCTGAAGCGCTGGTGCGGCCATTGCTCGGCGCCCGCCAGTCGAGCGTCTTTGCCATCCCCTCGCGCGCGGCCTTGTATGCCGACACCAGCGACTTCACCACGATCGAGGCCTGGTATGCCGCGCACCGGCGGGCAAGCGCGGTGGCGATGGCCACCTCCGATCCGCCGCGCGGCGTCTCCATCCAGGCCTTCGGCATCTTCGCCAAGATCCGCGAGATCGATGCGCTTTTGATCGCGCGACCGGAATTGCGGGATCGTGTGTTCGAATCCCATCCCGAAGTGGCCTTCTGCCGCCTGAACGATGGCATGGCGATGGCCTTGCCCAAGAAGATCAAGGGGGCGGTGAACCCCGAAGGCATGGAAGAGCGAAAGGCGCTGCTGTGCCGGCACGGCTATGAGAAGAACTTTCTGGACCAGTCGCCGCCGCGAGGCGCGGCGAGCGACGACTTGCTCGACGCCGCGGCCATGATGCTGATCGCCGGGCGTATCGCCAGCGGCGAGGCGAGGCCATTCCCGGACCCGCCGACGATGGATCGCCACGGCATCCCGGTCGCCATCTGGGCTTGATGTGGACTTCGAGGCTCCGACAACTGCCGCATGGCTTTTGCGCCAGCCCCAACAATTCCGCATTGCTCGCGGCGGCATTTTGCCGTTAGAGCAATTCCAGGAAATGTGCGAAACGCTTTTCCGTCCGGAATTGCTTCAGGCCAACACGATAGCGTTCTCATGATCGCAGCATCCAACCCCGAAAGGGTCCAGACGCCGCCCATGCCCCACCTCCCCGAGCATCTCCTCACCGGTTACCGCAACTTCATGAACGGCCGCTACCTCGCCGAAAGCGGCCGCTATCGCTCGCTGGCGCGGGAAGGCCAGGCGCCCGAGACGATGATCGTCGCCTGCTGCGACTCACGCTCCGCCCCCGAGGCGATCTTCGACGCCGGGCCGGGCGAGCTCTTCGTGCTGCGCAATGTCGCCAATCTGGTGCCGCCTTACGAGCCCGACGGCGAGTTCCACTCGACCTCGGCCGCGCTCGAATTCGCGGTGCAGAGCCTGAAGGTGAAGAACATCGTGGTGATGGGGCACGGCCGCTGCGGCGGTATCCGCGCTGCGCTCGACACCAATTCCGCGCCGCTGTCGCCCGGCGATTTCATCGGCAAATGGATGAGCCTGATAGCGCCGGCCGCCGAAACCGTGGCCGCGAGCACGATGATGACGGCAACCGAGCGCCAGACCGCGCTTGAGCGCATCTCGATCCGCTATTCGATCGCCAATCTCAGGACCTTTCCCTGTGTCTCGATCCTCGAAGGCAAGGGGCGGCTCTCGCTCTATGGCGCGTGGTTCGACATCTCGACCGGCGAGCTATGGACGATGAACAAGGACACCGGCGACTTCGAACGGCCTGAGCTGTAACCGAAGAGCCGATGGATCGGACCTGGCGAAACATCTTTCTCGCGGCGGCGCTGCTGCTGACGTCGGTCGCCGTTGCCGATGACGCCGAGATCATCGACCGTTGGTATTCGGCGCTGCTGGTCGCCGACCGCACCGAACTGTCCGATCTGCTTGCCGACGACGTGCGCATGAAGCTCGACGATATCGGCGTCACCCAGAGCAAGCAGGAATTCATCACCTCGATAGACGAATGGCAAGGCGCCGTTGCCGGTGCCGAAATCCGACACCGGATCGAGAAGCGCGAGAACGGGCAGACCACGGTGCTGGCCTGTTACGACTTCCCCGAAAGCGAGACGCTGATGCGCGAAACCTTCATCTTCGTCGAGGATCGCATCGCTGCCAGTACCCAGACCGCTATCGCGCAGGACTGCAGCGACTACTAAGCAGGGAGCAATTCCAGGAAGAGCGTGTAACGGTTTTCCGTCCGCGATTGCGCCGAACCGGCCTGGCCGAGTTGCGCAGCACGAAGCCTCGCCCTACATCCGAGACTACCCCACCCCATCCAGCCTATCGGAACAGTACATGTCATCCTCGAAAACCGTCGATCTCGCCGCCCATCCGCTGACCGTATGGCAAGGACCGCTCGGCCTGCCGGATTTCCCTCGCGTCGGCGACGACGATTTCGGCCCGGTCTTCGACGCGGCTCTGAAAGCGCATGAGGCGGAGATCGACGCCATTGCCGGCAGCGGCGAGGCTCCCACCATCGAAAACACGCTGGCCGCGCTGGAGCTTGGCGGCGAAGCGCTCGACCATGTCTCGTCGATCTTCTGGTGCCGCGCCGGCGCCCATACCAACGACGCCATCCAGGCCATGGAGCGCGACATTTCGCCAAAGATGTCGAGGCATTTCTCGGCGATCTCGATGAACGAGAAGCTCTTTGCCCGCATCGACGACCTCTACCAGCGCCGAGAGAGCCTGAAGCTCGACCCGGAAACGCTGCGGGTGCTCGAAAAGACCTGGAAAGGCTTCGTGCGGTCCGGCGCCAGGCTCGATGTCGAAGGCAAGAAACGGCTCGCCGCGATCAATGAGGAGCTTTCCTCGCTCGGCACCAAATTCGGCCAGAACGTGCTTGCCGACGAGCGTGACTGGGCGCTGTTCCTCGACGAGGCCGACCTTGCCGGCCTGCCGGAGTTCTTGAAGAGCG
>JBFLWR010000414.1:0-7710 GCA_040755925.1 Pseudomonadota bacterium
GGCGCCGCCCGGCCGCTCGATGGCGACGTTGGCCCGCAAACCTTCGGCGTGACGCGAGAGGCGGAGCCGCATGCGCTCGCCATGCGGCGTGTCGACGATCTCGAGCAGGCCGCTCGCAAGCTTGCCCGACACCAGGAAGGGGTCCGGCGCGTGGTGATGCCCGCCCTCCTCCGGTTCCGCGAAGCGCACCGTGGCGACGGCGAGGGCCGGAATGTGGGCGAACAGCTCGGCCTTGAGCGAAGCGGCGATGTTGTTGGCGGCGGCGAGCAGCATGCCGTCGCTGACCGCGATCGTCACATCGACGTGCAATTTGTGGCCGAGCCAGCGGGCTTTCGTCTCGACCAGCCTGTCGATGCCCCGCACATGTTCGGCGGCATGATGCACCTCCGAGACAATGCCCGGCTCGACGCCGTCGAGCATGCGCGTCAGCACCGAGCGCGCCGATTGCCAGACGATGCCAAGGATGGCGACGGTGATCAGCAGGCCGATGACCGGATCGGCAAGCGGGAAGCCCAGCCAGACGCCGACCGCGCCGGCAACCACGGCAAGGCTGGTCAGCCCGTCGGTGCGGGCATGGTAGCCGTCGGCGATGAGGGCGGCGCTGTTGATCTCGCGGCCGACGCGGATGCGGAACACCGCCACCACCTCGTTGCCGAGGAAGCCGATGACGCCGGCCGCCGCCAGCCAACCGAGGAACCGCACGGGCTGGGGATTAAGCAGGCGGCTGATCGCCTCGTAGCCGGCCACCAGCGCGCTTGCCAGGATGATGAGCACGATGACGATGCCGGCGAGGTCCTCGATGCGGCCCAGGCCATAAGTGAAGGTCTTCGTCGGCTTGCGCCGCGCGAGCACGAAGGCGATCCAGAGCGGGATGGCGGTCGTGGCGTCGGCGACATTGTGAATGGTGTCGGCGAGCAGCGCCACGCTGCCTGAAAGCACCACCACTACGATCTGCAGCGCGGCCGTGACCGCCAGGATCACGAATGACCATTTGATCGCCCAGATGCCCCGATCGGTCGTGGCGATGGTCGCGTCGATCACACCATGGGTGTGACCGTGCGGGCCATGGTGATCATGGCCATGACCAGCATGGTCGTGACCATGCGATCCGAAACCGAACCAGTCGAGAATCTTTTCACGCATCGAGGCCTCACAGATATTTGGTGAGCTGCTTGAGCTCCTTGAGCGTGTCCCTGGTCGGCTCGCCGCCCTCGACCAGGCAATGTTCCATGTGGTCATGGATCAGTTCGCGCTTGGCATTGCCCACGGCGCTTTCGACGGCGTGGAGCTGTTGCGCGAGATCGAGGCAGGAGCGGCCCTGCTCGAACATCGTAAGCACGGCGGCGAGATGGCCGTGCGCGCGCTTCAGCCTGGCGATGATGTCGGGGTGAGAGCTGTGTATTGTCATCCCAGTATCCTATCCCCCAGGGTAGGATATGGCAATGGCATTTGCCGACTGTCTTCTCCTGCCCGGGATGTTGGTTCGGACATGGCCGGCGTCTTTGGGGATCGCGCGACCCTGGCGCGCGGCGGCGAGCGCCGCGCGGATTGCTTCGGCTCGTTCGGGGGAAGCCCCCAACCCAACGCCAAGCGACATATACTTTCATATATCCCGACGCTACGAATGTATATTCCAGCCGATGCAGTGGATACTTGTTTCGGCCGATGCCCGGGCGTATCTGACTCTTGTCAGCCGGGTGGGATCTCGCCCGGCCGAGGACACAAAGGAACGCAAAACAATGGCAAGCGACAGTAGTCGGGAAAGTAAGCCGTTGCGGCTGTCCGGCCGGGTCTGATCGCACAGTCTCGCCCGTACCGGCGCAGCGGCGCCTGTGAGGTGAGACATGAAAATCGCAATCTTTGCACGTCGTTGCATGGCTGCGCTCGCAGGCGTCGGGCGCGGCAGTTCGCGCGCGCCCCGCGTCGTGCGCACGCAGATCACACCGGCCATCCGGGTGGTCAGCCCGGCCGGCCGCAAGGGGCGCGGTCCGGTGGTGCGGTGGCGCGTGAGCCCGGTGACCGGCCGGCTGGAACTGCACATCGTCGAGCTTGGCGACTGGCCGGGCGAGCATGGCCGCTCCTTCTTCGAGCGGCTGGGAGCGATCCTGGCCGTCTATCAACGGTCGCGCAGGTGACCGGCGTCACCGGCGCGGCGCAGGCGCGTATATTGTCGGGGTGACGGCAGGCGACTCTGCCGTCACATTGCTGTTCGAACCCAATGGGATTGTGCCGCGCAAACCCTCGGAAGAGCCGTCATGAAATTCGTCGATACCTTTGAATTCTATCCTTTCCTCAACACCGCGGTGAGCTTTGTCGCGGCTTTCATACTGGGCACTCTGATCGGCGCCGAGCGCCAGTACCGGCAGCGCACGGCGGGCCTGCGCACCAACGTGCTGGTGGCCGTGGGGGCAACGGCCTTCGTCGACCTCGCGCAAAGGATCTCGGGTACGTCGGACGCTGTGCGGGTCATCTCCTATGTGGTCTCGGGCATCGGCTTCCTGGGCGCCGGCGTGATCATGAAGGAAGGCATGAATGTTCGCGGCCTGAACACGGCGGCAACGCTCTGGTGCTCGGCCGCCGTCGGGTGTTGCGCCGGAACGAGCATGATCGCCGAGGCGGCGTTGCTGACGGTGTTCGTGCTGGCGGGCAACACCTTGCTCAGGCCGCTCGTCAACCTCATCAACCGCATCCCGATCAACGACCGGACCATGGAAGCGACCTATGAGGTCAGCATCATCTCGAACAAGGAGGCGATGCCGGAGATGCGCGACCTCCTGGTCGAGCGCCTCGAACATGCGAACTATCCGGTCGGCGACGTCGAGGTCACGGAACGAGGCGACGACACCGTCGAGATCGTGGCGACGCTGGTCAGCACCGCGGTCGACCCGCATGAGATCGAGGCGGTGACGACCTTCCTGGAAAAGCAGGCGGGCGTGTCCAACGCCTCATGGGACGGCAGCACCAAGGACTGACCGATGGTCGGCCGCCGGCGGGACAGCGGCCCGCGTGTCAACCGGTCGCGCACAGTTCGCCCGCCCCACCCCCGACACAAGCCGATCGCGAAAGGGCGACGGAAGCGTGGCCGTCCGTGAACCATTTCACGGACTGAGGCGACCCAATATCGGAATCGACTGGGCAACGGCATTGTTTGCACTCAAACGAACCTTCGTAGTGCGAATGTCGCGAACGTGCCGGATCTGAGGAGGGTGAGATGGCGACGGCGAAGCTTCACGGTGTCGAACTCGTGAGGGGCCAGAAGTGGACGGTGCGCGTCACCGCTTATGGCACCACGCTCATCTTCCCGTTCGAGGCAGAGG
Source organism: Pseudomonadota bacterium (assembly GCA_040755925.1). Classification (GTDB taxonomy): domain Bacteria; phylum Pseudomonadota; class Alphaproteobacteria; order Rhizobiales; family Rhizobiaceae; genus Mesorhizobium. The sequence goes on from JBFLWR010000414.1 coordinate 3,318, forward strand.
AGCATGCCCGCTCCTACGCCGACGGACAGGCCTTCCGCCTCGGCGTCGAGGTGGTCGAACTGAAGGACTGCGCCTGAATTGCCATTCGGCCGTCGAGCGAGGGGCACCTCCCCATTTTCGGTTCGCCAACAGGGGTGGACCTTTATTGCGGTCTCGTTGCCCCAAGCCAGCGCTCAGAGGTGATGCCATCATGACAGCACCGTGCGCCGGCCACACTGCCAACCCGACAGCGGCATTCTCATCCAATACACTGAATTACAACAAAAATTAGCAATCCATTGCATTCCCTACAGATCAGGATCATGCTTAGTGCGCGCAAGCCGGGTGGATCCCAAAGGGGCAAGGGCCATGGAATTTGCAGTTTGCTACGACCACAGCGGGATGGATCTGGCGTGGTCGATCTTCCTCGACATCACGGCGTTCTTCGTGATCATGGCGCCTCTGGCCGCGGCGCGGCTGATCGCGATGTCGCGGGCGGATGCGATCGGGCGGCTTCAGGTCGCCTAGCGCCTCGCGACTGGGCAAGATGCGGTTCAGCCTCGATCGGACCGCCGATCCCGCATGGACGATTCGCCAAACAGGACCGAACGCGGCTGCCGTCTTGCGCTCCATCGGCAACGGATCGTGGGTGCGAAGACGTCATCAGCCCGACCGTCTCCCCGCAAAGCATGGGTCCAGGCGGCCCCGCAAACTGGACGCCGTTAACCCTTACCAGGGGCCGGACCAAGGTCGGTGTCGCAATCGCCGAACGGCGATTATAATCTCCCCGCGGGGCGGGATGTGATGGTGCGTCTACCGAGGGTCTTTGCGAACGAAATCGTCCGGCGCTGGAGCGGGCTGTCGCTGGCGCTGCAATTTCTCATTGCCGGCGGCATCGTGCTTCTGGCGGTGATGCTGGTGGTCGGCCTGTGGGTGACAGCCCAAATCCGCCAGGGCGTCATGCACAACTCCGCCACCACCACCGCGCTCTATGTCGACAGCGTGATCGCGCCGCTTCTGCCGGACCTGCGCAAGAGCCGCGAACTCGACGACACCGTCAAGCGAGCTCTCGACGAGACGCTGGGCCAAGGAGCGCTGGGAAAACGGCTGGTCTCGTTCAAGCTTTGGCGGCGCGACGGCACGATCCTCTACGCCAAGGACGCCGATCTGATCGGCAAGCAGTTCGGGCCGAACCCCAATCTGGCGGCCGCCTTTGCCGGCAACGTCATGGTCAAGTTCAACCAGCTGGACGACGAGGAAAACGACAAGGAACGGGCCCTGGGTCTGCCGCTGCTCGAAATCTACAACCCCGTACGCGAACCCTGGTCGGGCGACGTCGTCGCCGTCACCGAGTTCTACGAGTTGTCGGACGACTTCGAGGAATCGCTGCACTCAGCTCTGTTGTGGACCTGGCTGGTCGTTGCAGGCGCAACCGCAACCGCGCTTGCACTTTTGTCCGGGATCGTCTTTCGCGGCAGCCGCACCATCGCCACCCAGCGCGCAACTCTCGAAGCCAAGGTCGCCGAGCTGCAGACCGCATTGGCGCAGAATTCGTCGCTGCGCCTGCGCGTGCAGCGCGCCTCGCGCCGCGCGACCGCCCTCAACGAGCGGTATCTGCGCCGCATCGGCGCCGACCTGCATGACGGGCCGGCGCAACTGGTGGCGCTCGCCGCACTCAGGATGGACAGCCCGGTGCTGGTCGATCCGGGCACGTCGAACGAGTTGCGAGAAGCCGAGATCGCCGGCATCCACAAGACGCTCGGCGAGGCGATGCGCGAGATACGCGGCATCTGCAACGGGCTGGTGCTGCCGCAGATCGAGACCCAGGCCGTAAGCGACATCCTGCGGCTGGCGGTGGCCGAGCACGAGCGGCGAACAGACACCAAAGTGTTGTTAACTGTACCGGAACGCTTGCCGGAACTAGGCACCTCGGAGAAGATCAGCATCTACCGTTTCGCGCAGGAGGGGCTGAACAACGCCTACCGCCACGGCAAGGGCAAGGGGCAGCAGGTGAAGGCCGCGATGAAGGGCGGCAAGCTGGCGGTCGAAGTGCAGGATGCCGGCCCCGGCTTCGACTCGGGCAAGAGCGAAGGGCTGGGCCTTGCCGGCCTTAGGGAACGCATCGAAAGCATCGGCGGGCAGTTCGAGACGCTGTCGGGGCCGGGAGGAACGAGACTGATGATCACATTGTCTGTCGAGGAGCAGCCGTGACCGCACCCATCCGCATCGCCATTGTCGACGACCATCCGCTTTTTCGCGAGGGCGTGGCGCGCAGCCTCGGCGAGATCGGCGGCTTCGAGCTTGTGGGCGAAGGCGCCAGCGCCGACGACGCGGAACGGCTGGCGCGTTCCGGCACGCCCGATATCCTTCTGCTCGACATCTCAATGCCGGGCGGCGGCCTCAATGCGCTGACGAGCATCCTTGCCGCGATGCCCGAACAGAAGATCGTCATGTTGACGGTGTCCGAGACCAACGCCGACGTCGCCCAGGCGTTGAAGGCCGGGGCGCGCGGCTATGTGCTGAAGGGCGTCGGTTCGAAGTCGCTGGCCGAAATCCTGCGCGATGTCGCCAGTGGCCAGAGCTACGTCTCGCCGACGCTGTCGGCCAGGCTTTTGTCCGACCTGCTGCAGCCCACCGCCCGCAAGCCCGCCCCACTCAGCCGGCTCACCGGCCGAGAGGCCGAGATCCTGAAACTGGTGGCCGAGGGCCTGAGTAACAAGGAGGTCGCCGCCCGATTGTCGCTGCAGGAAAAGACGGTCAAGCATCACATGACCAAGGTGCTGACCAAGCTCAATGTGCGCAACCGCACGGAAGCGGCGCTTCTGATGCATGAGGCGAGGGAAAGGCAGTAGGGAATTGAGGAATTGAGGAATTGAGGAATTGAGGAATTGAGGAAGGGTCAAGCCGGGCTTCTTGTTCTTCAATTCTTCAATTCCTCAATTCCCCAGCTCTCCTCAATTCCCCAATCCCCCCAGTTCTTCAATTCCCCCTGACAGCGAGCCACAGCCCTCACAGGCTTTGCAGTCGCATGATGTCGTCCTGCGTCGCCTTGCGTTCGACGATGGTGCGGCCGAGAGCATCCCTCATCTCGAAGCGGCCGTTCTCGACCTCTTCCTTCATGCCGTTGGGGTGGAGCACGGTGATCTTGTCGCCGACCACCTCCACCTTGTCGCCGGTCGCCAGATTGACGTGCGTGCCTTGATCGCTCGAACCGAGGCCGCCGACGGAACTGTTGCCCTGGCCGTTACCAGTGCCATTGTTCCCGTCACCATCGCCATTGCCATTGCCGTTGCCGCCGGCATTGCCGTTGTTGCCGCCATTCCCGTTGCCGTTGCCGCCGTTGCCGCTGCCGCCACCATTGCCGTTGCCATTGCCGCCGTTACCATTGCCGTTTCCGGCATGGGCAGCTGAGGTCTTCACCGAACCGTCTGCCGTCAGGTGCCAAGGCGCAACAGCCAGCGCCAGCGCGGCCAGAGCCCGCACCGTGGACGAGGAAATCCGTATTAAGACGGGCTCTCGCATCCTGTCCTTCCGTGTCGGCTCCGCCTCGGCCTCGACCGGAATCCTGCTCTCGGCCCTGGGTGGGCGAGCCGGGGCCTCGTACGAATCATCCACCGTTTGGCAAGGCTGTGGAAGCGGCCCACGACCCCTGCCCCTGCGCGTGGGACTTTTTTTGCCGCCGCCGGGGACCAATGTCGCATCGGCGAATTGGTGGCGCCAAGGCCGCGCTTCGGGGCAGCGTTAACCAAATTGCTTGGAAATCGGCGGGCAATTCTTTATGACTGGGCTCGCAGAAAATCATGCGGGCACATCAACGAACCGCGACACACTACGGCCCTGGCCCCCTTCAGCACGTGAAAGCCGTGCCGTGGAATTTGATTGCGCGTGAGGATTGTTCCCCGGCGTCGGGGCCTGGCGCCAAGGGTCCACACCCTGACAACCGTCCCCAAGGGCCCAAAAAAGTACCCCCGCCAAAAGGCGGGGGCAAGGTGAGAAGCGGGAGTTCTGTCAAATGATGATCAGGACCGAAGAAGCAAAGCAAAAGGTGGCAACCTGATTTTGCAGCGCCGACCTTCGGTCCCTTGAAGATCTAATCCAGATAGAACCTCGCTCTCACAAACTCTGCTCTCACAAACTCTTCAGGCGATTTAGATCCGCCATGGTGGCCTTGCGGTCGACGATGGTACGTCCGTACTTGTCCTCCATCCTGAACCGACCGTTCTCAACCCTCTCCTTCATTCCGTTCGTGTGCGTGACCTGGATGCTGGCGCCGCTGACCTCGACCTTGTCGCCTGTCGCAACCGTCACGTGATTGTCTACATCGGCGACGCTGCTGCTTGTTGTGGTGCTGGTGTTGCTGCCGGTACTGGTCGTTCCGCCGCTGCTGCTCGTTCCGCCGCTGCTGCTCGTTCCG
>JBFLWR010000415.1:0-2285 GCA_040755925.1 Pseudomonadota bacterium
GTCGGAATGTGCTCCGATCCCCCAATTACCGCCCTCAGTTTGCCCCAGCCACCGGGAGCTTTTCAAGCCCAAAAATCGTTGTGTTTCAATGTGCTTGAGCGTGATTGATCGTGATCGACGTGGGTACAGTCGGGTGGTTGTGCACCAGGATGACGGCGCTGGCGGAGAGCTCGAGGGCCCGCTTCACCACCTCGCGTGGATAGACCGGTGTGTGGTCGACCGTGCCGGTCTGCTGCACCTCGTCGGCGATCAGCCCGTTCTTCTTGTCGAGAAACAGGATGCGGAACTGCTCGCGGTTCTCGAAGGCCATGGCCGAGCGGCAATAGTCGAGAAGCTGCGTCCAGTTGGACAGGACCTCCCGCCCGCGCACTTCGCCACGCGCCATGCGCTGCGCGGTGGCTGCAACGACTTTCAGATCGATCGCGACCGTCGGGCCGATGCCCTTCACCTCTTCGAGCAGGGATGGCGGCGCGCCGAGCACCTCGGCCAGCGAGCCGAAGCGGGCGATCAGCGCCTTGGCGATGGGCTTGGTGTCGACACGCGGGATCAGACGGAAGAGCAGCAGCTCCAGCAATTCGTAGTCGGGCAGGGCGTCTGGTCCGCCTGCAACGAAACGTTCGCGCAACCGGTCACGATGGCCATGGTAGTGCGGCTTCTCGGCCGGTTCGGCTTTTTTCTGCGACTTTTGCGGTGGTTCGATCCAGGCTTCGGAGAAGAATGCCCGTTCGTCCTCGACTTTCGCCATGGCCCGCTCACCCCCTCCAGGCTTTGGCCGAAGCCTAAGCTGGCAGGCCGGGGCGGTCGAGCTTTTTCGGCGACAGTGTGAAGATCTCGCAACCGGTATCCGTTACCCCGATCGTGTGCTCGTACTGCGCCGAGAGCGAGCGGTCGCGCGTCACCGCAGTCCAGCCGTCCGACAGCACCTTCACATGTGGGCGGCCGAGATTGATCATCGGCTCGACGGTGAAGATCATGCCGGGCCGCATCTCGACGCCTTCATTGACGGTGCCGTAATGCAGGATGTTCGGCGCGTCGTGGAAAAGTTGGCCGACGCCGTGGCCGCAGAAATCGCGCACGACCGAGCAGCGCTCGGCCTCGGCGTAAGTCTGGATGGCGGCGCCAATGGCGCCGGTGCGGGCGCCGGGCTTGATCGCAGCGATGCCACGCATCAGGCATTCGTAGGTCACCTCGAGCAGGCGCTCGGCGGCGCGCTTGATCGCGCCCACCGGATACATGCGCGAGGAATCGCCGTGCCAGCCATCGAGGATGTAGGTGACGTCGATGTTGACGATGTCGCCGTCCTTGAGTGGCTTGTTGTCGGGAATGCCATGGCAGACGACGTGGTTGATCGAGGTGCAGGAGGATTTCGTGTAGCCGCGATAATTGAGCGTCGCCGGCAGCGCGCCGTGGTCCATGCCGAATTCGAAGACGAAGCGGTCGATGGCCTCGGTCGTCACGCCGGGCTTGACCATCGGCACAAGCTCATCGAGGCAGCGCGCCGTCAGGTCGCATGCCTTGCGCATGCCGGCAAAGCCTTCCTCGCCGTAAAGGCGGATCTGGCCGGTGTTTCTTAAAGGGGCCGTAGAGGCGTCGAGATAGGTAACCATTTTTTCCGTTTGCCGGGTGCTGGCTCATTATTCGAGCCGAAGATTTCTCCAGATTTGGCACCGGAAGCGGCAAGGTTCAAGGACGAAGTGCCGGCGAACGATCATACCACGTCTTTCCTTTGGTCATTCGATGGGTTAGGCGGGTCTTGGTATCAGGAGAACTTGCCTTCGATGGCACCGGAGCGCGGAACATCGATGTTGCTGCCAGTCAGGACCGCATGCGCGGGCCTGATGGCGCTGCTGATGCTCGCGTTGCTGAGCTTCGCCCAGGCGGATATTTCCGCTTCGACAGCATCGATCTCGGGCGGCGCCGGCATCAGCGCGCACCGGCAGGGCGACACGATCGCTCTGCTGCGGACGTCAGGCAAGACGCAAGCGCTTGAAGTCCGCTCCGGGCGGCCGCTGCCCACAAAGCTCACCAGCGGCAATCCAGGCGCGATCGCGCCTGCATCCGACTTTCTCGTTATTGGCCATGCTTTGCCGGCTGAAGCCGGCAAAGCGCCGGTCCTTGTCGCCGCCGCGCGTTCGCACACCAACCAGCCCCGCGCGCCGCCGACCGCCTGAACCAGGCGGTCACTGACCGCAGCCTTCACCTCCAAGACATTCCTTCGCGTCGCGACCCGGCGACGGCCCTTGGCCGGTCGCTGGTTGCGTGGCGCGCATTCGGACGATTTTCAA
>JBFLWR010000416.1:0-3661 GCA_040755925.1 Pseudomonadota bacterium
ACGACGATCACGCATCCCAGCACCGTCTATCCCTGGATGCGGGTGGCGCAGCACACCGGCGCGCAGATGCGCTGGGTCAAGCCGGGCGGCGGTCTGGCCGTCGATCCGGAGGAACTGCTCGGCGCGATCGACGACAACACTTCGGTCGTCTGCATTTCGCACGTCGAGTACGGAACCGGCCAGACCTACGATCTGAAGGCGATCGCCGACAAGGCGCACCGCCATGGGGCGCTGTGCGTCGTCGACGGAACGCAGTCGGCGGGGCAGGTCGTGGTCGATGCCGTGGGCAGCGGCGTGGATGCCGTGGCGACGTCCACCTACAAATGGCTGTGTGGGCCCTTCGGCACCGGCCTGATGTATGTCTCACCGCGAATGCAGGAGATGAATCCCGGCCTGCTGGGCTGGCGATCCCACAAGGACATGTGGGATTTCCAGGCCGACAGGATCGAGCTGCCGACGGGAGCGAAACGCTACGAGTTCGGCACCATGGCCTATGGCACGGCGATCGGCGCGACGGTCGGCCTGCGCTACCTGCTCGACACAGGCGTCCGCAACATCCAGGAGCACAATTCGAAGATCTCGGCCCAATTGGTCGAGGGGCTGCGCGAACTCGGCGCCGAGGTGCTCGGACCGACCGATCCGGCGCGGCGTTCGGCGACCGTGGCGGCGCGGTTTGCCGGCAAGAACAGCGCCGAATTTGCGAAGACCTTGAAGCAGAACGACGTGATCGCCTCGCTGCGCAAGGATTTCATCCGCTTCTCGCCGCATTTCTACAATTCCAGCGACGATATCAGGCGTGGTCTTGCTGCCATCCGCGCGGCGCTCTGAACACGTTACGGAGCCGCTTGAAGGCGCCCCGGCAAGTCCCTAACATTGCTCAGGCGGGCGCAGACATTGTCCGCCTTTGCAATGATCAGGCATGAACTGGCCACATCGACTTTTCACCGGTGAGATCGGCGACGCCGAGATCAAGTTGCTCCGCATCTTCCGCACCGTCGTCGATTGCGGCGGCTTCTCGGCGGCCGAAGTCGAGCTGGGCGCATCCAAGTCCGCGATCAGCAAGCAGATGAGCGACCTGGAGATCCGCCTCGGCATGCGTCTCTGCAACCGTGGCCGGTCGGGCTTCAGCCTGACGCCGGAAGGCGAGCGGGCCTATGCGGCGACGAGCCAGTTGCTCGCTTCGCTGGAGATTTTCCGCTCCCAGATCAACGATACGATGGCTGGGCTGACCGGCACGCTCTACATCGGCCTGGTCGATACGATCGTCACCCAGTCCGACTCGGCGCTGCACCGCGCGATCTCGGCCTATTGCGGCAAGCACAAGGATGTCGGCCTCAGGGTCATTTCCGGATCGTCCGCCGAAATAACCCGCGCCGTCCAGGAGATGCGAATCCATGTCGGCGTGACGGTGCTGGAATCGGAGCATCCCGACATCTCGGCCGCGACCCTCTTCGAGGAAGTGAGCCATCTCTATTGCGGGGCGGGGCACCCGCTGTGGCCGATCGCCGACAGCGGCATCCAGATCGCCGATCTCTCCGGACGGGCGTTCGTGCAGCACGGCTATTCCGAGGCCGAGCGATCCTATGTCGATCGCATGAACATGTCCCTCAAAGCGATTTCGCATGTGACCGAGGGCGTGCTGTTCCTCATCTTGTCGGGGAGCTATCTCGGCTTTCTCCCAACCCATTTCGCGCGGATCTGGGAGGAGCGCGGCGAGATTAGGCCCATCCTGGCCGGCGACGTGGTCAAGAAGACGAAACTCTCGGCGATAGCCAACCGCAAGATCGTCAAGAACGCGCTGATCGGCAGCTTCCTGGACGAAATCGCGCGGCAGTAGGCGCTTTTGGCTGTGCCGCTCAACTCGTATGCGCGACGAGCGGGTTCACCGTTTCGGGGAAGAAGTCGGGCGCGGCCTGGCGCTTGCCGAACATCATATCGTACTGGATCAGGCGGAACTCGTTGATCCCGGGGTCGATCTGCTTCTGCCTCGACCAGTCCGGCGTCGCTTCGCCCGAGGGCGACAGCAAGAGGTTCCGGTCGACCACGCGATAGTGCTGGCGCAGCGTGCCGAGAAAGCCGGTGTAATAGGGGTGCGTGATGCCGGCGGTGGTGAGGATGTGGTAGGGCAGGAAGGCCGGGCTCACGGCTCCTATGTTCTGGACCAGGCCGGAGCGGTTCGACCAGATGACCAGCGGCGTGTTGTGGTGATCGAGCGCCGCTTCCGGTGTCGGCTCCTTGCGCGGCGCGACATTGTCCTTGAGGAAGCCGGTCTCGACATAGACAGGGCCGAGCGGCGGCAGGTGGTCGCCGAAGAAGGCGACGATCGTCGGCCGCTGGCGCTTCTTGGCCCACTCGACCAGCCGCTGCAGGCCACGGTCGGCGTCGGCCGAGCCCTCGGCGTAGGAGAGCAGCGATGCCTGCGCCCAGGCGCTGATCGGGGCATCCACCGTGTGGGTCGAGTTGGGATAGCGGTTCGGCTCGTAAGGCCCGTGGTTCTGCAGGCTGACGGCGAACAGGAACACCGGATCATCGCTGGCGTCGGCCTCGCGGATGATCTCGTCGGTCATTGCCGCGTCCGAAGCCAGCGGCCCGCGCTTTTCCATCGGGGGCAGCGTTTCTTCCGAACGGAAGTCGTTGAAGCCGAAATCGGCATAGACCGCGCCGCGGTTCCAGAACCAGTTGGTGCCCGGATGGATGGCGCGCGCCCTGTAGCCTTCGCTCTTCAGGAAGGTGGCCAGCGACGGCGTCGCCGTGCGCACATATTGCTGGTAGGGGATCGAGCCCGCCGGCAGGAAGGCATTGGAGAATCCGGTCAGCGCCTCGAACTCGATATTGGCGGTCATGCCGCCGAATTCGGGCGAGAACATCGAGCCCGAGCGCATCGCCCTGGCGGTCGGGATCGGATCGGGGCTGATGGTGACGCGGGGCAGTTGCGTCGGATCCCAGAAGGATTCGCTCATCACGACGATGATGTCGGGTTTCTCGTCGGGCACCGAGGCGGCGACTTCCGGGCGCTGGATGGCGGCCATCGTCTTTTCCGAATAACCCGCCGGCGCCGAGACATGCGCCATCGGCACGTTGAGCGCGAAAGCCAGCGCGAAGCCGTTGGAGGCGTAGTTCTCCTTCTGGTCCCACATCATCGGGATGATCTGCAGGCGGTCACGCGTCCACGAGAAGGTGGCGTAGTCCATGATCGACACGAAGCAGGCAAGCGCCGGTACCGCCAGCATGAGCCGCGCCAGCCGGCCCTTGCGACTGAGGATCGGCACCCGGCGACGCCAGTAGCGCCAGCCATGGACGAGCAAAGCGAGGCCGCCCACGATGGCCACAGCCAGCAGCGCGGCCGTCCACGGGCGCTCGCGCACCAGGAGCGGCATCAGCGCCATGATCTGGCGGGCAAAGAGGAAGTCGGTCGGATAGAGCGGGTCGCCGAGATAATGCGATTTCTGGTGGCCGACGAAGGCCAGCGCCAGCGTCAGCGGCGCCACGATTATCAGGCTCTGGTGGCTGCGGCCGAGTATGGCGTCGAGCCCGATTAGCGCCAGCGCGAAGACGATGATGGTGGTCCAGCCCGGCTTGAAGGGCTGCAGGAAGAAACCGACCGCGCCGGAGAAATCGCCGCGGAAAATCCACTCGATGGCGAACACCAGGAGCGCGGCGG
>JBFLWR010000417.1:0-13997 GCA_040755925.1 Pseudomonadota bacterium
CACCGGCACGGTCACGCTTGCCGAGCAGGCGATCTACACGCTGATCGCGCTCGGCGCCGGCGCCATCCTGGTCGCCCTCGACCTGCGCTCGCCGAGCTCGGTGCTGCGCTACGGATCGATGGCCGCCGGCGTCGTTTCGGCCGGCCTCATCGCCGTCCAGCATTTCGCGGTGCTGAATCCGCTGTTCACCGACGAGTCGACCGGGACAATCCCCTTCTTCAATCTCTTGTTCCTGGCCTATCTCTTGCCGGCCATCGCCGCCGGCGCGCTGGCGTTCTATGTCCGCTGCAAACGGCCGAAATGGTATTCGGCGATGCTGGCGCTGATCGCTGCATTGCTGGCCTTCGCCTATGCCACGCTGTCGGTGCGTCGCCTGTTCAAGGGCGAGTTCATCGCCTGGTGGAGCGGGCTCGGCCAGCTCGAGACCTATACCTATTCGGCGCTATGGCTGGCGATGGGGGTTGCGCTGCTTACCGCCGGCGTCTGGCTGAAATCGCAGGTGCTGCGCATCGCTTCCGCCGTGCTGATCGCCGTCGCCGTGCTGAAGGTCTTCCTCTTCGACATGTCGGAACTGGAAGGCGTGTTGCGCGCGCTGTCCTTCATTGGGCTGGGCGCCGTGCTGATCGGCATCGGTCTGTTCTATCAGCGGCTGCTGACCAGGGCTGCGAAATAAAGGTCGAAAGCACGGCAGCTATAGGCGGATGCCGGGAATAAACCGGCATCCGCCTGCGTTAGTCAGGTGCTTGGGTACCGGAGCGGGTGGCCGCTTCGCGCTGGCTGCTTGCGTCGCGCCGCGAAGGCGCGTTCAATCGAAATGGAAAACGACCTCGAAACAAGCGGTCATGGACGACAAGAAGGCAGCGATCCTGAGCGAGATACCGCGTTTGCGCCGTTATGCGCGCTCGCTGCTGCGCAACCGCGATTCCGCCGACGACCTCGTACAGGACTGCCTGGAGCGGGCGCTTGTGCGGCTCGACAACTGGCAGACTGGAGAAAGCCCCAGGAGGTGGCTGTTTACGATCATGCATCATTTGTTCATCGACCAGATGCGGAAGGTGAACCGGCGCGGCGAGGCGGCGATGCTGCCTCTTGAAGCCGGTGAAGCCCAGTCCGCGCCCGCCAGTCAGGTCGAGAGCGTCGCCTCGCGCGAGATCATGGATGCCTTGCAGGCGATCAGCCCCGATCGCCGCGCGGCACTGGTCATGGTCGCCATCGAAGGCTTTTCCTACGCCGAGGCCGCCAACATCCTGGGTGTGCCAGCCGGCACGCTGATGTCGCGTATCGCGCGCGGCCGCGAGGAGCTGCGTGGCCTGCTCGACGATTCCGCGCGCCGCCGCTCGATAAGGATTGTCGAGAAATGACCCGCCGCGATTTCTCCGAACGCGATATCCACATGGCCCTCGACGGCGAACTGCCGGGCGAGGAGCGCATGGCCTATGACGCCTGGCTCGACGCCAACCCCGAAATGAAGGCCAGGAGCGCCCGCTACATCGCCGACCGCGCCGCCCTGCGCGCGGCTTTCGCCGGCGTGATGGACGAGCCCGTGCCGGCAAGGCTCAGGCAGGTGTTGCTTGGCGAGGCGCCGGCAAAGGCGCCTGCCTGGCGTTCGCGCTGGTGGCTTTCGGCGGCGGCCGCCGCCGTGCTGATGGTCGGTGGGGCCGGCGGCTATTTCGCCGGCATCGATGGCGTCGGGCGCGGTGGTGAAAGCGACGACCGGCTTGCCGAGCAAGCAATCGCCGCGCATGTCATCTACGCCGCCGAGAAGCGCCATGCCGTGGAAGTCCCGGCGAGCGACAAGGAGCATTTGCAGAGCTGGCTGTCGAACCGTGTCGGGCTGAAGCTGGTCGCTCCTGACCTCGCGGCCGAGGGCTTCGAGTTGGTGGGCGGCAGGCTGCTTCCCGCCGGCGAGCGGGGCAAGGCCGCGATGCTGCTCTACGAGGACGCCAAGGGCGAGCGCATCTCGCTGTTCGTCACCGCCGAATCATCCCAGGCCACCAAGGGCACCTATACGGCAGAAGCCGACGGGCCGGAGGCGGTCTACTGGCTGGACAAGGGCTATGGCTGCGCCGTGGTCGGCTCGCTGCCGCCCGAGCGTCTTTCCGAGGTCGCCAAGAGTGCCTATGGCCAGCTTCTGGCCGGTATTTCGAGCTGAAGCCGGCTGCGCTTTTCGTGCGGCCGGCGACCTTTCCGGGCGGTGTTCCTGTTCATAGGTTCCGCGCTTCCTTGCCGCCGCGGAACCTGTCACAATTCGGCCCTAATCAAGGAGCGATAGCGCTTGATGAATACCGGCGTTTCGGCCGGTGTTCGCGACGCTTTAAACGGGGCCGTTTCCGCAACCAATCGAGGTTCTCCCAAGCCCGCATGCCTGCCGAGATCCGCAAGGCCCGCGCGTCAGACGTCGATGACCTCGCCGCCATCGAGAAGGCTGTTTTCCCGGGCGATCGCCTGTCCCGGCGATCCTTCCGCCAGTTCATCGAGCGCGAGACCGCCGAGATGCTGGTGGCCGAAAACGACGGCCATGTCGCCGGCTATGCGGTGGTGCTGTTTCGCAAGGGCAGCGGCGTGGCGCGGCTCTATTCCATCGCCGTCGGCCCCTTCTTCGGTAAACTTGGCGTTGGCCGCCAGCTTCTGGCCGCCGCTGAAGAGGCGGCCTACGAGCACGACCGCATGATGCTGCGGCTCGAGGTGCGCGAGGAAAATCATCGCGCCATCCGCATCTACGAGCAGGCCGGCTATCGCAAGATAGGTCGCGAGCCGGGCTATTACGAGGACGGGGCCACCGCCCTGCGCTACGAAAAGACGCTGCGCGGCGACGCGCCGCTCGGCACCAAGGTTCCGTTCTACCCGCAGACCTGCGAATTCACCTGCGGCCCGTGCTGCCTGATGATGGCGATGGCCAATTTCGACCATGGCTTCGTGCCCGACCCGGTCATGGAAATTCGCCTATGGCGCGAGGCCACCACCATCTTCATGATGTCGGGTCCGGGCGGTTGCGAGCCGTTTGGCCTGGCCGTCGCCGGCTATGAAAGCGGGCTTGCGGCCGAAATCTTCGTCTCCTTCTACGGCGCGCTGTTCCTGCAGTCGGTGAGGAGCGAGGACAAGCGCCGGGTCATGGAGCTTGCCCAGGTCGACTTTCGCCGCCGCGCCGAACTTTATGGCATTCCGGTGAACTACCGTCCGTTCGGCATCGACGACATCCGCTCGGCGCTCGCTGACGGCAAGCTGGTGCTGGTGCTGATCAGCGGCTTCCTGATGTTCGGCAAGAAAGTGCCGCACTGGGTACTGGCGATCGGCGACGACGGCGACCATATCGTCATCCACGATCCCTGGGTCGAGTCCGAGAAGCAGGAAACCGTCCTCGACGCCGCCAACATCCCGGTGCCCTACGGCATCTTCATGAACATGGCTCAGTTCGGCCGCGATGGATTGCGCGCCGCCATCACTCTGGGAAAACGCTGAAACAATGACCTGGGTCATCCTTACCGGCAGACAGAGCGATCTCGACCAGGTGGCGACGCCGCACAAGATCATCACCAACCGCGATTACCTCGCCCATCCGGCGTTGTTCAAGGGACAGCGGCCGAAGGTGATCAACCTGTCGAACAACTATGGCTACCAGAGCCGCGGCTACTATGCCTCGCTTCTCGCCGGATCGCGCGGCCACAAGGTGATCCCGACCGTCGAGACCATGATCGACCTTTCGGAGCGCAAACTCTACGAGCACGCGCTGCCGGAACTGGAGCTGGCGCTCAACAAATGCCGCAAGGATCTCGGCGGAACCTTCCCGTCGAAGGTCGCCGTCTTCTTCGGCATCGGACCGTCGAAGGTGTGGGACCGTTTCGCCAAGCTCCTGTTCGACTGGTTCCGGGCGCCGGCACTCGAAGTCCACATCAAGGACAGCGCCGAATGGGCTTCCATCCGCAAGATCGGCTTCCTGCCACTCGCGCGTATGACCGACGAGGAGGAAGCCGTCTTCCTGCAGTGCCTGGAGACCTACACCAATCGCGAGTGGCGAGACACCAAGGGCCGCACGCCGGCGCGCTATACGTTCGCGACGCTGGTCGACCCGCATGAGGAATTGCCGCCGTCGCAGATATCCTCGCTTCGCTACTGGGCGAGGATCGCCGAGAAGATGGGCGTCGAAGTCGAGCCGATCACCAGGAAGGACCTTGCCAAGCTCGCCAATTACGACGCGCTGTTCATCCGCGAGACGACGTCGATCTCGAACCACACCTATCGTTTCGCGCGCCGCGCGCAGCAGGAAGGCATGCCGGTCATCGACGATCCGCTGTCGATGATCCGTTGCACCAACAAGGTCTATCTCAACGAGCTGATGGCCTCGAACAAGGTGCCGGTGCCGCCGACGGTGATGATAGCGGGCTCCTCGGACTTCGAGCTTGCCGCGCAGACGCTTGGCTTCCCGCTGGTGCTGAAGATCCCTGATTCCTCCTTCTCGCGCGGCGTCAAGAAATGCGAGAATCTGGCCGAATTGACCAAGCTTGCGACCGAATGGCTGGAGGATTCCGACCTCCTCATCGCCCAGAAATTCATTCCGACCGAGTATGACTGGCGCGTCGGCGTGCTCGGCGGCCAGCCGCTGTTTGCTGTCCACTATCTGATGGCCAAGAAGCACTGGCAGATCGTCAACCACAAGGCCAACGGCAAGCCCGACCAGGGCGGCATCAAGACCTTCACGCTGAAGGATACGCCGCCCCATGTCGTCGAGACGGCCGTGAAGGCGGCGCGCTGTATCGGCGACGGGCTCTACGGCGTCGATCTCAAGGAAACCAAGGACGGCGTTTTCGTCATCGAGGTCAACGACAACCCCAATCTCGACCACGGCTGGGAGGATTCCGGCGAGAAGGACGAGGTCTGGGTGCGGCTGACGCAATGGTTCCTGGAGCGCCTGGAGCGACCGGGCCGGTAACGCGCTTGATGAGGTAGAAGATGCTGTTCATCGTCACCGAGGATTTTCGCGGCTGCGACCGCAAGGAAATCTATCGCCGCTTCCGCGACCAGGGCCGCCTGAAGCCCGACGAATTGATCGTGCATCACAGCTGGATCGCCGCGGATATGAGCCGCTGCTTCCTGCTGGTCGAGGCCGATGACGTGACCCTGCTGCAGCGCTGGGCAATCGAGTGGAACGACCTGGTCGAATTCGAGATCGTCCCAGTCGCCACCAGCAAGGACATGACCGCGGCGTTGGCCGGGCATCTCTGAAGGACGCCGGTTTTACTGGGCGTCGGATGGCCGGCCGATCAGCGCTGGCGATCTGACCGAACGCACGCATTCATCGATCAGCCATTGGCGGAACGCCGTGACCACATCGCGTCGCGCGCCGCGCTCGGGGATTGTCAGGCAATAGGGTTGGCGCAGCTCCAGCGCCCGGGAAACCGGCCTCACCAGCCTGCCGTCCTCCAGCGCTCGTGCGCAGTAGACGCCTTGCGCCAGTGCCACGCCCAATCCCGAAATGGCGAGATCGAGCGCCGCGCGCGAGGAGTTGGCGGAAAGGCCGCGCTGGACAGCGCGGCCGGGCTCAAGGCCGGCCGCCTCGAACCAGTTGCGCCAGGATGGGAAGGAGGCGCCGGTCGGCCCCCAGTCGGTGTGGATCAGCGGCAGGCCGGCAAGCGGGCCATCGCCTGACTTGACGGCGCCGGCAGGCAGCGGCGCGCAGACCGGATAGACGGCGTCGCGAACGATGTCCTCGGTCGGGTGTTCGCGGTAGTGCGGGCCGTAGGAGAGCCTGACGTCGATCAGCTCATGCTCGAACGGCACCGGATCGTCGTCGCCTCGCAGCGATATGTCGACGGCGCCGTGGCTGGCGACGAAGCCGGCGAGGCGCTCGGAAAGCCAGCCCATGGCCATGGACGGCGGCACGGAGACGACGAGCCGGGGCCGGAATGCGCCTCCGACATCCCGCGCCACGCTGCCGATCTCCTGGAACGCCATGGTGAGCCTGGGCAGCATCTCGACGCCGGCTTCCGACAGCACGACGCGTCGGTTCACACGATGGAAGAGCTTGCGGCCCATCTGCTCCTCGACCGTGCGGACGAGCTGGCTGACGGCGGCGGCGGACACCGATAGCTCTTCCGCCGCCGCGGCGAAGCTGCCCGTGCGCGCCGCGGCCTCGAAGGCCTGAAGTCCGCGCAGCGATGGAAGTGCGACCATGAAAGCATCCAATAGATAAGATCAGCTTATCTATTTTACAGAAATCCTCGTTTTTCGAAAGGTTTCTTGCTGGAGTAATCTCCCCTCATGAACGCCATCGATCACAAAGAAACCGTCGACCACCGCGATGTCATCGCCTCCTTGACGAATGAGGAGCGCGGCCGGCTGACCGGTAAGTCCGACCTGCCGGGCCTCATTCAGTTCACCACCCATTTCGGAGCGATCGTCGTCCTCGGCGGGCTGATCGCGGCGAAGGTACCGCTCTGGCCGCTGCTGATGCTGCCGCAGGGCATCCTGATCGTCTTCCTGTTCACGCTGCTGCACGAGACGCTGCACCGCACGGCATTCAGGACGCAGTGGCTGAACGATGCGGTCGCGCGCCTCTGCAGCCTGGCGTTGGCCTTGCCCGTCGACTGGTTCCGCTACTTCCACTTTGCCCATCATCGCTTCACGCAAGACCCGGAGAACGATCCGGAGCTGGCCTTTCCGAAGCCGGAGACCATGCGGCAGTACATCGTCCACGTCTCGGGCCTGCCGGTCTGGCTGGGACATTTCAAGACGCTCTACACCAATGCGACCGGCCGCTGCCGGGACAGCTACGTGCCGCCGAAAGGCCTGCCCAAGGTGCAGACCGAGGCGCGGGCGATGATCGCCTTCTATGTCGCCGTTCTGGCGCTATCCGTCTGGTTCAGGACGACGGCGGTGCTCCATGTCTGGGTGGTGCCGGCGCTACTCGGGCAACCGTTTCTCAGGCTCTATCTACTCGCCGAGCATGGCCGCTGCCCGTTCGTCGCCAACATGCTTGAAAACACACGGACAACCATCACCAACTGGGTGGTGCGCAAGCTCGCCTGGAACATGCCTTACCATGCCGAGCACCACGCCTATCCCGGCGTTCCGTTCCATCAATTGCCGGAGTTCCACCGGCTGATCGAGCGGCACCTGAAAGTGGTCGAACCCGGCTATGTCAGCTTCCACGAGAAATACGTCGAGACGCTGCGCTGACTGCGCGACCGCTCAGCCGGATTGGCGCAACAGGGCCTGGGATCGCAACAATCTGCTCATCCCGGATGCCTTGGCAGGAACACCGATCAGATAGCCTTGCGCCTCGCCGCAGCCGGCACGGCGCAGCAAGTCGAGCTGCGCTTCGGTCTCGACGCCCTCGGCGGTGACGGTGATGCCAAGCTCGGCGCCAAGCCCGATGACGGTGCGCACGATCGCGGCCATGTCACGCCTGTCGAGGTCGTGGATGAAGGAGCGGTCGATCTTGATCTTGTCGACCGGGAAGCGCCGGAGATAGCCCAGCGAGGAGTAGCCGGTGCCGAAATCGTCGAGCGCGATGCGCACGCCAAGCCCGCGCAACTGGCTGAGCGTCCTCAGCACCGTCTCGCTCTCGTCCATCATCACCGTTTCGGTGATTTCGAGCTCCAGCCGGCTGGCCGGCAGGCCGGAGGATGCGAGCGCCGAGATCACGCTGCGCGCGAAGCCGCCGCTCTTGATCTGGGCTGCCGAGACATTGACCGCCATCCGCACGTCGCTCGGCCAGCCTGCCGCAACGCCGCAGGCCTTGCGCAATGCCCAGTCGCCCAACTGCACGATCAGCCCGGTTTCTTCCGCGACGGTGATGAAATCCTCTGGCGGGACGAGGCCGCGCGAAGGCGAACGCCAGCGCATCAACGCTTCGGCGCCTGCGATCTCGCCCGAAGCGATGGTGAGGATCGGTTGAAAATCGAGTTCGAATTCGCGCCTCGGCAATGCTGCTTCCAGATCGGTTTCTAGCGCCCGGCGCGCCCGCACCATGTCGTCCATGCCGGGCTCGAAGAAGCGGTGGACGTTTCGGCCTTCGCTCTTGCCCCGGTAGAGCGCCATGTCGGCATTCGTGAGCAGCGTGTCGGCGTCCTGTCCGTCACCGGGGTAGAGCGCGATGCCCAGGCTCACGCCGACATGCATCTCGCGGCCCCTGTCGCGATAGGGCTTGCCGATGACCTCGACGATGCGCTTCGCCAGCTTCTCGGCATCGGCTTCCGTCTTGATGTCGAACTGGATGATGGCGAACTCGTCGCCGCCAAAACGCGCCACCAGATCCCTTTCGCTGCGCAGGCAGCGCCGCAGCCGCCCGGCCACGCATTTCAGCAGCCAGTCGCCTGCCGGGTGCCCGAAGGTATCGTTGACTGCCTTGAAGCGATCGAGGTCGAGCGAGAAAATCGCCAGCGGCGCGCCTTTCGTCTCTACCAGCGCCTGGTCCAGCCGCTCGCGGAACATCGAACGGTTGGGCAGGTTGGTCAGCGTGTCGTGATGGGCAAGATGCGCCATGCGCTCTTCGGCGCGGCGTCTTTCGGTGACGTCGTCGAAAGTCACCACCCAGCCGCCGCCGCTCATCGGCTGGCGCACGACCAGAAATGTCCTGCCGTCGGAAAGATGGCGATAGGTCGAATGCATCTTGCCCGCCCGCAGGCAGGCTTCCGTCTTGGTGACTTCGCTGTCGGCGTCGATCTTGGTGTAGATGCCGAGTTCAAGCAGCCGTTTGAGCGCCTCGCGGTGCGTCATCCCGAACGGGAAGTCCGCGGCGGTAGCGTTGTAGAGCTCCAGAAAACGCTGATTGCGCACGATCATCTTGCCGTCGGCGTCGTACATCAGCAGGCCTTGCGACATGTTGGCGAGCGCGGCGTCGAAGCGGCGATGCTGCTCCTTCAGTTCTTCCTCAGCGTGACGCTGGATTGTCACATCCTCGTAGATCGACACCCAGCCGCCGGAAGCCAGCGGCCGGTGCGAGATGACGATGATGCGTCCGTCGGCCAGCGTCTCCTCGTAGGTCGAGGGCTTCGCGCCGTCGATATAGGGCTTGCGGATGCCGTAGAGCTGCTCGGCGCTTTGCGAGGCGATGCCGATATCGACGCTATGCTGCAGGATATCGAAGAAGCGGATGCCAGGCTTCATCACCCTGGCGTCGAGGCGGAAGAGGTCAATGTAGTTGCGGTTGCAGATGATCATGCGTTCATCGGCGTCGAACATGCACAGACCGTGCGACATGTTCTCGACGGCGGCCGCGAAGCGTTCGTTCTGGGCGCGAAGTTCTTCCGCGATGCGCCTGGCAGGGCCAATACGGGTTGCTCTCCGCTGGGCTGCGGCCGAACCAGCCTTGACATGAGCGACGGGCATGAGCGCGCCTGCGGACCGTGACTGAACACGGTACTGTCATGGTCGCCGGTTAATTTAGCGTTCTTTCAGGTGCTTGGATTCGCGGCAAGAAAATGCCGGCGTTCAGATTCGAGCGCCATGAAGCGCTTCGCGAAGGCTGTCTGCGCCCAGGTCACCGAGCGCGGCGTGAAGTCGAAGCGGTCGGCGGAAAAGCCGCGCGGCCGGCCGAAATACTCCGTCGCCTCCGCCGTGGAAAAGCCGGCAAGCAGCGTCGCCTCGTAATAGGCGGCGATCTGGTCGGCGCGCTTGATGTCCTTGCGCAAGGCGGCGCCAAGCTCCTTCGGCAGCGAGAAGCGCAGGTGGATCGCCCGTTGCAGCCTCAGCTCGCAATCCTTGTATGAGCCGCCCATCACCGACTTGAACGGCGAGATCATGTCGCCGATGACATATTCGGGCGCATCGTGGAGCAGCGCTGCCAGCCGCGCCTCGGCGGAAGCGGCAGGCGCCAGCTCGCCATACAGCGCCTCGACGAGCAGCGAATGCTGCGCCACAGAGAAGGCGTGCTCGCCGCTGGTCTGGCCATTCCAGCGGGCGACGCGGGCAAGCCCGTGCGCGATGTCGGAAATCTCGATGTCGAGCGGCGAGGGGTCGAGCAGGTCGAGCCGCCGCCCGGAAAGCATGCGTTGCCAGGCGCGCGGCGGCGCGCCCGCCCGGTCGGCCGCCATCAGGCCCCCTCCGCGCTGGCCGTATCCTGCGGAAAGGTGAATTTCGCCCAGGCCGGAATGGCGAGTGACACCGGAACCTCGCCGGCCATGACCGCTTCGCCGGCGTCGAGCGCCGCCTTGACGCGGTCGGTACGGGCGATCGCGAGGCCGGCGCCGCCGCTGACCGAGCCGAGCGTGCCGACCGGCCGGCCGCCAACGGTGAGCTCGGCGCCGGAGGCGGGCAGGGGCCTCTCGGCCGAGGCGATCAGCACGCGGCGCCTGGCCGTACCGCGATGCTGCATGCGAGAAACCACTTCCTGTCCGACATAGCAGCCCTTCTTGAAGCCGACGCCGCCGGTCTCGTCGAGCAGCACGTCATGCGGGAAGGCATCGCCCAACTGGTAGTCCGAACCGCTTTCGGCAATGCCGTTGGCGATGCGCAGCGCCTGCCAGGCTTGCAGGTCGCCGCCACCCCGCGCCGCGCCGCCATACGCGCGCCTGACCGCCACGTCACGGAAGCGGGCATCGGCGAGCATGGTTGAATCGGAAACTGAAGCGCTTGAATCATCACCCCACGCGACAGTGACAAGCGTCTGTTCCTGCTTGGCAATCTCGGCTTTAGCCCTTAGCCGGTAAAGCATCAGCCGGCGCAGGAAGTCGTCGGCGATGTCGGCCCGGCACTCAAGCCGGAAGCCATCGTCGCCGGCGCGGGAGATCAGGAAATCGAACAGGATCTTGCCTTGCGGCGCCAGCAGCGCGCCGGGTTTAGCCTCGCCGGCGCCGAGCGCATCGAGGTCGGTGGTAAGGATGTTCTGCAGGAAGTGTTCGGCGTCCGGGCCTGAAACGGAAATGAGCGCGCGGTCATTAAGCAGGGCAAAGGGCATGGGCTGAAGTCGGCCTGATCTTGCAAAACTGTCGGCCTTTACGTAAGCCGACGACACTCCCCCCGCAAGAGATTGGACGCCCATGGCAACCACCTATGACCTCATCCTGACAGGCGCCACGGTGGTCAACCATGATGGCGAGGGCCGGCGCGATGTCGGCGTGAGGGCGGGGCGCATCGCCGCGATCGGCGATCTCGGCCAGGCCTCGGCCGGCGAGACGATCGACTGTTCGGGCCTGCACATCCTGCCGGGCGTCGTCGACAGCCAGGTGCATTTCCGCGAACCGGGACTGGAGCACAAGGAAGATCTGGAGACCGGCTCCCGCGCTGCCGTGCTGGGCGGCGTGACCGCCGTCTTCGAGATGCCCAACACCAATCCGCTCACCACCAGCGAGGCGGCGCTGGCCGACAAGGTGCGGCGCGCCACCGGCCGCATGCATTGCGACTTCGCCTTCTGGGTCGGCGGCACGCGCGACAATGCCGGCGATGTCGGTGAGCTCGAGCGGCTGCCGGGCGCGGCCGGCATCAAGGTGTTCATGGGCTCGTCCACCGGCGACCTCCTGGTCGAGGACGACGAGGGCGTCGCCTCGATCCTCAGAAACACGCGTCGCCGCTCCGCCTTCCATTCGGAGGACGAGTTCCGTTTGCGCGAGCGGCTTGGGCTGCGTGTCGAGGGCGATCCGTCGTCCCATCCGGTCTGGCGCGACGAGATCGCGGCGCTGCGTTGCACCGAGCGGCTTGTGCGCATCGCCCGGCAGACGCGCGCGCGCATCCATGTGCTGCACATCTCGACGGCCGAGGAGATCCTCTTCCTCGAGCAGCACAAGGACGTCGCCACCTGCGAGGCGACGCCGCATCACCTGACGCTGACTGCCGACGATTATGCGCGGCTCGGCACGCTGATCCAGATGAACCCGCCGGTGCGCGCTGCGCGCCACCGCGACGGCGTCTGGCACGGCATCTCGCAAGGCATCGTCGACGTGCTGGGCTCCGACCATGCGCCGCACACGCCGGCCGAGAAGGCAAAGCCCTATCCAGCCTCGCCGTCGGGCATGACCGGCGTGCAGACGCTGGTGCCGATCATGCTCGACCATGTGAATGCCGGCCGGCTCACCCTGCAGCGCTTCGTCGATCTCTCAAGCCACGGCCCGCAGCGTATCTTCGGCATGGCGAGGAAAGGCCGTATCGCCGCCGGCTACGATGCCGACTTCACTGTCGTCGACATGAAGCGCCGCGAGACCATCACCAACGCGCAGGCGGGCTCGAAGGCGGGCTGGACGCCCTATGACGGCCGCGAGGTCATGGGCTGGCCGGTGGGCACGATGATTCGTGGCACGCGCGTCATGTGGGAAGGCGAGATCGTCAATCCATCCCAGGGCAGGGCGGTGGAGTTTTCCGAAGCGTTGCCGGCCTGACGCAGCCCGCCTAAGGACGGCTGAAAACGCGTCGCCGGGAACCTGCCCAAACGCGGTTGGCTTTAGGCTCACGTTGGATTTCTTAAGCTCTCCGCACTATGTTAGGCGGGCCATGACCGCAAACATTGCGTCGATCGTCCCCGCGGACTTCCCGCAGCTCCAGGCACTCGCCTGGAACCGCGATGCCATGCGACCGATGTCCGCGGAAGAGGCATTTGCGCTTTACGAACGCAATTGGCGCTTTGTCGATCAAAAGCGCCTTACAGCGCGTGAGAAGGTGCTTATAAGGAAGCTGGCCGACGAATTCGGTCACGGCATCCTTCTGACTACGTCCTGATGTCAGGACTTCCCTTCCTCGCTTTCTTCTCGCAGCCCACGATACCGGACAGGACATATCGCGAGTTGAGATCATGAAGGAATTCGGAAAACCGGAACACAGGATCATAGCCCAAGCCCTCGGCCTGATGGACCATGATTTCCTGACGGCCGCTCAATGCTGGTTTGGCGGTGGCACCGCCATCGTCATGAAACTGGGCGAATATCGGCGGTCACTGGATTTGGACTTCCTCTGCGCCGACGCCGACGGCTATCGCGAGCTGCGGACGCGAGCGTCGGAGCTTGGCGTCAGGGCCTTTTTTCCTGAACCAGTCGAACCCATTCGGGACTTTCAGATCGATCAGTATGGCCTCAGGACAGCTGTGCGCCTGCATGGGCAGCCGATCCGCTTCGAAGTCGTTCGTGAAGCCCGTATCCAATTGCGAGGTCATTTCGACGAGGATTTGGGGACACCGGCCCTCGTGCCGGCGGACATGTTCGCCGAGAAGCTGCTGGCGAACGCCGATCGATGCCAGGATCGCGCAACCGCATATCGCGACGCCTTCGATCTCGGGATGCTGGTCAAGGCTTATGGTCGGATACCTGCGGATTCCCTCGACAAGGCGCAAGTCGCCTATGGACCTGATATCCACCGCAAGATCGCCTGGGTGGTGAATAAACTGCGAGACAAAGGGGAGTTGCGCGACGCTGCCGACGTCCTGCAAATGGACGTTACGACAGCCAGCGACGCGATTTCGGCCTTGCGGCAGGAAGCAATCCGCATCTGGCCGGAAGCCGGCATCCACAAGGGATGAGTTGCCTCAATCCCCGGCGACGAAGAACATCCACTGGCCGGCGGGCGTGATGCCGACCCGGTAGAAGATGTAGGCGCCGAACTGCTTCATGTCGTCATAGTCGGTTGCCGTTACCAGCTTGAACAATTCGACCCGCTGCTTCGGGTCGAGCTTGTCCAGCGGCAGGGCGAAGAAATAGGGCCAGACATAGAGCTCTTGCGGCGTGCCGGCGTCGACATGGACGTAGCCGGCGCTGAGCACCTCCTCCAGTATGGCGAGGATTTCCTGGCCGTCGCTGTCGCCTGACAGGCCCTTGAGGAAGAGGATCGGGTCGCCCTCGATATCGCTGAGCGACAATTGCGCCATCTGATTGCCCTGGCCGATCAGCGGCCTCAGCTTCTCGATATCCCCGCTCTTGCAGGCCTCGACGATCAGGCCGTGCATGCGCTTGACCGGCTCCGGTAGCTTGCCGAGGTCGTAGATCACTTCGGGCGGCGGCGCGTCGGGGTCGGCGCGCGGACTGGTTATGCCGCCGCTGCCAGCCGGCGCTTCCGGCTCGCTTCTGTCGCCATCTTCGGCT
>JBFLWR010000418.1:0-6266 GCA_040755925.1 Pseudomonadota bacterium
GCGCAATCCGTCCGAAATGACAGAATTGGTCAGAGCATTGGAACCGCCGCAGTTTGCGACCGAGCGCGATCCGAGGCTGAGGCTGATCATCCCGGTCACCGTCGCGGTCGCCTTTCTGATGGAGCAGCTCGACTCCACCATCATCACCACCGCTATCCCGGCCATCGCGCAAAGCCTGGACACGACGCCGGTCCGGCTCAACCTCGCGATCACCACCTACATCCTGACGCTCGCCGTCTTCATTCCGGTCAGCGGCTGGTTTGCCGACAGGTTCGGCGCGCGCAGGATATTCGCTCTGGCGCTCTTCACCTTCACGCTCGGCTCCGCGTTGTGCGGAATCGCGGACAACATCGGCATGCTGCTGGCGATGCGCGCGCTGCAGGGCCTAGGCGGCGCCATGATGACGCCGGTGGGGCGGCTGATCCTGCTGCGCAGCTTTCCGCGCAGCGGGCTGATCACCGCCATGACCTACACGACCTTCCCGGCCATCATCGGCCCGGTCATCGGGCCGTTGCTCGGTGGCCTGCTGACCACCTACGCGTCCTGGCGCTGGATATTCTATGTCAATGTGCCTTTCGGCTTGCTTGGCATTTTCGCCGCCTTGCGCTTCGTCGACGATTTCCGCGGCGAGGCCGTGCAACGCTTCGACTTTGCTGGTTTTCTCATGGTCGGAGGCGGTGCCGCGCTGCTGCAGTTCGGGTTGGAGAACATCGGCCGGCCGACCATCTCGACACTGGCGACTGTGCTGGTGCTTGTCACCGCCTTCCTGCTGCTTCTGGCTTTCGGGCGCTATGCGCGAAGCGTCGCAGCCCCGGCGGTCGACCTGACGCTCTTTCGATTCCGTTCCTTCTGGATCGGCACGCTTGCCGGCGGCCTCTGCCGTGTCGGATTGAACGGCGTGCCCTTCCTCCTGCCGCTGATGCTGCAGCTCGGCTTTGGCATGAGCCCGGTCGCCTCCGGTTCGCTGACATTCGTCGGCAGCTTCGGCGCCCTGCTGATGCGCCCGATGCTGTCGCCTGTCCTGCGCCGTTTCGGCTTCAAATTCGTGCTGACGGGCAGCGCGATTCTCGGTTCGGCCGCCGTTGCGGGCTTCGCGTTGATGCGCGCCGACACGCCGCATTGGCTGATCGGGCTTTACATCTTCCTGTTCGGCATCGTCCGCTCGGCCCAGTTCATGACGTCCAACACCCTGTCCTATGCCGACCTGCCGGCGGACAAGCTCAGCCGCGCCACCAGCCTTGGCGGCGTCCTCCAGCAGCTCAGCGTTTCACTGGGCGTTTCGATCGCCGCAATGGTGCTCGGCCTTGTATCCGGTCAGGCCCACGCGCCGACGCCGCAGCAATTTCATTGGGTTTTCCTGCTGACGGCGATCATACCTTTGCTTCCCATCCCGGGATTCCTCCTCCTGCATCATGACGACGGTGCGCAGGTCAGCGGGCACAGGCGAGGAACAGCGTAGCCGAAATGACGGTGGGCGAAGACGCCGTCAGGCCCGTCGCATGGCCACGACCTTCTGCTCGGCCGCGGGCGCGTTCGAACCAAAGCTGCGCCATGCCGGAGGCAGGCTTGCTTCCCAGCGCATGAAGTCCCGCAGCATCCAGCCGCGCTCCGGCATCGGCACTTCCGACATCGGCGGCAGCACGCGGTTCCAGCCCGGCTCGTCATTGACCGAGGCAAGCACTGCTTTCACCGAGGCAGGGAACGGACGCCGCGACAGGATGAAATCGCCGGACATCAAGGCGGGCACCAGCTTGCGGCGATCGAACGCCGTCGGCGCGTCGAACATCGCCCGCATCAGCCGCGGCATGGCGTTGCCGAGGCCGCATATGGTGCCGCGTGCTCCCGCGGCCAGCGCCTGCGGCAGATGGGTTTCCGATCCGGTATAGATGGAAAGATGCGCGAAGCGGCGGATCAGCGCTTCGGTGAAATCGAGATCGCCGCCGCTGTCCTTCACGCCGCTGATGATGCCCGGATAGGCTTCGTCCATGCGCCGGATGACGCGCGGCGTCAGCGGGACGCCGCAAATATCCGGGAAATGATAGAGGCAGAGCTTCAGATCATTCCGTCCGATGCGGTCGATCACGGTCGCGTAGAAGCGGAAGGTACCTTCCTCGGTAATGCCGCCCCGGTAGACGCAGGGCGGCATCAGCAGCAGGCTGTCGACCTCGCGATCGGTGGCGTGATGCGCGAGTCGCACGATGTCGGGAATGGCCAGCGCGCCGACCGAGACGATGAGCCGTCCTGGCGCAACGCCGCCGGCAATTACGCCATCCAACCCCTCCATCCGGTCCTCGGCCGAGAATTCGGTGCCTTCGCCGGTGGTTCCGAAGAGCGCAACGCCGTCGCAGCCGGCGCCGAGCAGCATCTCGATGTGCCGAACCAGCATGCCGATGTCGGGGTGCAGGTCCATGGTCAACGGCGTGGCCACCGCGACCATCAGGCAATCGGTCCTCGGCAGGGCAGGCGCTTGGGTCGTCATGGCTGCGTTCACTCGCGATCTCGGGAGCAGGCAGGCTCCATCGGTCAAACAAATGATGATTGATTGCCTATTGTCAACATTCAGCTTGACGATTTGTGACGGCGGTGAAAACATCCGCTTGTCAGGTCGCGCGCCGTCCGAACGGCCAGCAGCGACGAAGGAGGAGGGGAAGAACATGAACAAGCAGAAGTCGTCATTTCTCGATCGAGCCGTCGGCCGCCGGAGCGTGGTTGCCGGCGCCCTGGGCGTCCTGGCGGCGCCCTTCGTCTCGCGTCTCGCTTTCGCGGCGGGCAAGGTCATCCGCGCATCGACGCCCGGCCCCGACACCGAGTGGCAGTCGAAGGCGTTGCAGGCCTTCAAGGCCGAACTCGACAAGTCCATGCCCGGCGCCTTCGATGTGCAGTTGCACTATAACGGCACGCTGTTCGCCCAAGGCTCCGAGATCGAGGCCATGCAGCGCGGCAATCTGGAAGTGGCGCTGACCTCACCTTCGGATATTGCCGAACTGATCCCGGAATATTCGATCTTCACCACCGGCTATCTATTCCGCGACGCCAAGCATCTGGACGCGGTCTATGACGGCGAGGTCGGCAAGGAATTCAAGGCAAAGGTCGCCGGCGACCTCGGTCTGCAGATCGTCAAGAGCCAGTATCTCGGCACGCGCCACGTCATCCTGCGCACGCCGCGCGCCGTCAACGTGCCTGCCGACCTCAAGGGCGTGAAACTGCGCATGCCGGGCTCGGCCGCCTGGCAGTTCCTCGGCAACGCGCTCGGCGCCAGCGCCACCCCCTTGGCCTTCGAGGAAGTCTATCTTGCCATGCAGACCGGCACGATTGACGGGCTGGAGAATCCGCTGCCGGATGCTATTGCGTCGAAATTCTACGAAGTGTCTAAGCAGATCGTGCTCACCGGCCATCAGGTCGCGAACGTCTTCTTCACCATGCCGAAGAAGTTCTGGGACGGGCTGAGCGACAACGAGAAGAAGGCGGTTCTCGCTGCCGAGGACGCGGCCAAGAAGGTGAACGACGATGGCGTGATCGCCACCGAGAATGACGGCAAGGCCTTCTTCGAGAAGCACGGCAACACAGTGACGACTCCGGACCTCGAAGCCTTCCGCAAACATGTCCTGGATGCCTTCGTCAATTCGGACTTCTCGAAGAACTGGCCCAAGGGCATGCTCGACCGCATTGGCGCGGCCTAAGCCAGCGCGATGCAGAACCTGGCAGTTCTCTGGAGGCGATTTGCGGAATCGGTGAGCGTCGCGGCTTTTGCCGTGATGTTCGCCGGCTTCGTGATCGGCATCGGCGCCCGCTACATCTTCAATTCTCCGATCTCATGGACGAACGAGCTCTGCGTCATCGGCTATGTCTGGATCGTCTTCTGGACCAGCGACATCCTGCTCAAGGAGCGGCAGCATATCGTCTTCGACGTGATCTACGGCTGGTTTCCACCGGCGGCACGTCGCGTCGTCGCGATCTTCATCAGCCTGTCGCTGGCGCTGGTCTTCCTGGCAGCGATCCCGGGAACCTACGATTACATTTCCTTCCTCGGCCGCCGCAGGTCGATGCTGTTGCATGTGCCCATGCAACTGGTCTTCGGCTGCTTTCTCATCTTCGTCGTCGCGGTCGTCGTCAATGCAGTGCGCCGGCTCTGGCAGCTCGTTCGGCCCGGCTGGGAACAGCATCTCTAGGAAAAGCTTATGTCTTTCGCCGCTGAAGTGATGTTCGTCCTTTTCTTCGTCTGGACGTTCATCGGAATGCCGCTCGGCTACGCCATGCTCGCATCCGGCATCGTGTATTTCGTGATAACCGGCAACGATATCGGGCTTGTGGCGAGCCAGAGCCTCAACGGCATCTATGGCAATTTCGTCATGCTCGCCGTTCCGCTGTTCATCTTTTCGGCGGAGCTGATGAACGCCGGCGAGATGACCGACAAGATGTTCGGCTTCGCCAGCCTGCTGGTCGGCCGCTTTCGCGGCGGCTTGGCCCATGTCAACATCATCGCCAGCGTCATCTTCGCCGGCATGAGCGGCAGCGCGCTGGCCGATGCCGCTGGCCCCGGCAAGATCTCGATCGACATGATGATCAAGGCCGGTTACCGGCCAGGCTTCGCCGGCGCATTGACGTCGACATCGGCCATCCTCGGCCCGATCATTCCGCCCTCGATTCCGATGGTGCTCTACGGCGTCGTCACCAACACCTCGATCGGCTATCTCTTCCTCGGCGGCGTGCTGCCCGGCCTGTTCCTCGCGGCGGTGATGATGGGGGTCGTGGCCATCCAGGCGCGGCTGCAGAATTTCCCGACGCAACCCAAGCCGACGCGCAGCGAAGCCATATCCGTGGTGCGCGACGCCGGCCCCACGCTGTTGCTTCCCGCCATCCTGCTGGGCGGTATCTATTCGGGCGCAGTGACGCCGACCGAAGCGGCGGCGGTAGCCGCTTTCGTGGCCTTGATGCTGGCGCTGTTCTGGTACCGCACCATGACGCCGCGCAAGCTGTTCGAGGTACTGCGGGAATCCTCCAAGTCGACAGCGATCGTCGCCATCACCATCGCCGGCGCTGTGGTGATGAACTACATCGTCGCGGCCGAGCAACTGCCCGAGTTCCTCGGCGCCTGGATCGCCTCGCTCGACATGGGCCCGACCATGTTCATGTTCGCGGTGACCTTGCTGTTCATCGTGCTCGGCGCGCTGTTCGACACGCTGCTCTTGTTGCTGATCGTCATACCCATCCTGATGCCCACCGTTCGCGAGCTTGGCATCGATCCGGTCTATTTCGGCGTCGTATCGACGGTGAACATGATGATCGGCCTGATCCATCCGCCAATGGGGCAGGTGCTGTATCTGGTTTCCGGCATAACCGGCATCAAGGTCGGCGTCATCCTGCGGGAGATCTGGGTCCTGCTCGGCATGATGATCGTTGCGCTCTTCGTGCTCGTTTTCGTTCCCCACATCACCCTCTGGCTGCCCGAGATGGCGGGCTACGTGCCGGAAGGAGTGTTCCGTTGATGTTTCCCAAGTTCAGGATTTTCACATGCCGGCCATGAAGGAGCTCGTGAAGGGCACCGACCGCTATCGCCACTACATCAACGGCGAGTGGGTCGATTCCACCATCAAGGAATGGATCGACGTCGAGAATCCGGCAACGCAGGCGGTCATCGCTTCCGTGCCCAAGGGCGGCGAGGACGACGCCGATCGGGCGCTCGTCGCCGCTCGTGCCGCCCAGCCGGGGTGGGAAGCATTGCCGCCGGCGACGCGTGGACAATTGCTGAAGGATCTGGCGCGGCTGATCCTCGAAAATCGCGAGCGCCTCGCGCGCATCGTCGTTGCCGAGCAGGGCAAGCCGATCCAGGAAGCGCGCGGCGAGATCGAAGGCGCGGCGCTCTATCTGACCTACGCCGCCGAGGAGGCGCGCCGCATCACCGGCGACATCATTCCATCCGACATGCCGGACGAGCAGATCTGGATCCAGCGCGTCGCCCATGGCGTGGTCATCGGCCTGACCGCCTGGAACTACCCGGCGGCGCTGATGTGCCGCAAGATGGGGCCGGCGCTGCTTGCCGGAAACACCATCGTCATCAAGTCGCATGAGGGCACGCCGATCTCGGCGCTGGAGATCGCGCAGCTTTCCTCGCAGCTCGATTTTCCGCCGGGCGTCATCAACGTGGTCAGCGGCACGGGCGAGGGGATTGGCGCGGCGCTGGTGCGGCACCCCATCCCACGCCTGATCACACTCACAGGGTCGGTGCGCGCCGGCAAGGAGATCTTCCGCGCCGCAGCCGACGACCT
>JBFLWR010000419.1:0-2904 GCA_040755925.1 Pseudomonadota bacterium
GAACGCGGTCGAGTTCAATGACGTCAAGAAGGGTGTGCCGTCGGCCGAGATCGCCAATGCGATCAGGCTGAAGGCGCTCGACAAGGGCCTGATCCTGCTGACGTGCGGCGTTTATGGCAACGTCATCCGCTTCCTGGCGCCGATCACCATCCAGGATAACGTCATGAACGAGGCGCTCGACATCCTGGAAAGCTCGATCCGCGAAGTCTGCGCCGCCTGATCATTGATGTCGGCTTGAGCGGTTCCGGCAAGGAACCGCTCACCAATATCTATCTCGAGCTGGTGTGGTCAGGCTTTCGAGCCGACCTGGATGGTCCGAAGCCCAGAGCAATTCCAGGAAAAGTGCGTAGCGGTTTTCCGTCCGGAATTGCGTCAACCGCTCTAAGCTGGCGTCTTTGGTTGGAAGGCGGCAAGCGCCGCCTTCAGCGCATCCGGCCCGCCCGCGACCGTTTGCGGTGTCGGCGAAAAACCGGCGCCAAGCATCTTGCGGCCGAGCATGTGGTCGGCTGGCCGGTTGACGGATTCAATGCCAAGCAGCCGGTCCCCTGCATAATGATAGATCGAGAATTTGTTCTCGGCTGGCTCGCCCAGCACCACGTGCTTGTCGCCACCCTGCGTCAGCCCGACCATCTGCAATTTCATGTCGCCGATATCGGACCAGAACCACGGCACGGCCATATAGGGTTCGATATGGGCGACGATGGTGCGCGCGGCGAGCCGCGCCTGGTCGGTGGCGTTCTGCACCGATTCCAGCCGCACGTCGCTGCCGGTGAACCAGTGGCGGTAGGAGGCGGCATCGCCGATCGCCAGGATCTCGCGGATCGAGCTCTGCATCTGCTGATCGACGCAGATGCCATTGCCGATTGCGAGCCCGGCGGCTTGAGCCAGTTCGACATTGGGTACGACGCCGATGCCGATGATCACCATCTGCGCCGGCAGGCGCTCGCCGCTCGACGTGATCGCAGCCGACACGCGCCCCGCTTCGCCCTCCAGCCTGGCAACCGTCGTGCCGGTCAGGATGCGCACGCCGATAGTCTCCAGGCGTTGCCGCACATGGGCGGCGATCGCTGGCGCCACGGCGCGGCCGAGCAAGCGGTCGACGGCCTCGACGACGGTCACATTGCAGCCGGCGGCGCGCAACGTGGCGGCGATTTCAAGGCCGATGAAGCCGCCGCCGAGGATTACAACATCCTCGGTTTGCGCGCTCAGTTCCCGGATCAGCCGCGCGTCGGCAAGCGAGCGCAGCGAGACGACGCCGCCGAGTTCCGTGCCTTCGAGCTTGAGGATGCGCGGCCGTGATCCGGTCGCCAGGATGAGGCGATCGAAGGCGAGCGTGCCACCGCCGGCAATCTCCAGCCTTTGGGAAGGGGCATCGATCCTGTCGATCCACAGGCCCGGCCGCAAGTCGATGGAATTGCCGGAATAGAAAGCCTCGCCCCGCAATGGCTGCGGCTTTGCTTCGGCGTCCTTGATGAAGGTCTTCGACAGCGGTGGCTTGTGATAGGGCAGCTCGTCCTCGTCGCCGACCAGGATGACGGGGCCGTCATAGCCCTCCTCGCGCAGGCTCGCGGCCGCCTGCACGCCCGCATGACCCGAACCGACAATGACAACCCCGTTCTTCATCGCAGCCCTTTTTTGCCTTCAAATCTAGGAAGCTCCGCAAGGTGGCGATTGTCCGCTACCGCCGCAGGAACCCTGCCCGGGGTCGCACCCGGAACGACCTCCTGTCAATCACGGCTCTTGAGGGTGTGATAGGACCAGTTGCCGATCTAAAGTTGATATTTGCAGTTTAGAATAATTCTAAACTATTGTTTCAATTGAATTTTCTCTGCCGGACCAGTTGACTTTCGGCTGCTTCACCGCTTTATGGAGGGCTGCGCCAAGAGCGCATTCCCTTTGATGTCTGGGCCTTGAACCCTTTCGATTGGAGGCATTTCGATGTCTTTCGTTCATGAACCGCGCCATTGTGCGGTGTCTTTGCCCTTCAGATCATTTCTGCTTGCTCCGGCGCTATGCGCCGGCGGCTATGCCATTGAATTCCTTTAGGAGACGGGATTGATGAAAGCGACAATCACAGCGCGTTTCGGCGGCAGGCTGGCCGCCGTGGGCGCCACGGCGGTCCTGACGGCGGCCGTGTTCGTCTTGCCGGCGAAAGCCGAAACGGACGCCAAGGCGGTGATCAAGACCTATGCGGACATTGGGCTCGCCAAATACGAGGATGCGCTGACCACCGTGCAGGCGCTGGACAAGGCGGTCGATGCGCTCATCGCCAAGCCTTCCGCCGACACGCTGAACGCCGCGCGCGAGGCCTGGAAGGCGGCGCGCGTCATCTACCCGCAGACCGAGGTCTATCGTTTCGGCAACAAGGTCGTCGACGACTGGGAGGGCCAGGTGAATTCCTGGCCGCTGGACGAGGGCCTGATCGATTACGTTGCCAAGAGCTACGGCACGGAGTCGGATACGAATTCGCTCTACACGGCCAACGTCATCGCCAACAAGGAGATCGAGATCAACGGCAAGAAGGTCGACGCCTCGAAGCTGACGCCGGAGTTCCTGTCGGGGACCTTGCAGGAGGCCGGCGGCATCCAGGCCAATGTCGCGACTGGCTATCACGCCATCGAA
Source organism: Pseudomonadota bacterium (assembly GCA_040755925.1). Classification (GTDB taxonomy): domain Bacteria; phylum Pseudomonadota; class Alphaproteobacteria; order Rhizobiales; family Rhizobiaceae; genus Mesorhizobium. The sequence continues at coordinate 2,623 of JBFLWR010000419.1, forward strand.
TTCCTGCTCTGGGGCCAGGATCTGCACGGCACGGGCCCGGGCGCCGGCGAGCGACCCTACACTGACTATGACCTCAAGAACTGTACCAACGGCAATTGCGATCGCCGCGCGGAATACCTGAAGTCGGCGAGCAACCTTCTGGTTTCGGACCTGCAAAAAATGGTCGACAACTGGAAGGAGGACGGCGCCGCGCGCAAGGCGCTTGCCGATGGCGAGCCGAACGCCGGCATCTCCACCATCCTGACCGGGATGGGCTCGCTGTCCTACGGCGAACTGGCCGGC
>JBFLWR010000042.1:0-3386 GCA_040755925.1 Pseudomonadota bacterium
GAAGCCGCGCCGAAGGCAAAGAAGGAAGTCAAGGCAGAGGCCGCCGGCGAAGAGAAGGCCGCGCCGCTGTTCAAGGCGCCGAAGGGCGAGCCGGATGACCTCACCGTGATCAAGGGCATCGGCCCGGTCGCGGCGAAGGACCTCGCCGAGCAGGGCATAGTCACCTTCGCGCAGCTCGCCAAGCTCAGCGACAAGGATGTCGCCAAGATCGACGAGCACATGCCGTTCAGCGCCGACCAGATCAAGGACTGGCGCGAGCAGGCCAAGGAACTGGCGAAGAAGTAAGACGGGCTGGCGACAATCGTCGCCGGTACGCACTTGAAACGGAACGCGAACGCGTTCATAAGACCATTCAAGCGCCGCAGGGCGCATCGGAGTTAGTTAGATGGCACACAAGAAAGCTGGCGGTTCGTCGCGCAATGGTCGCGACTCCCATTCCAAGCGGCTCGGCGTGAAGAAGTTCGGTGGCGAAGCCGTGATTGCCGGTAACATCATCATTCGTCAGCGCGGCACCCAATGGCATCCGGGCACCAATGTTGGCATGGGCACGGACCACACCCTTTTTGCGCTCGAAGCCGGCGCGGTCACCTTCAACAAAAAAGCCAACGGCCGAACCTACGTGTCGGTAAACCCGATTACCAAAGCAGCGGAGTAGCCGGTTCCGCACCATAACACCGGCGCCCATCTCGGGAACCGGTGTCTGGCCAGGCCAGGAAAAGGATCAGGAGAGATGGGCTTGCCCTCTCTCCTTTTTCATTTTTCCAATGCCTGGAGGACTAAAATGGTTGCCGAAGCGGAAGCGATAGAAGACGAAAGTTACGCCATCGATTGCCCGGTGCTCGCCACCGAGCGGCTGGTCATGCGCGCCCCGCGCGACAGCGATGTCGAGCAACTCGTCGCTTTGGCCGACAACCGTCACGTGGCCGAGATGCTGGCCCGCATGCCGCATCCCTATGGCGAGGCGGAAGCGCGGACTTTCCTTGCCATGGCCTCCTCGCGGCGCGCCGGCATCGTCTATGCGCTGACGGTCAAGGACACCGGCGCATTCGTCGGCTGCGCAGGTCTCAACACCACCGGCCGCGGGCTGGAGCTCGGTTACTGGATCGGCGAGCCCTTCTGGAAGCGCGGTTATGCGACGGAGGCCTCGCACGCGCTGGTCGACCTCGCCTTCCAGAAGACCTCGATCCAGGTGCTGCACGCCTCGACCCGGGTCATCAACCCGGCCTCGCGCCGCGTCATCCACAAGTGCGGCTTCCAGTATGCGGGGCAGGGCATGCTGAACTCGATCGTCGCCGGCCAGGTGCCGGTCGAGCGCTACCGCCTGGACAGGAAGACGTGGACCAGCCTGCGCAACTGGGTCCACTTCTGAGGTGCGCCGATATTCAGGTGAGCCCGGCCTGCAAACACTGATTTTCCGCGCTTCCGGTGCTCACGTGCCTCAAGCACGCTCCGCTCCGGTTCTCGAAAACCAATGTTTTCGGCTCGGTCTGACCTGAATCTCAACGCACCTCGGGACGGTGCCTTGGATCAAGGAAGGCCGCTCAACCCAGTTCGACCCAGACGGGCAGGTGGTCGGAGCCGACGGCCTGCCGGTCGGACCACAGGCGCTTCAGCGACTTGGCAAGCGAGGCGCTGGTGAAGACATAGTCGATGCATTTGTGGCGGCTCTGGTCTTCGGGCCGTTCGGGGTCTACCCAGGTGACCAGGTCGTTGACGTCGAGACGCTGGGCGACGTCGACGGCGAGATCGGCGGTGAGCGGCATGCCGAATTCGTGGTCGGGGCGGCCGGCGAGCTCGACATATTCGGGTGATCCCGGCAGCATGTTGAAGTCGCCCATGACGATGAAGGCTTCCGGATAGGGCAGGTCGGGCAGGCCGATCTCGGGAATGCCGGACAGGCCACCCCCCTCCAGCGCATAGTTGAGCAGGCGCTGGCGCAGGAAACGGATCTGGCCCTGGCGCTCGACGGGGCTGCGGTGGTCGAGATGGGTGGAATAGAAACGGATGAAGCCGAGCGGCGTCTCGATCAGCGCCTCGAGCGCGCCACGTTGGAAGTTCATGGTCTCAAGGCTGCGGCTGCGCGGCAGAAGGAGATTGCGCGACAGATGGATGGGCGTCTTCGACAGCACCATGTTGCCGAGCTGGAAACTGGTCGAGACGGCGCGGCCGTTCTCCAGGCGCGAGGCGATATTGACCTCGAAATTGCTGCCATAGGCGGCAAAATAGTCGGGCAACGCTTCGCCGATCTCGGCCACCATGTCGCGATCGCCGTTGCGCGGATTGTTGCGGGTCACCTCCTGCAGCGCGATCACATCGGCGCCGCGCACGGCGTCGGCGATACGGTCGACATCGTATTTGCCGTCGAGTCCGATCCCGTACTGGATGTTGTAGGTGACGATCTTCATTCCGGTACTCCAACGCTCACGACGCGCGAAAACCGGAGACGATCGTCGCGCGGGATCCTTCGCAATCGGGCACCGCTAGCGTGTTCGCGGCCTGCGCAAAAGCGTGTGCAAGCGCTTTCGTCACAAAACAGCCTCGCCCTCGGCCCCGCCTTGGTTTAGAGCAATCGCGCAAGGCAATCAGCAGAAACCTCGAAAATCCTATGAAATTCCTCGACCAGGCCAAGGTTTATATTCGCTCCGGCGACGGTGGCGCCGGATCGGTGTCGTTCCGGCGCGAGAAATTCATCGAGTTCGGCGGGCCGGACGGCGGCGACGGCGGCCGCGGCGGCGACGTCTGGGCGGAAGCGGTCGACGGGCTGAACACGCTGATCGACTATCGCTACCAGCAGCATTTCAAGGCCAAGACCGGCATGCACGGCATGGGCCGCAACATGACGGGCGGCAAGGGCGCCGACATCACGCTGAAAGTGCCCGCCGGCACGCAGATCTTCGCCGAGGACAATGAAACGCTGATCTGCGATTTGACCGTTGTCGGCCAGCGCTTCCTGCTTGCCAAGGGCGGCAATGGCGGCTTCGGCAACCAGCATTTCAAGACATCGACCAACCAGGCGCCACGCCGGGCCAATCCCGGTCTGCCGGGCGAAGAACTCAGCATCTGGCTGCGGCTGAAGCTGATCGCCGACGCCGGGCTGGTCGGGTTGCCGAACGCCGGCAAGTCAACCTTCCTCGCGGCCGTCACCGCCGCAAAGCCGAAGATTGCCGACTATCCGTTCACGACGCTGCATCCCGGTCTTGGCGTCGCCCGCATCGACGGCCGCGAATTCGTGCTCGCCGACATTCCCGGCCTGATCGAGGGCGCGCATGAGGGCGTCGGCATCGGCGACCGCTTCCTCGGCCATGTCGAGCGTACGCGCGTGCTTCTCCACCTCGTCTCGGCGCAAGAGGAAAACCCGGGCAAGGCCTACAAGGTCGTGCGCGGCG
>JBFLWR010000420.1:0-4986 GCA_040755925.1 Pseudomonadota bacterium
GATGACGCGCAGCAACCTGCCGGAATTCTCGGCGGCAGCGGCGATCGAGCCCGCTGTGCCCTTCACCTCTGCCGTAACCGTGTCGAAACGGCTCGTGCCAAGCACCGAAACGCCGGCGGCCTTGAGGCCCAACGCGAGGCGGTTGGCGAGCCCATGGATGCGCTCGGCGATCGCCTGCAAGCCGGCGGGACCATGCCAGATGGCATAAGCGGTCGCCATGTTGGCGAGCAACGCCTGCGCGGTGCAGATGTTGGAGGTGGCCTTGTCGCGACGGATATGCTGTTCGCGCGTCTGCAGCGCGAGGCGGTAGCCCGGGCGGCCCTTGCTGTCGGTCGACTGGCCGACGAGGCGGCCGGGCATCAGCCGGGTCAGTCTGTCGGAGACGGCGCAATAAGCGGCGTGTGGGCCACCGAAGCCCATCGGCACGCCGAAGCGCTGCATCGGGCCGACCGCGATGTCTGCGCCGAGCTTGGCCGGTGCGTGGGTGAGCGTCAGGGCGAGCGGGTCGGCGATGAAGACGACCAGCGCGCCGATGGCGCGGGCCTTCTCGATCGCAGCCTTGTGGTCGCCATAGACACCGAACGTATCCGGCCAGGAGACGAGCAGGGCGGCGGTGTTGTCGTCGATGGTGTCGCCGTCGACCTCGATGCCGAGCGGCTCGGCGCGAGTGCGCACGACGTCGAGCGTCTGCGGGTGCGGCGCACCCGCGAGCGCTACCTTGGTGCGCTTGTCGCGATGATGGCGCAGCGCGATGCCGACAGCCTCGGCAACGGCTGTGGCTTCATCGAGCAGTGACGCCGACGCCACCGGCAGGCCGGTCAATTCGGTGACCAGGGTCTGGAAGTTGAACAGCATTTCCAGCCGGCCCTGGCTGATCTCGGCCTGGTAGGGCGTGTAGGCCGTGTACCAGGCCGGGTTCTCGAACAGGTTGCGCTGGATGACCGGAGGCACGTGGACGCCGTGATAGCCGGCGCCGATGAAGCTCTTCAGCACCGTGTTCTTCGCCATGGTCGCCGACAATTCGGCGAGCGCTTCCGCTTCGCTGGCCGGCGCGGGCAGGTTGAGCGGCTGGTCGAGGCGGATCGATCTCGGCACGGCCTGGCTGATCAGCGTCTCGACGGACGGAACGCCGATGGTGGCGAGCATGGCTCTGACGTCGTTGACGCCGGGGCCGATGTGACGGGCCGAGAAGGGTACAGGTGCTGCAGTCATGTTCAAAATCCTGGTATCAGCCGATATGGGCTTTGTAGGCGGCCTCATCCATGAGGCCATCGAGCTGGCTTTCGTTGGCGAGCTTCATCTTCCAGAGCCAGCCGTCGCCGGTCGCCGCCGAGTTGACCAGCGACGGGTCGGCTGACAGCGAGCCATTGGCTTCGGTGATCTCGCCGTCGACCGGCGCATAGACATCCGAGGCCGCCTTGACGGATTCGACGACGACCGCGGTGTCGCCCTTGGCGAGCTTGCGGCCGATTTCCGGCAGTTCGACAAAGACGAGATCGCCGAGCTGTTCCTGCGCGTAGTCGGTGATCCCGACGGTGGCGACGCCGCCTTCGACGCGCAGCCATTCATGGTCTTCAGTGAAATAGGTCTTTGCCATCGGGAATTCATCCTTTGCGGTAGCGATGTGGCGTGAAGGGCAGGGAGCTGACGTCGATCGGAATCCTGGTCCCGCGGACATCGGCGAAGAGTTTGGTTCCGGACTTGGCGAGGGCGGCGTTGACGTAGCCCATGGCGACCGGATGACCAGCAGACGGACCGAAGCCGCCTGAGGCGACGTGACCGGCCGCATGACCGTCGGCATCGATCAGCGCCGCGCCGGCGCGCACCGGCTGGCGCCCGTCCGGCTTCAGGCCGACGCGCTTCTGCGTCGGTCCGCGCTCCAGGATCGAGCGAAGCGCGTCCGCGCCGATGAAGTGGCCGGAGGCGCGCACCTCCTTGGGGATGGCCCACATCAGCCCGGCGCTTGCCGGATCGATCTCGGGCGTCAGGTCCTGCCCATGCAGGCAGAGCCCCGCCTCCAGGCGAAGGCTGTCGCGCGCGGCGAGGCCGATCCACTGCACGCGTTCGTCGCCGAGGAGTTTTGCGACGAGATCGCGCGCGTCCGCCTCGGGCAAGCCGATCTCGAAACCATCCTCGCCGGTATAGCCGGAGCGGCTCATGAACCAGTCTTGCCGAGGCTCGACGCAGTGCATGAAGAGCAGGGAACCGGTCTCGATGCCGGCTCGCGACAGGACCGCCCAGGCATCGGGGCCCTGGATGGCCAGGAAGACACGGTCGAGCGGTTCGACCGCCACATCGAAATCCGCGGCCAGCGCGCGAAGATGCCTTTCGTCCTCGACCGCATTGCCGGCATTGGCAACCACCATGAAGCGGTCATCGCCCAGCCGGGTGACGATCAGGTCGTCGATGATGCCGGCGGCCTCGTTGAGGAAGAAGGTGTATTTGGACTGCGAAATCTCCAGCGCTCCGGCATCGAGGGGGCAGGCGCGGTCGAGCAGAGCCACCGCACCCGGGCCGCTCACGTCGAACAGCTTCATATGCGAGATGTCGAACAAGCCGGCATGCTCGCGCGTGTGAAGGTGTTCCTTCATCACGCCGGCCGGATAGGTGAGCGGCATCGACCAGCTGGCAAAGGCGCCGAAACGGGCGCCTGCGGCCTGATGCAAATCCTCAAGGGGTAGATGTCTGGTGTCTTCGCCTGTCATGTCTTCTCCAGAGTCGCACGCAATCGACCGCTGCTGGCGGTCCAGTCCGTGCCCCTCTGTCTGAAGCCTGAGAGACTCGCGCCCCGTAACTCTGTCGGCAGCGCTTACACCTTCGGCGCGGGGCTAGCCCCGACTTTCCAGAGTTGTCTTTCCCGTCTACGGTTCTTTTGCCTGAGAGATTTCGGGCGATTTCCCCTTCGGCGACAGCTTTCGCTGCTCTCTCCCGCAAACAGGTAGGACTCAGTCGCCTGAGCCCTCGACGCGCCATCCATAGCCCGTCGGCGACACCTTGTCACCTCCCAGCGACAAGTCTTCGCTAACCACGCCATTTGCCGGTTTCTCAAGACAATGCTGATAAATCCTGGCGGGATAAGGCATCGGGTTCGCCGGCAAGGCGACGGGCAGGGAAACGGATGGGCGAACTGATCATGAGCGCTCCGGTCGCGGGGCTGACCTCCAAGAACCGTATCAACGCCGACGACGTCACGATGCTGCGGCGCGAGGTGTTCGCCGATGGCGTGGTGACGCGCGGTGAAGCCGAAGCGCTGTTCGCGCTCGACCAGACGGCGCGCGAAAAATGCCAGGAATGGGCTCCGTTCTTCGTCGAGGCAGTGACCGACTACATCGTCCATCAGGAGAAGCCCGAGGGCTATATCTCGCAGGACAATGCCGACTGGCTGGTCCGCGCCATTTCGCGGGACGGCATGGTCGACAGCCGCACCGAGCTCGAATTGCTGGTGCATGTGCTGGAGGAGGCGAAATCCTCGCCCAGCCAGCTTTCCGCCTATGCGCTGGAGCAGGTCGCCCACGCCGTGATCGATGGCAAAGGCCCGCTGATGCGTGGCGGCGGCCTGGCGCCTGGAAAGGTCACCAGGGCCGAGGTCGATCTCCTGCGCCGCATCCTCTATGCCTATGGCGGCGACGGCAACATCGCCATCACCAAGGCCGAGGCTGAAATCCTGTTCAGGATCAACGACCAGACAGAGGCGGCCGACAACGATCCCTCCTGGAACGACCTCTTCGTCAAGGCGATCGCCAATTATGTCATGTGCTCGGCCGGCTACGAGCCGCCGACGCGCGAAGCGGCGCTGCGCCACGAGAACTTCCTCGACGAAGCCGCGCCGACGCTTGGCGGCTTCTTCAGCCGCATGGTGTCAGGCGGGCTCGCGGGCATACTCGAAGCCTATCAGTCGCCCGGCGACATCGAGGCCGAGTGGGAAGCCAAGAACCGGGCGGCCGAAGCGCTTGCCCGCCGCGCGGAAACCATCGATGCCGGCGAGGCGAGATGGCTGGCCGAGCATGTAGGAGACGGAAAGCGCCCGCTGCGCGACAACGAACGCGCCCTGCTGACGCTGATCAAGCACGCCTCGCCGGAAATCCATCCGGCATTGAGGCCGCTGCTCGATAAGGTCGCTTGAGCGGCTGAACCGATGGTTATCTAAAAGCCGCTCTCCCACAACGTCATCAAAACAACAAACAACAAGATAGCCGTGCTCAAGAAACATCCCCGCACTGCTATCGTGTCAGCGGGCTTTTTGCCTGCGCGGACCTCCGGGGATAGCACCGCACCAGCAAGGAGCAGGGGCACCAGGAAAGATAGACCGTATTTTGAAGTTAAACCTTCAAATGGCGTTCCGTAGAAATCGCCCATCTTGTTGTGAACCAGGGATGTGAAGCCCTTTGCAGGGTCGGGCGAAAAGGGCCGTGCGTGTTGCTCGAAGTTCATCTCAACGAGCCAATAAAAGGCTAACCCAGAGAGAGAAAGCCCCATAAAAACTGCTGATATCAGCTGTTGAATTTTAGTCAGGGCAGCACTCAAGGTCGATCCAGCTATTTGGCTTGCAACTTCCGAATTTTAGTCGCGTCCCCCTTTGCGCGCCAGATGCCGGTCAAAGACCGCGTGGTCGCCCAAAATCGCCTTGCTCCGGATGATGTTGGAATGGCTTCCGGCCATCGGTTGTCGCCGTTGAGATGATCCTCAAGAGCGTCGAGTTCGGCCGCTGGCATATCGTGTGCGGCCTGCAGGCGAGGGCCATCAAATCCCGCCATACCAGTCGTAACCATTGTCCTCCCAATAGCCGCCGCGGCCGCCGCCGACATTGGCGAAGCCGTCGACCAGCTCGATCTTGTAGATGTATTTCGGCATCTTGTAGCCGAGCTGGCGCTCGACGCGCACGCGCAGCGGCGCCCCGTTCTCGACCGGCAGCGGCTTGCCGTTGAGGCCGTAGGCGAGGATCGTCTGCGGGTGGCGGGCGTCGACCAGGTCGATGGTGCCGTAATA
>JBFLWR010000421.1:0-25387 GCA_040755925.1 Pseudomonadota bacterium
TGCAGGCTCGGCAGAGGCGCAAGAGGCGCTGGCAAGCTTCGAAGCGACATATCGCGGCGATGCGCTGGTGCTCGACAAATGGTTCCAGATCCAGGCCGGCGTCCCCGGTTCGCACACAATCGACACCGTGCGCGCCTTGACCGGCCATCCGGCCTTCTCGATCGCCAATCCCAACCGGGTCCGCTCGCTGATCGGCACCTTCTCCAGCGCAAACCCGACGGGGTTCCACCGCGCCGACGGCGAAGGCTACAGCTTCTTCGCCGAGACCGTGCTGGAGGTGGAAAAGCGCAACCCGCAGGTGGCGGCGCGGCTGGCGACGGCGCTGCGGTCCTGGCGCGCGCTGGAGCCGGGACGGCAGGCTAAGGCCAAGCAGGCGCTGCTGAAGATGGCGAATGCGGAGAACCTGTCGGCGGACTTGCGCGATATCGTGGAGCGGACGCTGGCGTAGCGCCCTCTCCTTCTCCCCTTGCTGGAGAAGGTGGATCGGCGCGCAGCGCCGAGACGCTTGAGGGGTGTTGGAAGAAATGAGGCGTCGGTGTTCCCTGGAGCACCCCTCATCCGGCCACTTCGCGGCCACCTTCTCCCACAAGGGGAGAAGGGAAAACGGTCGAATTTCAATCAACTTTTAATCTTTTTCGCCCGCGCCACTGGACAAGGCGAATCACCTTTGATTCTTTAATGGCGATTCGGACGTGCGGCGTAGCCGGATCGTAAATGCGGCAAATCGGGGAGTGCCATTTATGGCCAAGGCGGACGCGTGGGGCGCGCCCGGAGGGAAGGCTTTTGCGCGTCGCGAGGCAAGGGGCGATGGGCTTGCCGGCAATGCGCGGCTGATCGCCGAACCGGCCTACCAGCGGCTGCTGGCGGCGGAGCCGTTCCTGCGCCGGTCGATCCCGGCGCTGATCATCATCTTCCTCGTCGTCATCGCGGCGCTACGCTTCCTGTCGCTGATGAACGAACGCGACCAGATCGAACGCGACGCGAAGGCGGTGCTGGCGCTGGCCGCCGGCCAGATGGCGCAGGCGATCACCGCCGACCCGAATGTTGCCGGCGCCAACGCCATGGACCTGCTCGAAAGCACCGCGCGCCAGGGCGCCATGGGCCGCAGCCATGTGTTGGCCATCACCGACGGCGCCTTCAAGATCACTGCCGTCTCGCCGTTGTCGACGGGCTGGCAAGGCCGCACGCTGGACAGCCTCGTGCTTGGCGGCCAGCCGCTGTTCATGTTCGGCGACCGCGCCGGCGTCATGGATGTCAGCATCGGCGGACAGGACTGGTACGCGGCCGTCAGCCTCTCCGGCGACCGCAAGTTCGCGGCCGCCGTGCTGGTGCCGCAGGAAGCGGTGTTCGACGCCTGGCGCAAGATGGTCTCGCTCAACGTCACGCTGTTCGTGCTGACGGCAGGCGTGCTCATCATCATCCTCTATGCATATTTCGGCCAGGCGGCGCGCGCCAAGGCCGCGGACCGCATCTATCTCGAGGCGCATCAGCGCATCGACATGGCGCTGGTGCGCGGCCGCTGCGGCCTGTGGGACTGGGACATGGTGCGCGGCAAGATGTACTGGTCGCGCTCGATGTACGACATGCTGGGCTACGAGCCCTGCGATACGATGCTGTCGTTCGGCGAGGTCGACGAGATCATCCACCCCGACGACGGCGACCTCTTCGAGCTCGCCAACCGCATCGTGGAGCGCGAGATCGACCATATCGACCAGGTGTTCCGCATGCGCCATGCCGACGGGCAATGGGTGTGGATGCGCGCCCGCGCACAGGTGATCGACCCCGAGGCGCCGGAAATCCAGCTGATCGGCATCGCCGTCGACGTCACCGAGCAGCGGCACCTGGCGCTGCGTTCGGAAGCGGCCGACATGCGGCTGAGGACCGCGATCGAGAACATCAACGAATCCTTCGTGCTGTGGGACGCCGCCGAGCGGCTGATCATGTGCAATTCGAAATTCCAGAAGGACAACGGCCTGACCGACCGCGACGTGATGCCCGGCGCCACGCGAACCTCGCTCGAGGAGCGCATGCTGGCCTTCGCCTCGGAGCGCAGGCTGGCCAACGCCAACGGACCGCATGGCGGCGTCACGCTGGAGCGCCAGCTTGGCGACGGCCGCTGGCTGCAGGTGAATGAATTGCGGACCAGGGACGGCGGCGTCGTCTCCGTGGGCTCCGACATCACCCAGATCAAGCTGCACCAGGAGAAGCTGGTCGACAGCGAAAGGCGGCTGATGGCGACGATCCACGACCTCAGTCTCGCCCGCCGCGCAGAGGAGGAGCGCGCCAAGGAACTGGTCGAGCTCAACCACAAATACATGAAGGAAACCGAGCGCGCCGAGGCCGCCAACCGGGCCAAGTCCGAGTTCCTGGCCAACATGTCGCATGAGCTGCGCACGCCGCTCAACGCCATCATCGGGTTCTCCGAGCTGATGCAGCAGGGTCTGTTCGGGCCGCTGGGCTCGGAGCGCTACGAGGAATATGCCAGCGACATCAACGGCAGCGGCAAATACCTGCTCGGCGTCATCAACGACATTCTCGACATGTCGAAGATCGAGGCCGGCCAGTTCTCGCTCGACCGCGAGGAGATCGATCTGTGCCCGCTCATCAAGGAGACGGTGCGGGTCATCTCGCTGCAGGCGGCGGAGAAGTCGATCACCGTGGAAACACGCATCGCCGATGCGATGCGGCTCTACGCGGACCGCCGCGCGATCAAGCAGATCGCCATCAACCTGCTATCCAACGCGGTCAAGTTCACCGGCCAGGGCGGCAGGATCACGGTCCGCGCCCGCAACGCGTCCGGCGCGCTGGTGCTTACAATCGAGGACAATGGCTGCGGCATACCCAAGGCGGCACTTGGCAAGCTCGGGCGGCCGTTCGAGCAAGTGCAGAACCAGTTCTCGAAGAACCATACGGGCTCGGGCCTCGGCCTCGCGATTTCGCGCTCGCTGGCCGAACTGCAGGGCGGCGCGCTGAAGATCCGCTCGACCGAAGGCACCGGCACGATCGTATCGGTGCGCATCCCGCTGAAGAAGTCGCCGCCCTCGGTGAAGGCCGCGGCTTGAGGCAGGCTCCGGCGGTTTGCACCGCCGAAGCCCGCCGCTGGCCTGTCATTGCATGTTGTCGTCGTTGCCGCCCCACTGGCGGTCGTGGCCGAAGCGGCCCGTCTTCGGCAGTTCGTTCTGCTCGATCTTCCCGTCATTGTTCTTGTCGAGCAGGGCGAAGAGCTTCTTCTCCCGGCTGGTGATGTCGTCGGCCGTCAGCGTGCCGTCGCCCCTCGAGTCGTAGCGGGAGATGATGCGCTCGGCCATGCGCTCGTAGCGCGCCTTTTCCAGCGCGTCGGCAAGCTGGGCGACCGTCAGCTTGCCGCCATTGTCGGCGACGAGTTTCTTCAGCCGCGTATCCATGGTGCTGGAGAACTGGTCGAAGGTGATGGCGCCGCCCGAGTCCTTCATCGCCTTGTCCAGGCGCATCATTATGCCGTCCCTCAGGCCGCCGTCGTTGTTTTCGGCATAGGCGGCGCTGCCGACGGCGCCGGCCAATGCCATGAAGGCAATCGCAAGCGTGGTGGATTTTCTCATTGGTCTTCTCCTGTTGCATCGTCACCCCCGATGCGACCGGGACCAGCCGCGCGCCGCGGCCTTCCCGCACGAAGCAGAAGGTCGAAATCCTTCCTGACCTTCCGCGACGTTTCCTTGAGGTGTGCTTCCAGCACACCGAAATCCGGCAGGTCGGTGACCGCCAGAAGCAGGTCCGAGAGCCCCGGCGGAACATCGTCGCGCTGGAACTCGCCCGTGAGGCAGAGCCTGATCATCTGGGTCAGCGCCAGATAAAGCCGATAGGCATCGCAAAGCTCCTGCCGGGTATCGGTGGCCGCGAAGCCTGACGCCAGTCGCGCAAGCACATCCGCCGTCGCCGTCGCCCGCCTGCCGGGCTCCAGATTGCCGGTGATCACGGCCACCTGGGCGATGAATTCCAGATCGATGAGCCCGCCGGGGATCAACTTGATGTCCCAGAGGTCGCGCGGCGGCTTCTCCTGCTCGATCAGCGCCCGCATCTCCGACGTTTCCGTCTTGACCTTGGCGCCGTCGCGCGGCTGCGCCAGCACCGCCGCCACTTCGTCCTCGATCTCCGAGCACAGTTCGGCGTCGCCGCCGATGGGGCGTGCTCGGGACAGCGCCATGTGCTCCCAGGTCCAGGCATCCTGGCGCTGGTATTTCTTGAAGGCGTCGACATGGGTGGCGACCGGCCCCTTGTTGCCGGAGGGACGCAGGCGCAGGTCGAGTTCGTAAAGCACGCCTTCGGCCGTCGGCGCCGAGACGGCGGCGATCAGCCGCTGCGTCATGCGCGTATAGTAGTGCGAAGGCGCCAGTGGTTTTTCGCCGTCGGAGTCTTCGGCATCCGAGTGGTCGTAGAGCAGGATGAGGTCGACGTCCGAGCCCGCGGTGAGCTCGCGGCTGCCGAGCTTGCCCATGCCGAGCAGCGCCACCCTGCCCCCGGCGATCCTGCCGTGGCGCAGCGCGAATTCGGCCATAACCGCGTTGAGCGCCGCCTCGATGGTGAGATCGGCGAGATCGGAAAAGGCGCGGCCGGCGCGCGCCGGATCGATCGAGCCGGCGAGCAGGCGAACGCCGATCAGGAACTTCTGCTCGGATGCAAAGATTCGCAGCCGGTCGAGCACATCCTCATAGGCGCGATCGCCCTCGATGAAGGCGGCAAGGCGCGCCGAAAGATAGGCTCTGCTCGGCAGTTCCGTCAGCAAGGCCGGGTCGAGCAGCCCGTCGAAAACATGCGGCCGGCGGGTGATGATGGCAGCCAGCCGGGGCGCCGCGCCCATGATCGTCGCCATCAGCTTGAGCAGCGCCGGATTGGACTGCAGGAGCGAGAAGAGCTGGATGCCCGCCGGCAGGCCGGCGAGAAACTCGTCGAAGCGCATCAACGCCTCGTCGGCGCGGCGCGTCTGGCCGAACGCCTTGAGCAGCGCCGGCGTCAGTTCCGTCAGCCGCTCTCGCGCTTCCGCCGATTGCGTGACGCGGTAGCGGCCGAAATGCCAGCCGCGGATGACGCGGCAGATATCGCTCGGCCGCTGGAAGCCGAGGCGATGCAAGGTCTGCAGCGTATCGGGATCGTCGACGTCGCCCGTGAAGACCAGGTTGCCGACACCGGCCGAGAGTTCCGGCGCTGTCTCGAACAGCGCCGCGTAATGCCGCTCGACCTGCTGCAGCGAGGCGCGGAAGGCCCCGGCGAATTCCGCCTCGCCGGCAAAGCCAAGCATCAGCGCGATGCGCTCCAGTTCCCCGTCACTGTCCGGCAGGGTATGTGTCTGCTCGTCGGCGACCATCTGGATGGCGTGCTCGACGCGGCGCAGGAACCAGTATTGGCTGGCAAGCGCGTCGCGCGCGTCGGTCGTGATCCAGCCGCGCGCGGCGAGCTGGCCGAGCATCGGCACTGTCTCGCGGCCACGTAGCTCCGGGAAGCGGCCGCCGGCAATCAGCTGCTGCGTCTGGACGAAGAATTCGATCTCGCGGATACCGCCGCGGCCGAGCTTGACGTTGTGGCCCTTAACCGCGATCTCGCCATGGCCCTTATGGGCATGGATCTGGCGCTTGATCGAATGGACGTCGGCGATCGCCGCATAGTCCATGTATTTGCGCCAGACATAGGGCTGCAATTCCTTGAGGAAGGCGGCGCCGGCGGCAAGGTCGCCGGCCACCGGGCGCGCCTTGATCATGGCAGCGCGTTCCCAGTTCTGGCCGCGCGCCTCGTAGTAGCGAAGCGCCGCCTCGACCGGGATCGCCAGCGGCGTCGAGCCGGGATCGGGCCGCAGCCTCAGATCGGTGCGGAAGACATAGCCGTGCTCGGTGCGGTCCTGCAGGATGCGCACCAGGCGGCGCGTAAGGCGCGAGAACAGTTCCGTCGCATCGAGCGGATCGACGACCGCCGGCGCTTCCGGATCGAAGAAGACGACAAGGTCGATGTCGGAGGAGAAGTTCAGTTCATGCGCGCCGAGCTTGCCCATGCCAAGCAGGATCCAGCCCGAGCCCCGCGCGGGGTCTTCCGGATCGGGCAGCCTGAGCTTGCCTTGCCCATGCGCGTCGAGCAGCAGGAAATCGACGGCCGCGCGCGTGCAGGCGTCGGCCAGATCGCTGAGGCGGCGCACCGTCAGCGCCGTCTCGGCCTCGCCTGAAAGGTCTGCCAGCGCGATCAGGAAATGCGCCTCGGCCTTCCATTGCCTGAGCGCCATCATCAGGCTCGATTCCGAAACGGACTCGGCCCGCCCGGCGCGGCCGATCGCCGTGCCGATGTCGTTCAGCCGTTCCTCGACGGTCTGCTCGAAAAGCGCATCGAGAATGGCCGGTCGCCGGCGCGCGACATCGCGCAGGAAAGGCGAGAGGTCGAAGACGGCAGCAAGCAGGTCCTGCGGCGGCCCCTCCCCGGCAAGGAACGCCGCCAGCCGCGAAAGGCCTTCCTCGTGCGCCGCATCCGCGATCTCGGACAATTCCCGCCTGGCGCGGTCTCCATCCAGTGGACGAAGCGCCAGCGTCGGGCGCAATCGCCATTCGGATTCTGCTGCTTTCCTTGCCATCCTCACCGCCATCAGTGCGTCTCCCGTGCGGGGAAACTCATGACCACGGACAATCCGGGATTGGCGGGTAGAAGATCAAGCCTGCCGCTGTGGAAAGTCATGATTGCCTTGGCGAGGCTGAGGCCGAGGCCTGAGCCTGGCTGCGAGCGGCTCTTCTCCAGCCGCACGAAACGCTCGGTGGCCCGGGCGCGGTCGGCATCGTCGGGGATGCCATGGCCGTTGTCGGCGACGGTAAGCTTGATCTCGCCGCCGGCGCGCTCCAGCGCGACGCGCACTTTCGGGTTCTCGGCCGCATCGGTCGAGTATTTGATGGCGTTGTCGACGATGTTGGACAGCGCCTGGCCGATCAGTTCGCGGTTGCCGTTGATCGTGAAGGCTTCGGGCACCGTGGTTTCCAGCGCGACGCCGGCCTCTTCGGCAACCGGCTCGTAGAGCTCGACCACGTCGCTCACGGTGGCGGCGAGGTCGACAGGGGTGGTCGATTCGGACGAATAGCCGGCTTCCAGCCGCGAGATCATCAGGATGGCGTTGAAGGTCTTGATGAGTTGGTCGGACTCCGTGATCGTGTTCTCCAGCGCCTGGCGATAGTCGGTCGCCTTGCGCGCACCGGCAAGCGTCGCCTCGGCGCGGTTGCGCAGCCTGGTCAGCGGCGTCTTCAAATCATGGGCGATGTTGTCGGACACCTGCTTGAGCCCCTCGTTCAGCATCGCGATCCTGGCCAGCATCGTGTTCAAATTTTCCGACAGGCGGTCGAACTCGTCGCCTGCTCCCGTCACCGGCAGCCGCCCGGTGAGATCGCCGCCCATGATGCGGCGGCTAGCCTCCGAGACGCCGTCGATGCGCTTCAGCGCCGCGTGCCCGACGAAGAACCAGATGAGCAGACCGCCCAGCCCCATCATGCCGAGCGCCAGCATCAGCGAACGCTTGATGACCGCGCGGAAGCGCTCCGGCTCGCCGAGGTCGCGGCCGACGAGCATGATCATCTGGTTGGGCAGCCTCAGCACCAGCGCGATGGCGTTGTGGCCCTTCTCGCCTTCGGATTGGGTGCCGGCGGCGCTGGGCGCCGGCCCGGGCTGATCTGGCGTGCCGTTGCGCAAGCGGTCGAGCTCACCCTCGCCGAAGCGCTGGTAGGAGAAAGGCTCGGTCGTCCAGCCTTCCGTCTCGATGACGCCGGGCTGCAGGCTCTGCACGTTTCCGGTCAATATCTGGCCGTTGGCGTCGGCGATCAGGTAGAGATTGGCGCCGGGCTGGCGCGAACGCGCCTCGACCACACGCACCAGCACGGGCAGGCCGCCGCGCTGATAAGCGCGGGCCAGCCCCAGCACCTCGTCGTTGATGGTTTCCTGGGTCTGCGTGGTCAGCATGCGCGCCGACAGCGACGTCATGTAGAAGACGAGCAGAACGGCGCAGAGAGCGAAAAGCAGGAGGTAGAGCGCCGAGAGCCGGGCCGCCGTGGTCTTCATGATGGCCGGCAGGGAAAGTGCCATGGCTGGCCTTAGATCAGGATGACGATTCGTTGAATCGTCATCCTGATCTAACCCTTTGTTGTAGCATGATCTTCTCCGAAAACCGGTTCCCACTTTTCGGGATCATGCTCTAGCCGCCTTTCAGCATGTAGCCGGCGCCGCGGATCGTGTGCAGGATCGGCTTGTCGAAGCCCTTCTCGATCTTGCCGCGCAGGCGCGAGACATGGACATCGATGACATTGGTCTGCGGATCGAAATGATAATCCCAGACATTCTCGAGCAGCATGGTGCGCGTCACCACCTGGCCGGCATGACGCATCAGATATTCGAGCAGGCGGAACTCGCGCGGCTGCAGCGTGATCTCGCGTCCGCCGCGCTTGACCGAGTGCGACAACCGGTCGAGCTCGAGATCGCCGACGCGGTAGACGGTCTCCGATTCCCGCGCGCTGGCGCGGCGGTTCAGCACCTCGACGCGCGCAAGCAGTTCCGAAAAGGCGTAAGGCTTGGTGAGATAGTCGTCGCCGCCGGCGCGCAGGCCAGTGACGCGATCGTCGACTTCGCCGAGCGCGGACAGGATCAGAACCGGCGTGGTGTTGCCGCGCGAGCGAAGTGCCGCGATCACCGACAGGCCATCGCGGCGCGGCATCATGCGGTCGACAACCATCACGTCATAGTCGCCGGCATCGGCGAGCGTGAAGCCGGTCTCGCCGTCACCGGCGACATGGGCGGTGTGGCCCGCCTCGGCGAAGGCTTTCTGGAGATAGTCCGCCGCCTCGCGATCATCTTCCATGACGAGAATCTTCATGGAGCCGTTATACGCGATTTCGCTGGAATATTGAGGGGCGGCCATTCCTCTTCGCCTTTGTAGTTACCAGTCGCATGTCATGATCCCAAAAACGCTGCCCACTTTTGGGCGACATGCAAGAAAGCGGCAGCGGGTGATGGGAAACCCGCTGCCGCCGGGAGCGAAACACGGTGACTGACTGACGTGTTCGGCCCCATGTTTTCCCCACGTTGGCTCGGGGGTGTGAAACCACCGCAGGGAAAAGCCTTAAGCTCCAGGCTGTGCATGATCCTCCCCGGAAGCCGCTCGTGGCTCTCGGGGATCATGCGATCAGCCCTTGCCGACCGGCAGCGCGACGAAGCGGTTGGTATCGTCGCGGCTGATCTGCATAAGCACTGCCTTGCGGCCGGCCTTGGCGGCGTCCGCCATTGCCTTGGTGACGTCGTCGGTGGTGTTCACCTCCGCCGCGTTGATCGTGGTGATCACGTCGCCGGGCTGGATGCCGCGATCGGCGGCTGCGCTGTCGGGATCGACATCGGTCACTACCAGGCCCTTGCCTTTATCCGCCTTGGTGACGGTGAGGCCGAGATCGGCGAGCGTGTCGGCTTTGGCGTCGGGAGCCTGCTGCTTGCCATTGTCGTCGTTCGAGGCCTGCTTGTCGCTGGCGGGCAACGTGCCGAGATCGACCTTGACCGTCTGGCTCTTGCCGTCACGCATCACGGTGACGTCGACCGACTTGCCCGGCGCGTAAGCGCCGATCATGCGGGCGAGTTCCTTCGGCGAGTCGACATCCTTGCCGTCGACCTGGGTGATCACGTCGCCGGCGGTGATGCCGGCCTTCTTGCCGGGACCAGCGTCCTGGGCGCTGGAGACCAGCGCGCCCTTCTGCGACTTCAGGCCGAGCGACTCGGCGATGTCGGAAGTCACCGGCTGGATCTCGACGCCGAGCCAGCCACGCTGGACCGAACCGCTCTTCATCAGGTCCTCGACGACCTGCTTGGCGGTCGAGGCCGGGATGTCGAAGGCGATGCCGACGCTGCCGCCCGAGGGCGAGAAGATGGCGGTGTTGATGCCGATCACCTGGCCGTTGAGGTTGAAGGTCGGGCCACCCGAATTGCCGCGATTGACCGAAGCGTCGATCTGGATGAAGTCGTCATAGGGGCCAGCGCCGATGTCGCGGCCGCGGGCCGAGACGATACCGGCGGTGACAGTGCCGCCAAGGCCGAACGGATTGCCGACGGCCACGACCCAGTCGCCGATGCGGATCTTGGAATCGTCGGCGAAGTCGACATAGGTGAACTTGCCGCCACCATCGACCTTCAGCACCGCGAGATCGGTGCGCGGATCGGCGCCGACCAGCTTGGCGTCGAGTTCCTTGCCGTCACTGGTGACGACGGTGTAGTTCGAGCCTTCCGAGACGACGTGGTTGTTGGTGACGAGGTAGCCGTCCTCGGAGATGAAGAAGCCGGACCCTTGAGCGACCGGACGCGGCTCGTCATTGCCATGGTTGCGGTGGTGGCGCATGCCGAACTGGCCGCCCTGATCGCCGAAGCCACGGAATTCCTTGAAGAAGCGGCGCAGCTGCGGATTGTCGGGCAGGTTGTCGAAGCCATTCTGGTCGTCGGAGCCGTCGTCGGCCGTCGGCTGGACCTTGGCCTTGACCTTGACGCTGACGACCGCCGGCGAGACGTGCTCGACGACATCGGCGAAGCTCGGCATCTGCGGGGCCTGGACACGCACCGCGTCGGCCAGCACGGGGGCAGTGCCGGTGGCGAGCGCGCCTGCGCCGATCGCGCCCACGACCGCCAGGGAGGCGACGGCCGCCATCAGGCGCTTGCGGGTGCTGGAATATGAATTGGGGGCAATATTCATGAGAGTTGTATCCTCTTTCGAAGTGGATGCGCTCAGGCGAAGCATCCTCGGGCAAGAGGATTAGAGAGCCGCACATTACGGCGCCATTTCCGATGCATGAAAGTTTTGTAATGTTGGGGATGGCCAAGGATGTGTGAGATGAAGAGGTTTCAAAATGACCACAGGCCGTACCTTGCGAATTCGAGTCTCAGCCCATTCAGAGACCGAGATGATCGAACGCATCCAACGCGCAATAGCCGACGCGAAGGCGGGCCGTTTGGTGCCTCACGAAGCAGCAATGGCGGAAATCGACGCGGTGATCGAGGCTGTGGAAGTCGGGCGCACAGGCAAGGTGTGAGTATGCCGTACCGGAGCTTGGTGTAAGCACTCGCGACGTTGTCACTCCAGGGCGAAGCAGGAGCGAAGCTCCGTCGCGCAAACCATGGAATGACGACAACGAGAGCGGTTGCGGCCAAGGCCCGCGATGGCGTTAATCGCTTAGCATCTTGTTCAGTGCGGCCTGCTCTTCGGCGGAAAGTGCTGACGATGCCGGGCGGCGCGAGCGGGCGCCGAGCAGGATGAAGACGCCGCCGGCAAGCAGCAGAAGCACCGGCGTGCCCCACAAAAGCGCGTTGCGCGGGCTGAAGCGCGGCTTCAGCAGCACGAACTCGCCATAGCGCGAAACGATGTAGTCCATCACCTGCTGGTCGGTGTCGCCAGCCACGAGACGCTGGCGCACGAGGACGCGCAGGTCGCGGGCAAGGTCGGCGTCGGACTCGTCGATCGACTGGTTCTGGCAGACCATGCAGCGCAGGCCTTCCGAAAGCGCGCGCGCCCTCGCCTCCAGCGCCGGATCGGCCAGCACTTCGTCCGGCTTCACGGCCTGCGCCGCCCCGGCGAAGAACAGCGCCAGCAGCAGGATAAGCGAGGCGAACGAAAACCTGGCTTTCATGCCGGGCTCGCGGGGATCGCGGCGGGGGCCGGTTTGCGACGCCTGGCCGGCGCGCCGACGCGCAGGCGGCGGTCGAGCAGCGACATGGCGGCGCCAGCCATCATCACAAGGCCACCACCCCAGATCAGCGTCACCAACGGCTTCCACCACAGGCGAACGACGACGGAGCCGTCATTGTTCTCGTCGCCGAGCGCCAGATAGAGCTGGCTGAGACCCAGCGTCCTGATGCCGGACTCGGTCGTCACCGTCTGGCGCACCGGATAGAAACGTTTCGCGGAGGTTATCTCGCCATTGGCGTTGCCATCCGCGCCCACCAGCAGGAAGCGTCCGCGATCCTCGGTGAAATTGGGGCCTTTCTGGGGGAAGAGCCCTTCGAAGCGCAGCGTGTGGCCGGAGAGTTCCACCGTCTCGCCGACACGCATGGTGAGTATCTTCTCGGTGCCGAAGGACAGCGTGGCGACGATACCGAGCAAGGTGAGCCCGAGACCGAGATGCGCGAGCGCGGTACCGAAAACCGAGCGCGGCAGGCCGGCGAAGCGACGGAGCATGACAGCCGGGGCCACCGAGCCAACGCCCGACTTGACGGCAAGGTCGGTGAGCGCGCCGGCGACCAGCCAGACCGCGAGGCCGACGCCAAGCGCGGCGAACACCGACGCGCCGTCGATGAACAGGCCGGTGACCAGCATCGCGCCAAGCGCCAGCGCGAAGGCCGCCATCAGGCGCTGCGACGCCGCGAAGATATCGCCGCGCTTCCAGGCAAGCAGTGGCCCGAAGGGCACCAGCAAGAGCAAAGGCAGCATCAAGGGGCCGAAGGTCAGGTCGAAGAACGGCGCGCCGACCGAGATCTTGCCCCCGGTCAGCGCTTCCAGCGCCAGCGGGTAGAGCGTGCCGACAAGCACGGTCGCGGTCGCGGTGGTGAGGAACAGGTTGTTCAGCACCAGCGCGCCCTCGCGCGAGATCGGATGGAAAAGGCCACCGGCGGTGAGCCTGGAGGCGCGCAGCGCAAACAGCGAAAGCGAGCCGCCGATGAACAGCGTCAGGATGCAGAGGATGAAAACGCCGCGCGTTGGATCGGTGGCGAAGGCATGGACCGAGGTCAGCACGCCCGAGCGCACCAGGAAGGTGCCGAGCAGCGAGAGCGAGAAGGTGAGGATGGCCAGCAGCAGCGTCCAGATCTTCAGCGCCGAGCGCTTCTCCATGACGATCGCCGAATGCAGCAGCGCGGTGCCGGCGAGCCAGGGCATGAAGGAGGCGTTCTCGACCGGGTCCCAGAACCAGAAGCCGCCCCAGCCGAGCTCGTAATAGGCCCAGTAGGAGCCCATGGCGATGCCGCCCGTGAGGAACATCCAGGCGACCAGCGTCCATGGCCTGACCCAGCGCGCCCAGGAGGCATCGATGCGGCCTTCGATCAGCGCGGCGACCGAGAAGGAAAAGCAGATCGAGAAGCCGACATAGCCGAGGTAGAGCAGCGGCGGATGGATCGCGAGCCCGAGGTCCTGCAGGACCGGGTTGAGGTCGCGTCCCTCGATCGGCGCCGGATTGAGCCGCACGAACGGGTTTGAGGTCGCCAGGATGAACAGGAAGAAGGCCGCCCCGATCATGCCCTGCACGGCCAGCACATTGGCCTTGAGCGTCGCCGGCAGGTTGGCGCCGAAGGCCGCGACGAGCGCGCCGAAGAAGGTGAGGATCAGCACCCAGAGCAGCATCGATCCTTCATGGTTTCCCCAGGTGCCGGTGATCTTGTAGATCATCGGCTGCAGCGAATGCGAATTCTCCCAGACATTGGCCACCGAGAAGTCCGAGCCGGCATAGGCGATTGCCAGTGCCGCGAAGGAGAGCGCGGTGAGCGCGAAGCCGGTGATCGCGACCGGACCGCCGACCGCCATCAGGCGCTGGTTGCCGGTGCGGGCGCCGACCAGCGGCACCAGCATCTGCACCAGCGACAGAGCGAAGGCGAGGACTAAGGCGAAATGTCCGGTTTCAACCAAGTTACTCACCCGTCTTGCCGCAGGTTCTGGCCGCAAAACCGCGTTGCACTTTTGCGGGACCTGCTCATTCGCTCTTGCTTTCCTGCCAGACGCCCTTGGCCTTCAGGCCATCGGCGACTTCCTTGGGCATATAGCGCTCGTCATGCTTGGCCAGAACGCTGTCGGCGACGAACACGCCGTCCGGGCCGAACGTGCCCTCGGTGATGACGCCCTGCTCTTCGCGGAACAGGTCGGGCAGGATGCCGGTATAGGTGACCTTGACCGACTTGTGAGTGTCGGTGACCGAAAAGGCCACGGTCGCGCCCTGCCCGCGCACGATCGTGCCTTTTTCAACGAGGCCGCCGAGACGGATTCGCTGGCCGGGCTGGACGGTTGCCGTGGCAAGATCGGCGGGCATGTAGAAATAGGAGGCCTTCTGGCCGAGCGCGTAGAAGGTGAGCCCGGCGGCGGCGCCGAGGAAGGCCAGCCCCGCCAGGATCACCGACAATCGCTTCTGCTTGCGCGTCATCCTCTACTCCGTCGCCGTCACGCCAAGCGAGGCGGCAAAGGCGGTGAATTTCTTCGCCTCCGGGCTGTCCGCGCCGAAGACTGCAACAGCACGGCCCAGCGCATCGCGCGCCTGGTCGGCCTTGCCGAGCACCACATAGGAACGAATGAGCCGCATCCATCCTTCCTCGTCGCGCGGATTTTGCTTCAGCCTGTCATCGAGGCCGGCGACCATGGTCTGAATCATTGCCTGCCGGTCCTGCGGCGACATCTGCTGCGCCGCCTCGACCTGCTGCGCATCGGGGCCACGGGCCGGCGCCGCCGCCGCGACCGCCGGTTCGGCCGTCTGGGCGAGTGCCTGCTGGACGGCGCCGCGCCAGGGCGAATCCGGCGCAAGCTGGCCGAGCATCTTCTGCCAGGCGGCGACAGCTTCGGCCTTCCTGCCCTCCTGGGCGAGGCCCATCGCCAGGTAGAAGCTTGCCTTGGCGTTGGCGGGGTCGAGCTTCAGCGCCGCTTCGAACGCCTCCTGGGCATCGGCCGAAACGACGCCGCCGGCGGCGTTGGCGATCGCCTCGCCGAGGCCGGCGCGGCGGGAGGCGCTGTCGCCATCGAGGCGGATGGCATTGCGATAGGCGGTCACGGCGTCGGGATAGCGCTGCAGGCGCAGATAGATCGGCGCCAGCACGTCCCAGCCCTTGCCGTCGGACGGGTTGGCGGCGAGATGAGCCTCGGCGCGGGCGACCAATTCATCGACCGAGGAATCGGCAGGGTTCTTGGCAAGCCGCTCGGCCAACGGCTGCGAGGGCAGGTCGGGAGAGCCCAGCGCGCTGTAGAGCCCCCAACTCACCAGCGGCACGGCCAGAACAGCTGCGCTGGCTATCAGCCTCGCGGACCGCGAAGGACGTGACGCTTCGCTGTCCGGCGTGGCTCCACCGAGGCGCAGGATGCGGCGGCCGATCTCGGCGCGCGCTTCTTCGGCCTCGCCCGGCTGGATCAGACCGCGCGCCATGTCGCGATCGAGTTCCGAAAGCTGGTCGCGATAGACTTCGAGGTCGTGATCGCCGGCGCTGGACGCGCCTTTCTGGCCGCCGGCCAGCGGCAAAAGCACCGCCAGGCTGGCGCCCAGCGTGAGGATTGCGGCTATGACCCAGAACAGCATGTTTCTTCCAATAACGACAGAGCCCTGCCCTGCCAACAAGGGCGTCCTGCGACGCTTTGACGGCAAATGCGCCGCCAAACCTTGATCGACGTCAATCGCGCCGGCTATGGCGCCGTCAGGTCAGCGGCGTCCAACTGCCGTCGGCATTACGGCAGGCGGTACCGCGCGCGGTAGCGCCGGCGCCGCCGGTATAGACGGTATGCGTGTACTGGCGGCAGTCCTGCGAGCCGACCCGGTAAGGCTGGGCCGCGACGACCTCGCCGTAGTGGTTGGCGCTGTCGCCCTTCCAAGTCACCTTCTGGCCGCTGGTGTTGTACTCCAGCGCCTTGTACTCAGCCTCGAGACCCTTGCGTTTCTCGGCATCGCTCAGGCCAGAGCCGATCGATCCGCCGATGAGCCCGCCATTCATCGCCGAGACGATGCTGGTCGAAACCTTGCCAGAGGGCGGGGTGGAGACGGGTGTGGCAGGAGAGCCTGGCCCGCCTTTGCCCATTGTGGTGCAGCCAGAAACGGCCAGCAGGGCGGAAACGAGCGCGACGCGAATCTTCATGCCAACAACCGGTTCTCTTGAGCAGGATGAGCTGGGGCCGCGTCATCAGGGAGGATGGCGAGGCCATAGTATTGATATTTGTCGGAAATTTGGCCGCGCGCCGCCGCGCGGAAATCGACAGGGTACATCACTGGAGGCTCCGCAATCCAACCACCGCCTTCAAGCCGCCCGTGCCGGATCGTTCCAGCGCCAGGGCGCCTCCATACTCGTTGACGAGGTCGGCGACAATGGCGAGCCCAAGCCCGGTGCCGGGCTTCGTCTCGTCGAGGCGCCTGCCTCGCTTCAGCGCCTCGCGGGCCTTGTCCTCGGGAATGCCCGGGCCGTCGTCCTCTATAACGATCTCGAACAGGCCGGCGCTTCCCGGAACCGGGGCGACAGAGATCGAAACAGAAGCTTTGGCCCATTTCACAGCATTGTCGAGCAGGTTGCCAAGCAATTCCTCAAGATCCTCGCGTTCGCCGGCAAAGACGATCTCGGCCGGCGGCAACGACAGCGTCAGCTTCACCTGTGGGTTGAGCTTTTGCAACACGCGCACCATGCGCTCGACCAGCGGCGAAACGGGCGTGCGGAAGACGACGCTGTCACGCTGCGCGGCGACGCGGGCGCGCTGCAGGTAGTGGTCGACCTGCTTCTGCATCGAGGCGGCCTGCTCGGCGATAAGCTGGCCCTTGGCGCCGCCAAGCGCCCGGCCCTCATTGATGAGCACCGCCAGCGGCGTCTTCAGCGAGTGGGCGAGATTACCGACCTGCGTGCGCGAGCGCTCGACGATGCGCCTGTTGTTCTCGATCAGCGCATTGGTCTCGTTGGCCAAAGGCTCGATCTCGGCGGGAAAGCGCCCATCGAGCCGCTGCGCGGTGCCCTCGCGCACCATGGCAAGAGCATCGCGGACGCGGCGCAATGGCTGCAGGCCGAGCAGGATGGCGATGGCATTGATGGCGATCATGCCGACGCCGAAGAGAGACAGGTAGGTGAGAAGGCGGCGCTGGAAGCTCCCAATCTCCTGCTCGAGTTCGGTGTGATTGCCCATGACGCGGAAGCGCGCCGCACGGTTCTTGGCGTCGAGCACGAATTCGCTTTCGAAAACCTGCAATTCCTCGCCATGGATGCCCTCGGTGGCGTAGCTGCGCTGGAAGTTCGAGTTGAACGGAACCTCGGCGACGCTCGGCGACAGGATCGAAGTCGTCATTGAGGACGAATGGAGCTCGCCATGGACCCCTTCAGAGGCCGGCTCCACCGACCAGTACCAGCCGGAATTCGGCTCGGAAAAGCGCAGGTCGCCGAGGTCCGGCGAGCCAGTGAGCGCGCCATTGTCGGAGATGCCGACCGAGCCGATCAGGTTGAACAGATGCGCCGAGAGCAGGCTTTCGAAGCCCCGCTCGCTGGCCTGGCGGTAGAGCGTGGTGATCAGCGTGAAGATGACCACCAGCGTCAGGATGGCCCAGACGGTGGAGAAGCCGATGACGCGGAAGGTCAGCGAGCGCGGCCAGAGCCGCAGCCTCAAGAGCCGCGTCCTAACGGTTGGCGTCAGCGGTTCCGAGTCACGCCTCCGGCTCACGCATGCGGTAGCCCATGCCACGCACGGTTTCGATCATGTCGATGCCCATCTTCTTGCGAAGCCGGCCGACAAAAACCTCGATGGTGTTGGAATCGCGGTCGAAATCCTGATCGTAGAGGTGCTCGACCAGCTCGGTGCGCGACACGACATTGCCCATGTGGTGCATCAGGTAGGCAAGCAGCCGGAACTCGTGCGAGGTCAGCTTCAGCGGCACGCCGTCGACATCGGCCTTGGAAGCCTTGGTATCGAGCCTCAGCGGGCCGCAGGTGAGCTCGGACGAGGCATGCCCGGCGGCACGGCGGATCAGCGCCCTGACGCGTGCCAGCACCTCCTCGATGTGGAAGGGCTTGGTGACATAGTCGTCGGCGCCCGCGTCGATGCCGGCGACCTTGTCGCTCCAGCGGTCACGCGCGGTGAGGATCAGCACCGGCATCTTGCGGCCGCCGCGACGCCAGCGCTCTACCACGCTGATGCCGTCCATCTGGGGCAGGCCGATATCGAGCACGACGGCGTCGTAGGGCTCTGTATCGCCGAGGAAATGCCCCTCTTCGCCGTCATAGGCGCGGTCGACGACGTAGCCGGCGTCTACCAGAGCATCCCCGATCTGCCGGTTGAGATCCTTATCATCCTCGACGACGAGCACGCGCATGATTTGTAGCCTGTTGAGGGGAGAGATATAGGCCGATTCCGCCGGCCTGGGAAACTTCAGCCTGGTCAGTTCAGGGGAACGACGATCTCCGAGCGGCGCGGGCGCTGCCCGTCCTTGCCGGGCACCAGCACGACGACGACGCAGACCTGCTGGCCGCCGCGCGTCGCCTGCGAGGCCTTGGCAAGCGTGCCGCCATTTTCCGCGGCGACCTGCTGGCCGATGGCGTAGCAGTCACCGGCGGCCACCACGATCGGCTCATCGGCCGACGGGTCGGCGGCCTGCTCAGCCGTCGCCTGCGACACGAACAGGCCGGCTGCTGCAAGCGCCAGTGTCGCGGTTCGGAGATGGGAGCGGAGCGTTTTCATGATCACGGTTCTAACGCATCCGTGCTGAACGTGAAATGAACGGTGATCAGTCGAAAATCCATGGCCGCCCTACCCCCCTAAACGCCAGACGAAAACCGCGATCATGCCGGCCAATGCCCCTCAGGCCAAGCGCAGACTTCATAGCCGCAAAATCGGCTGCCCCGCTACGCCTTTTGGGGTGCCGATCCGCCATCCTTGCCCTAGCTAGGGCAGGAGAGCGCGATGACTATGGGAAACGCGATGACGAACGACGATCTTGCCGATCTCTACCGGGGTTACATCGCCTGCCTGAACGCGCAGGACTGGACCAATCTCGGCCGGTTCGTCGGCGAAAAGGTGCAGTATAATGGCGAGACGATCGGACTTTCGGGCTACCGCGGCATGCTGGAGGGCGATTTCCAGGCCATTCCCGACCTGCGCTTCACCATCGAGTTGCTGGTCTGCGAGCCGCCGCGCGTCGCCAGCCGCCTGCATTTCGACTGCCGGCCCAAAGGCATGCTGTTCGGCCTGCCGGTCAACGGCAAGCGCGTTTCGTTTGCCGAGAACGTCTTTTACGAGTTCCAGGACGGAAAGATATGCGAGGTCTGGTCGGTCATCGACAAGGCCGCGATCCAGGCGCAGCTCTGACTCCATCGCCGACCTTTCAGGCAGCATCCTGCGTAAGCGCGCGAAAACGCATCAAGCCGTGATGGACCGCGAGGTCCTCGTCGTAACGCGCCTCGGTGAATTCCAGCGAGAGGCGGGTCTGGCCGCGTGGGCCGATGGACAGCGCCGCGCCGTCTAGTCTCGCCCTGATGCTGCCCATGATCAGGCGCGTCTCGGCCTCACCCTGCGCCTTCGACCAGATATGCAGCGTGATGAGCTGGTCATTGTCGTTATCGGCGCCTGTTTCCAGATTGAAGGCGCTGGTCCGGCCATACGTGACGTGCGGAAAAGCCGCCTTGTCGCTGGCGCGTTCGAGCAGACCCGCGCCGCCCAGCAGCGCCGACAGCGACGCATCGCTCTTCAGCCTCAGGAACAAGGCCTGCATGAGATCGCCAGGCGCCGTCATTTCCCGTCCATCGCCAACAAGTCCTTCGCATCGTCACCAACAAGAGCTGGCAACGTAACCACGACCGCGATCCTATGCCAGATCGCGAATCGCCGCGACTGTAGCGTGAACGGCGAAGGTCTCGATAATATTACGTTTTCTGAACTACGAAACCGGGAGCGCGCCGCCCTCCTCAGTGCGCCTTGCGATGAACTCGTCGAGCACGCCGGCAGTGGCGGCAGCGGATGCCGGCGGCTGGAAATCGGAAACAATCCGCTTCCAGACGCCGGTTGCGCGCTCGGTGGCGGTCTTGGAACCGGCCTGCGTCCAGTTGCCGAAATTCGACCAGTCGGCGACCAGCGGCTCGTAGAAGGCGGTGCGGTAGCGCGTCATGGTGTGGGCGGCTGAGAAGAAGTGGCCGCCGGGCTGGACTTCCGCGATGGCGTCGAAGCCGATTGCGTCGGCGTCGCCGGGCGTCCTCGCGCAGAGCTCGGCAACGGTCTGCAGCGCCTCGATATCGGTGATCAGCTTCTCGAAGGAGACGCTGAGGCCGCCTTCCAGCCAGCCGGCCGCATGGATGCAGACGGTGGCGCCGGCAAGCACCGAGCCCCACAGGGCGAACTGCGTCTCATGCGCCGCCTGAGCGTCCGAAATGTTGGCGGCGCTGCCGCCGCCCGAACGCCAGGGCAAGCCGGTGAAGCGCGCAAGCTGGCCGGCCCCCAGCGTCGCCTTGACATGCTCGGGCGTGCCGAAGGCCGGAGCGCCGGACTTCATGTCGACATTGGAGGAGAAGGAGCCGTAGATCACCGGCGCGCCGGAGCGCACGGCCTGGGCAAGCGTCAAGCCGGCCAGCGCCTCCGCATGCTGCAGCGTCAGCGCGCCGGCGACCGTGATCGGCGCCATGGCGCCCGCCAGGCAGAAGGGCGTGATGATCGACACCTGCCCGGCGCGCGCGAAATCGATGATGCCCTGCGCCATCGGGATGTCGAGCTGGCGCGGCGAGTTTGTGTTGATGACGGTGTAGCAATGCGCCGCAGCCTGGAATTCATCTTCCGAGAGGCCGCGCGCCAGCCTGATCATCTCAAAACCGTCCTCGACCTGCGGCGTGCCGCGCGCGAAGACAAAGGGCAGCTTGTCGGACAGCGTCAGTTGCGCGCGGTTGACGGCATAGTGGCGGAAGCGGTTGTCGACGTCCTGCGGCTCGATGCAAGGACCGAGCATGTGCAGCACGTCGAAATGCTGAACCAGGCGAATGAAATCCTCAAAGGCGCCGAGCGTGCCGGGCCGCCGGCCGCGCTCGAGGTCGGTGACGTTGGGCGCGCCGCAACCGGCGAGGAAGGTCATGGTGCCGAGCTCGATGTCGAGATCGCGGGAGCGGTCTCCGGCGCGAGTCGGGATCGAGCGCGGCGCCGAGGCAAGTGCTGCCGTGACGATGTCGCGGCCGATGCGCACCATCTGGCTGTCCTCGTCGACCAGCGCGCCGGCCTTCGCAAAGATGGCGCGGGCTTCGGGCAGCAGCACCTTGATGCCGAGCTCTTCCAAAACGCGCAGCGCGGTGTCGTGGATCGCGGCGACCTGGTCGTCCGAGAAGACCGGTTGCGGCAGGAAAGGGTTCTTCAGCGAACGATAGTCGGTGTGGCGGCTCGACTCGGTGCCAGCCTCGCCCGTGCGTCCACGCCGGCGTTCGCGTCTGTCCCGCGCAGCATTGTCAACCATGACCGATCCTCCCTATTGCCGCATCGCCTTGCTTTCCGGGTCGTATGGTGAGGCCGCGATGACGCGCGCCGGCCGCTCGACACCGACAATGTGCACCGACAGTTCCGTCCCCTCCCCGGCGAAATCGCCATCCAACAACGCCAGGGCGACGCTCTTGCCGATCGTGTAGCCGTAGCCGCCGGAGGTGACGAAGCCGACGCGCCGGCCCTTGTGCCAGACCGGCTCGAAACCGCTGGCGTCCGCGTCGACGGCATCGATCTCCAGCGTCACGATCCGTCGCGAGACGCCCGCCTCGCGCTCCTTCAACGCGGCCTCGCGGCCGATGAAATCGCCCTTGTCGAAGGCGATGAAGCGGTCGAGCCCGGTCTGGCCGGGCGTGTAGCCTTGCGTGAACTCGCGCGACCAGATGCCAAAACTCTTCTCCAGCCGCAGCGACCCCAGCGCGTAATAGCCGATTTCGGCAAGCCCGAGATCCTCGCCGGCGGCAAGCAACGTCTCGCGCAAGGTCGAATGGAGCGTCGCCGGGCAGTTGATCTCGAAGCCCAGCTCGCCGGCGATGGAGAGGCGAGCCACCCGGGCGCGCACCATGCCGATGTCGAACTCGCCGCAGGCCATGAAAGGCAAGGCTTGCGCCGAAACGTCCTGATGCGTTGTGCGCTCGACGATCTTCCTCGCATTCGGCCCGGTGACGAGGAACCCCGACACGGAATCTGAAATGTCGGTGATGGAGACACCGTCGATCATATGCGCCTCGAACCAGCGCATGTGGAACTCCCTGAGGTAATAGGAGCCCATGATCCAGTATTCGCCACCGCCCCAGTTGAGCACGGTGAGATCACCCTTCAGCCTGCCGTCCGGCCCCAGCATCGGCGCGAGCTTCGCGCGTCCGGGCTTGGGCAACCTGCAGGCAAGCAGCCCGTCGAGCCAGCGCCCGGCCTGCGGACCGGATACGGCGTAGCGCGAAAAGGCGGTGGTATCGACGAGGCCGGCGGCGCGGCGGACCTGCAGGACTTCGTCGCCAACGATGTCGAAGGCGTTGGAGCGCCTCAGCGTCGTCTCCTCGCGAAAGCCCATCGGCGCGAAATAGGCCGGGATTTCCAGCCCCCACGACGCTGTCCATTCGGCGCCGGCGGCCGTCATGCCGTCATAGGCGCCGGGGCGCTTCAGCGGCCGGCCGGCAGGCAGGCGCTCGTTGGGGAAGGTCATGACGAAGCGCCGGGCGTAGAACTGGCCCGTCGTCTGCCGCAGATATTCGCGGTTGGCGGCAAAGGCGCCGTAGCGGGCGATGTCCATGCCGAAGATATCGGCCTGCGGCTCGCCGTAGATCATCCATTCGGCGAGCGACTTGCCGACGCCGCCGCCCTGGCTGAAGCCGGCCATGACGCCGCAGGCAACCCAGTAGTTCTTCAGCCCCCTGACGGGGCCGACCAGCGGATTGCCGTCCGGCGTGAAGGTGAAGGCGCCGTTGACCCATTTGCGGATGCCGGCGTTGGCAAGGCAAGGGAAGCGCTGATAGGCCCTGGAGAGTTCCGGGCTGATGCGGTCGATGTCCTCCGGAATCAGCTCGATGCCGTAATCCCAAGGCGCCCCGTCCATATTCCAGTGCTTCGGGTTCTGCTCATAGACACCGAGCAGCACGCCTTTGCGCTCCTGCCGCAGATAGGAGAAGCCATCAAGATCGACCGCAAGGCCGAGTTCCTTGTCGAGCGCGGCGACCTCGGGAATGTCCTCGGTGACAAAGTAGTGGTGCTCCATCGGCGTCACCGGCAGGTCGACGCCGGCCATGAGGCCAACCTGCTTGGCCCAGAGACCACCGGCATTGACGACATGCTCGGCAACGATCGTGCCTTTCTCGGTGATCACGTCCCAGCCGCCGTCGGCGCGCTGCTTCAACTCGACGACGCGATTGCGCAGGATGACATCAGCGCCGCGTTTCTTCGCGGCGCCGGCATAGGCATGCGTCGTGCCGTAAGGGTCGAGATGGCCTTCGTTGGAATCATAGAGGCCGCCAAGCACGTCGCTGACATCGACGATCGGGCAGATCTCCTTGATCTCTTCCGGCGTCACCAGCCGGGCTGTTTCGATACCGACCGACTGAAACACGGCCCAGGCCGATTTCAGCCACTCCCAGCGCTGCGGGTCGCTCGCCATGTTGACGCCGCCGGTCATGTGCAGGCCGGCATTCTGTCCGGACTCGGCCTCGATCTCGCGATAGAGCTTGATCGTGTAGTCCTGCAGCGCCGCAACATTGGGATCGGCGTTGAGCGCGTGAAAGCCAGCGGCCGCATGCCAGGTAGAGCCGGCGGTCAGTTCGGCGCGCTCGATGAGCGCGACATCGCTCCAGCCGAAGCGCGTGAGGTGATAGAGCACCGAGGCACCGACGACGCCTCCTCCGATGACGACTGCGCGATAGTGCGACTTCACGAGTCTCTCCCTCTCGTTGGCGACGCCACGATACACAGTCTGGACATTAGTGTCTAGACACTTCTGTCTACAGCTTGCGCACCGCTTCGCACCTTGGCTATTGTGCGGCCATGACGATGACTTCCCCTCGGGATGAACAGACGGCCGGCAACATCAAGGTGACGCGCCGGGACTGGATCGACCTCGCGCTGCGCACGCTGATCTCGGACGGCATCGGGAGCGTGCGCGTGCTTACGCTCGGCCAGAAGCTCGGCGTCTCGCGTTCGAGCTTCTACTGGTATTTCAACAGCCGGCAGGATCTGCTCGACAACCTGCTCGCGCATTGGCACGACACCAACACCACGGCGATCATCGAGCGTGCCCGGCGCCCGTCCGAGACCATCATCATGGGCGTGATGAACGTGTTCGAATGCTGGGCCGACGAGCGGCTGTTCGATCCGAGGCTCGATTTCGCCATCCGCGAATGGGCCAGGCGCTCCGACGACGTGCGGCGCATGATCGACAAAGCCGACGACGATCGGCTGACCGCGATCCGGGACATGTACCGCCGGCACGGCTATGACGACGAGGACGCCTTCATCCGGGCGCGCGTGCTCTACTACATGCAGATCGGCTACTACGTGCTCGACCTGAAGGAGCCGGTCGAGGCGCGGGTCAGCCACCTCGCCGCCTATCTGCGCTCCTTCACCGGCCTGGAGCCAAGCGAGGCGGATGTGGCGCATTTCATGCGCTTCATCGCGGCGAGGTGATATCGCTTCGTAAGCACGATCAACCTTAGCGTTCAACAAAGCTTGTGTGTGGCTTCGCTGCCCTTGTGAGCGGTGCTAAAATGGTCGATTAGTCGTGCAGGGGTGGCACGCGAAACTGTCCATGCAGTTTTCGGTCGAAAGTGCATTGGGGCGGAAGTCTGTAAATGACAAGTCCATCGAAACCACGCAAGAGAAGAGGCCGGATCGCCTCGGCGGCTCTTGCGGTCGATGCGTGGCTCGACTCCTCGCTCTACGAGATCGGCTTCAAGGCCCGCGAATTCTGGGAAGCGGCCACCATCTTTTCACGCCGTTTCCGGCTGCATGGCTGGCGGCGCAGCATCATCGAAGTGCTGAGCGAAGGCTTCACCATGGGCGCCGGCGGCTTCGTCGTGCTGCTCGCGCTCGCCATGCCGGCGTTCCAGATCACGGCGGGCGACTGGCGCAACCAGGGCGACTTCGCCGTCACCTTCCTCGACCGCTACGGCAACGAAATCGGCCAGCGCGGCATCATCCAGCGCGATTCCGTGCCAGTCGACGAGATGCCCGACCATGTCATCAAGGCGGTTCTGGCCACCGAGGACCGGCGCTTCTTCGACCATTACGGCATCGACATTCTGGGCCTGTCGCGCGCGATCTTCGAGAATGTGCGCGCCAATTCGGTGGTCCAGGGCGGCTCCAGCATCACCCAGCAGCTCGCCAAGAACCTGTTCCTGTCGAATGAGCGCACCTTCGAACGCAAGATCAAGGAGGCGTTCCTGTCGCTGTGGCTGGAAGCCAACCTCTCCAAGAAGGAGATCCTGCAGCTCTATCTCGACCGCGCCTATATGGGCGGCGGCACGTTCGGCATCGAGGCGGCGGCGGATTTCTATTTCGGCAAGAGCGTCAAGGACCTGAACCTCGCCGAGGCGGCGATGCTTGCCGGCCTGTTCAAGGCGCCGACCAAATACGCCCCACATATCAATTTGCCCGCTGCCCGCGCCCGCGCCAATGTGGTGCTGTCCAACCTCGTCGACGCCGGCTTCATGACCGAGGGACAGGTGCTGCAGGCCCGGCTGCATCCGGCCGACGTCGTCGACCGCG
>JBFLWR010000422.1:0-4124 GCA_040755925.1 Pseudomonadota bacterium
AGGCTTTGATGACGGCCGGGTCGGCGCGCACGGCTTGAGGCGCCCCCTCCGCGATCTTTTCGCCATTGGCCAGAACGACGATCCTGTCGCACGCGCCCATGATCAGAGGCAGATCGTGATCGATCAACAGGATGCCGACGCCTTGACGCTCGCGGATTTTGCGCAACAGCCGCATCAGATCGGCGGATTCGGCTTCGTTGAGACCTGCGGCCGGTTCGTCAAGGAGCAGGAAATGCGGCTCCCCGGCAAGCGCGCGGCCGAGGGCTGTGAGCTTTTGAATGCCATAGGGCAGGGTGGCCGCGATGCGGCCGGCGTAGAGGTCAAGTCCCAGGTCTGCGAGGATCTTCGCCGCGGCCGCGCGCGCCGCGGCGCGCGGCTTGACGGCAACAGCCGCGACCTCGATGTTCTCGAACACCGTCAAATCGGCGAACAGGCGCATGTTCTGGAAAGTGCGCGCGACGCCGAGGCGAAAGATTCTGAAGGCCGACAATCGGGTGATTTCGCGTTCGTCCATCCACACTGAGCCGCGCGAGGCCGGCAGCACGCCGGAGAGCAAGTTGGTCAACGTGGACTTCCCGGCGCCGTTAGGGCCGATGACCCCCAGAATACGGCCCTTGGTCAGTTCAAAGCTGACGTCGCGCAGCGCTGTCAGGCCGCCGAAGTTTTTTCCGAGGTTTCTGGCAATGAGTTTCATGAAGGCGGGAGCCAACGAGAGGGTCCGGCAGGTGGGCGCCCGCCGGACCAGATTGCTGTCAGTTGACCGAGCCGTCCGGCTTGACGGTATTTCGGATCGCGAAGCTCTTGTTGTCCTTGGCCGGAACGATCATGAGGAAATCGCGGGTCGGCACGCCGCTCTTGTCCTTGTAGGTGTATTTGCCGGTCACGGCCTGAAAATCCTCGATGCCGGCAAGGGCCGATGCCACCGCCTTGGGATCGGTCGAACCGGCGGTTTCAACGGCCCTGTTGATCAGCGCGAGGATGTCGCCGCCGGCGCCGACAAAGCTGCTTTCCGGCGCCTTGCCGTTCTTGTCCTTGTACAATTGATTGAACGCGGCGAACGAGGACCCCGGCGTGGCGAGCGCCACGGAAGCGACCGTCACGTCGCCGAGATCTGCCCCGGATGAGAACAAAAGGTTGCTGTCGTTGCCATCGTTGAGCAAGACCGGGGTGTCAAGACCGGCGGCGCGCAACTCGCGGATGAAGCCCGGCATGTCCGGAATCATCTGGGAGGACATGATCACGTCCGGCCGCGGGCTGAACGCCTTGATCTTGCTGACGATCGCAGCCTGCGAAGGTTGCCACAGCTTGATGTAATCGGTCTGAAGCACCTTGCCGCCGGCGCCTTCGAATTCCTTTGCGAAGCCGTCTGAGGTTTGCTGGGTGAAGACCAAATCCTTCGACGTCACGACATAGGCTGTTTTGAGATTGCGCGCCTTGACGGCGTAGTCAGCCAGCGCCTTGCCTTCCGCAACCGCGCCGGGGTGGATCAGGAAAGCGCCGTCGCCGACCTTGTTGACGAAGAAGGAGTCGGCGTTGACCGACGAGATCAAAGGAATGCCGGCGTCATGAGCAAGTTGCGCCGTCGCCAGCGCGATGTCGCCAGCGCATGGTCCGATCATGAACTGCGCGCCGCCGTCGATGAGTTGACTTCCGGCGACCTGCGCCTGGGCGGGGTCGCTTTTGGAATCGACGACCGAGATCTCGACCTTGTACTTGCCCGCGATGCCGCCCTTCTTGTTCAACTCGTCGGCGGCAAGTTGCATTCCCTTGAGCACCGGATCATCGCAGGTGGCGAGAAATCCCGAGATGCTTCCGGCAAAGCCGATCTTGTAGGTTCCGTCAGCCAACGCCGGTTGCGCGACGCCACAGTAGAGAAGCGATGCCCCGAAAAGCATCAGATTGCGGAAAGTTCCCCTTGCCATGCTCGTTATCCTTTCTTCTACCCTTGTGAAACATCACTCGGTTTGTTCATTCCCGAGGCTTGCGTCGGCCGAGCATCTCATCGAATTCGCGGCTTCCCATGATGCCGTCACTGCGCAGCAGCATGGTCGCGATGATGATGACGCCTAGCCCGACATTGGCGAGGCCGTTGAGATCGTGGCCGGCGATGCTGATGCCCGTCTCGACGCGGCGCAGGATCTCGACGACGATCGATACGAGAGCGACTCCCACGACCGCGCCGGCGATGCTGCGTCCGCCAAGCACGACCATCGAGAGGACCAGGAACGTGATATCGTACAAGAAAAGCTTCGGGCTGATGGCGCCGAGCTGTTGGGCGTAGAGCGCTCCGCCGATGGCCATGATGCCGGCGCTGAGCACCCAAGCGACCAGGCGAACCCAAAATACGTTGACGCCGTTTGCCCTGGCGGAGAGTTCGTCCTTGCGGCTTGATCGCAGCGACAGGCCGATGCCCGAATCGCGCAGGCATCGGGCGATGAAGATGACGAGGATGCTTACCGTCGCGGCGGTGAGGATGCCGGTGTTGCGTGGGATGCCATAGAAGGTCTGGTCGCCGCGCGTGATTGCCGTGGAGTTGGAAAGCAGCACCGACACCACGATCATCATCGACAATGTGGCGATCGGCGCGGCGGCCACCGACAAACGAACCATGATCGGCCCGACGATCACAGCTATCACCATCGCCACGATCGCCGCCACGAGCAACGAAGGCGCGAAGCCGATGACCGTCTCGACGAGGAAGGCCGGCGCGTCGGGGATGGAGGTCGCTTTGACCGCCATCGGCGTGACCAGGATGCCGGCGGCGTAAGCGCCGATCGCCATGAACGCGACGTGCCCGAGGGAAACCAGCCCCGAAAGGCCGATGAAGCTTTGCAGGCCGACCGCTAGCACGATGTTGATGAAGAAGATTGTGACGACGCGGGTGGTGGTCAGCGAGCCGGCGTCAAGCGCCAGCAACGCCACGACCATCAACGGGATGGCCAGGATCAACGTTCCGGTGACCGGACCGCGCAGCCAATGTGCCACAGGAGAGGCCCGCCCACTCATATGCCGCGCTCCGGCTGACCGAAGATGCCTTGCGGTCTGAAGGTCAAAAACAGAATGACGACGGCGAACACAAACGCCTCGCCATAAGGCTGATAGTCACTGGGCAGCGCAAAGCCGAAACCGATCTCGATGAGCGCCAGAAGATAGGCGGCCGCGACCGCCCCGCTCAGGCTCCCGAGGCCGCCGATCACGGCGCAAATGAAACCCTTCAGCACCGGGGTAAAGCCCGACGCCGGCAGCACCATGCCCGAGGAGGCGAACCAGAAGACGGCCGCAATGCCGGCAAGGGCGCCGGAAATCGCGAAGGCGCCGGCCGTAAGCCAGTTGGCCCGCACGCCCATCAACTGCGTGGTGCGGAAGTCTTCAGCGGCGGCCCGCAGGCCTATGCCGAGCAAGGTGCGATTGAGCGTCAGGTGAAGAGCCGCCAGGCACAGGACGGTGACAGTGGTGGTGACGATCTGGATCCATTGAAGATGCAGGCCGGAGATATCGAAACTGTTCATCGCCCATGGGGCATAGAGGATCGCGAGCGGACGCGGACCCGCAATCATCAGGAAAAGGTTCTGCAAGATGAGGCTGACGGCGAACGACGTCAGCAGAAGGGTCGTCGGCTCGGCGTTGCGCACCGGTCTGAACGACACGCGTTCCAGGACAAGCGCGCCGGCCAGGGCAAGTCCGACCGAGGCGGCGATCGCGAGCCACCAGGGCCAATCGGCTCCGGTCGTCCAGACCATGCCATAGGCCGCCAGCGTCAGGAGCTCGCCATGCGCGAAATTGATCAGCCGCAGGACGCTGAAGACGATCGCCAGTCCGAGCGCGACAAGGGCGTAGATGCTGCCAAGCGCGATGACATCGGCCAGATGCTGGATCAACTCGGTCATGTCTCAGCCCTCGGTCTGCTTATGCCAAGATAGGCCGCCTCGATATCGCCGCCGGCAAGCGAGGCGGCGTCGCCTTCGAGGATGAGGCGCCCATTGGCGAGCACGTAGCCACGGCTGGCCAGCGCCAACGCTTTCTGGACGTTCTGCTCGACGATCAGGATCGAGATGTTCGTCGCGGCCAGGCGGCCAATCAAATCGAACACCTCCGCCACAATGATCGGGGCAAGGCCGAGCGAA
>JBFLWR010000423.1:0-8605 GCA_040755925.1 Pseudomonadota bacterium
GTTCTGTCCGGATTGCCTGTCTCAAGCTGTTTGGGAGCTCGGCCTCTTCCACATCGCTCATGGAAATAGGCTGCGGATCGCGGTCTGCCGAGGACCAGGGCGAATGGCCTTCCACGGCGGCTCGGTATGGGTCCGACAGGCCGCGCCAGGCGACAAACTTCATGATGCCGCCTTCCAACAGCAGAATAGAAGCACGCTGACATCTCAGTCCGCGCTGAATTGCGTCGAGGGCAGCCTCACAGACGTCTTCGCGGGTCAGGGCGTGCTGGAGCCTTTCCGTCAGTTGATGCAGTGCAGCTTGCTCCTCGGCCCTTCGGGCGAGCGCCGCCTCGATCTCTTTTCGTTCGGAAACATCGTGCTGCACCCGGACCGCGTAGCGGAACTGCCCGCTGCAGTCGAGAACACTGGAAGACGTTACGACCGCCCAGAAAAGCGATCCGTCCTTACGCACGAACCGCTTCTCGATCATATAGCTTTTGATCTGGCCGGCGACCTGTTGGCGATATTTTGCGCGATCTGCCTCGACGTCGGCAGGATAGGTCCAGTCGAAAACCGGTCGACCGAGCAATTCCTCCTGCGTATAGCCCAAGAGGCGGCACAAATGCCCGTTCACCCTCAGCAGCCGGCCTTCGGCGTCAGCTTCCACGATACCCACGCCGGCGCTTTCATATGTGAGGGCGAGCCTCTGCTCGTGCTCGCGCAACAGCTCTTCCGCTGGGATCTTGTCGGTGACGTCGATGGTGATGGAGCGTATGTTGAGGACCAGTTCGCCAGCGGAGCGCGTATTGGATGTTATCTCGACCCAGCGCGTCGAGCCGTCCTTTGCACGTAACCTGGCGTGATACTGCTGCAGTTTCTCATGTCGGGAAAGTCGGTTCAGAATGTCGTCGATCGCTGCGGGATCGGCATGAAATTCCCGGATATTGCGGCCGATATATTCTTCCGGAGGATAGCCGAGCAGGTCTAGTTCGGTTCGATTCGCACGCAGTATGGTACCGTCATCCGTGAGGATGTGCAGTGCAACGGGTGCATTTTGAAAGAAATCCTCCAGCTCGCTGCCGGGGCGCAACACCGCACCATCCCCTTTAGCTCCGAAGGATCGCGCGCCAGAAATGCTGGAGGACAAAGTTCGTTGTTCCATGAAATTTTGAAAACCCCTTAACCTGGTTTAACATCGGGTGCGGCAAGAGGTTCCAACGGCTTTCACAATTCTCGATATCGTCCGCTCCACGATATTTGATGATGGTGATGCCCGGGCCCAGCCGTCGCAATGGACCTGGACCTGCGGAAGCAGCGCCAACTCGGCTCCCCCTACCTTTGGCGAGGGAATCACGATGGCAAAGAGGTGCTGATTGTTTGCGTGAACGAACGCCGAAGCGCTCGGTCAGCGATACCG
Organism: Pseudomonadota bacterium; assembly: GCA_040755925.1. Taxonomy (GTDB): domain Bacteria; phylum Pseudomonadota; class Alphaproteobacteria; order Rhizobiales; family Rhizobiaceae; genus Mesorhizobium. Next base: position 1,397 of record JBFLWR010000423.1, read on the forward strand.
ACATAGTGTACACGGGTGTCAGAAGCTGCCGCTTGCCTACAAGAACCATTGCGCCGCGAGGCCGAGCGCGGCCAGCGCCATCGCGATGGTCGACAGCCAGCCGAGCAGCCGGAGCCAGCCTTGCACCGGGAACTCGCCCATGATGTCGCCGCGGCCGGCCATCAGCATCATCACCACCATCACCGGCACCGCGCAGACACCGTTGATCACGGCGCTCCAGTAGAGCGCCTGGATTGGGTCGATGGGCGTGAACATGATGCCGGTGCCGAGCGCCGTGGCGGCGGCAAGCGTGCCGTAGAACGCCACCGCCTCCTTGGGCTTGCGCGCCAGGCCGACCTTCCAGTGCATCGCCTCGCCGACTGCGAAGGCGGCGGAGCCGGCTAGCACCGGCACGGCGAGCAGGCCGGTGCCGACGATGCCGGCGGCAAAGACGATGAAGGCGAACTTGCCGGCCACCGGCTCCAGCGCTTTCGCCGCGTCGGTGGAGGACGCGATGTCGGTCACGCCCGCCTTGTGCAGGGTCGCGGCCGTGGTGAAGATGATGGCGATGGCGATGAGGTTGGATAGAGCCATGCCGATCAGCGTGTCGGCGCGGATACGCCGGAACGCCTCGGCAGCCTGCCAGGGCGCCCATCTCAGTGGCTTGGCAGCGGGGTCGAGCTTTTCCTCCTCCACTTCCTGCGAGGCCTGCCAGAAGAACAGGTAAGGCGAGATCGTCGTGCCGAGGATGGCGAGCAGCGTGGTGAAGAACGCGCCGCTCCATTCGACATGCGGGATCAGAAGGCCCCTGGCCGCTTCGCCCCAAGGCATCTTCACCGCGAACATCGCCGCCACATAGGCGAACAGGCTGAGCGTCGTCCATTTGAGGACCGTGACGTAGCGGCTGTAGTGCAGGAACACGATCGCCACCACGCAGACCAGCGCGAACGCCACGACATAAAGCGAGCTTGGCCCGCCCACCAGCAGCTGCAGCGCGTCGGCCATGGCGCTGAGGTCGGCGCCGATATTGATGACGTTGGCGACGAAGAGCAGGAGGACGATGAAGTAGAGCAGCGAGGCCGGGTAATGGCGGGACAGATTGCCCGAGATCCCTTTTCCCGTGGTGCGGCCGATCCGGGCCGAAATCTCCTGGATCGCCGCCATCAGCGGGAAGGCCAGCACCATGCTCCAGCCGATGTTGAAGCCGAGCTGCGCCCCGGCCTGGCTGTAGGTGCCGATGCCCGACGGATCGTCGTCGGACGCGCCGGTGATGAAGCCCGGTCCGATGGTCCGCAGGAACCGCTGGAACGGTCCTTTCGCGACGATGTTGCTTTGTTCCCGCGAAACTTCCGAGCTCACATCGGTCAAGGCTTTTCCCTCCACGGCGAACAAACGGCATCGTTCGCCCGGCTTGGCTGCGATCGGCTTACTTAAGAAAATCGTGAACAAACAACGGCGTCACGCCGCTGTGGTTCCGCGCGATCGTTGCGAGGCTTTCTTGCCCTGCCTTACGGTCGGGAACCCTCGCGCCGCGGCGCGGTTATCCCTGTGCCAGGGTGGCTCCTGGTTTACAGACCCTGTCGCCCGCCGGTCATGCCGGCGGGCCTTTTTCGCACACGCGCAGGGGCGCCATGCTCCGGCCCCCCAATGCACGCTCAGTTGTTCCAGTCGTCGTTCCAGTTATCGTCGTCCTGCGGATAGCGGGGGATGACCCGGATGACCGGCCGCTGACGTTCGTAGCGCCAGTCATACTCGTCCGGCGACGGTTGCGGCTCGTAGGTGCGGTAGACAGGCCGGTAATGATGCCGGTGCTTCCAGTATTTATGCGCCTTGCGCGGCCGCACGCAGTAGCCGTCCTCGGTGAGATACGCGCATCGCACGTCGGCCCGTTGCACTAGGTTGTCTCTGGCCGGCGCGGCAAGCATCGGCGCGGCTTGCACGGCGGACAAGGGCAATAGCATGGCGCCGGCAAGGCCAAGGACGAACGGTTTCATCGAGTTCTCCATCATCTCGTTCGCGGCGGAACAAACCCGATGCTCCCAGCGATTTGAAGGCGGGCCGGGATCACTTTGTCTTTCGGCCGCAAACAAAGGCGATGCGGCTCGCCGGCGACGGCCCGCCTTCCACCACGACGACGGAGACGGACGATAATGGGGGCAGGCGCGAGCCCGCCGCAACGTGATATCATCCGGCCCGCTCGCGGGTCGGAGGCGGCCGTGAAGAAGATCATTCTCGGGGTGGCGGCGCTGCTGTTCCTGGCGGCCGTGGCGTCCGCCGTCTACTCACTGCTGTTCGGCTGCCCGCATGGCGGCTCATACCACTGCGTGCAGGGCTACAACCGCGAGGTCTGCGGCTGTCCGCAATCCTAGGCAATTGCGGGACGGTTTTCCGCCCGGCGCCGGAAAGAGCGGTCTGTCGTTCCGCTGAAACGATGAACCGCTCCAGCCTTCGCGGGGCGCGGTGTCGCTTCGCCTCACACGGAGCGTATCAGTCCGCCGTCGACTCGCAGGCTCTGCCCGGTGATGTAGGCCGCGCCCTCCGAAGCGAGGAAGGAGATGGTCGCGGCGACTTCCTCCGAAGTGCCGTAGCGCTTCATCGGCACGCTGTCGCGGCGTTCATCGGTCTTGGGCAGGCTGTCGATCCAGCCTGGCAGCACGTTGTTGATGCGGATGTTGTCGGCCGCGTAGGTGTCGGCGAAGATCTTGGTGAAGGCGGCGAGCCCGGCGCGCGCCACGGCCGAGGTCGGGAACATCGCGCTCGGCTCCGACACCCAGGCGGTCGAGATGTTGATGATCGCGCCCGACTTCTGCTTCTGCATCACCGGCGTCACCAGGCGGGTCGGGCGCACCACGTTGAGGAAATAGGTGTCGATGCCCTTGTGCCAGTCCTCGTCGCTGATCTCGATGATCTGCGCGCGCGGCCCGTGGCCGGCGCTGTTGACCAGCACGTCGATGCGGCCCCAGCGCTCCAGCGCGCCGTCGGTCAGGCGCTTCAGATCGTCATTCGACTGGTTGGAGCCGGTGACGCCGAAGCCGCCGAGTTCCTGGCCCAGCGCCTCGCCCTTCCCGGAGGAGGAGAGCACGCCGACCTTGAAGCCGTCCGCCGCCAGCCGCTTCGCCGCCGCCGCCCCCATGCCGCTGCCGCCCGCCGTCACCAGAGCCACCTTGTCCGTCATGTCCCGATCCCATTCGTTGGAATTGTTGAAAGCGCCTCTGTTAGCATGGACAGGGCAGCGCATGAACCGGATTGGATTGCGCCAAGGAGGGGTGGGTGAAAGCGGCGGGGCTGCTGATCTCCCCCCTTGAGGGGGAGATGTCCGGCAGGACAGAGGGGGGTGCTGTCCCGCCAACGTTGCGAAGCTTGGGTTCCTCGCCCCCGCTGGAGGCGGCGGAGAGGAAAAGCCGCTCACACCTTGAACGCGCTCATCAGCGTCTTCGACAATCGCGCGATGAAGCTTGGCTTGACGTCGCCCGGCTTCAGCGGCGCGCCTTTGCCGGCCGGCGGCGGGGCGGGCGTGTACCAGGCGCCCAGCGTCTGGTCGCTGGCGCAATAGCCCCAGTTGACGAGGTCGATCGTCTCCTCGGCGCCCAGGAAATGCAACGAGGTGCCGATCTTGGCCGGCGCGGTGCGCGCGGTCTGCCGGAACTTCGGCTCGGCCGCGCCGGGTTTGCTGGCGATCGACCAGTAGACGCCGCGCGTGGCGGCATAGCTGGGCCGGGTCTTGTCGTTGGGCAGGCCCTTGTCGTCGGCGTCCTTGGCCGCGGCGAAGCGGGCGAAGAGATCGCGCCGGCGCAGCGAGGCAACCTGGTTGTCGGCCGTGTCGAGCACCCGCTTCAGCTGCGAGAACCAGTTCCAGTAGCCGGACCGCGAGGCCTCCCAGGGCGCGCTGGCGTCGCTGACCAGCAGCCAGCGGCAGCGCTTCAGCGCCGGCTCGACGCCGAGATTGTCATAGACGCCGCCATCGGTGAGCACGGCGCGTCCGGCCGCGACCGGCGGGCCGACGCTCGCGTCCTGCTTGTCGTTCGTCCAGTCGAACCGCTCGAGGTCGAGCCTGAGCGGCGACAGGAACGGCGGAAAGGCGGAAGAGGCGGCCACCGCCGTCGCCACCGGCAGGTCGGCATGATAGGCGACGCCGATACGGTAGTCGCCTATGTAGCGCCGCGACAGCCGAAACAGCGAGCCGGTCGAAAGATTGCTGGAGCAGAACACGAACCAGGGACGCTCGACGAGGCCCTTGAGCATCGGCTGCCGGCCATCGAACAGGTGGCGCTCATAGCAGGCGGCGACCTCCGCCGGCGCGCTCGAAAACGGATTGAGCAATCCCTTGACGATTGCCGGCGCGTCGAGGAACACCTGCGAGAAAGCGAGGATACGCTCGAGATACAGCGCCTCGAAATTGGTGGCGAAGCCGTTGGCGAAGGTCAGGCGCGGCCAGAGCGAAGCCAGCAGGCCGGCCGCGATCGAGCCGCCGGAAACCGAGCTCACCATGTCGAGCTTTTCCAGGAGGCCCGCCTCGTTGAGCCTGCAGAGCGCGCCGGCGTGGAACAGCATGGCGCGGTAGCCGCCGCCCGACAGGCAGAGGCCAAGATCGTAGCGCTCGACCGCGCCGGCCGCGGCGTCCGGTGAAGCCGCATCGGCCGGAATAGGCTCCATTCCAGTCCCCTCCCGCACTTTCGCCGACAATACCCTTCTGCCGGGCTCGCGTCACCTTGTGAAGTAGAGAGGTTACGGTTTTTTGTGAAAGAACTGTGAGGTAATTCACATGTTGAAGTTGTATGAGTCTGTGATCATAGTAAATTGTCGCCGGGATAGTAAATGCGGATAGCAGTTCGTGATGGATGTAATTTGCCGGCGAAAAATTTCGATTTCGGGAACCGAGGAGATGGCGATGTCAGTCAACGGCCAAGATGAATTCGATTTTTCCAGCCTTTCGATGAAGGACCTGATTGAGGCAAGGGACCTTTACCACTTCCATTTGATGAGCAAAGTAAATGTGGTTGGCACGGCGATCGGTCTCTATCTTATCCGTGACAAGGAGGAATGGCCGAAAGCGCGCGGCGAGGGCGTAAAGCCGCCTCGCAAGCTGACATACCCGCGCACATTCTCGAACTCGCAAGCGCGCGACTATTCGTGGCCCTGCATCATCGTGCTGGTCCGCAAATGGCTCCCGGAGGAGCAGTTCGGTCGCAAGAACATGCCCGCGCCATGGGAGATCGTACCCAAGCGCCTTTATCTGCCGGATGGGCGCATCGTCCCGGTTTGCACAGTATTGGCGCCTCCGGCGCCACAGGAGGCTGGCCCCGTAAGCCCCACGCCTTGGCCGCAGTCGACGTTTGGGGGCGGCCTGCCTTTGCATGTCACGGTCCAGAAACAGGAGCACATAGCCACCATCGGATGCCTTATGTCGGACGGGCATGTGACCTATGCGCTGACCGCGCGGCATGCCTGCGGCGAGCCCGGGACGGAAGTGGCGGCGCGGCTGCGCGGCGGCCTTGCCCGTATTGGCGTGAGCAGCCCCAAGCAGATCACGCGACGGCTCTTCTCCGAGGTCTACCCCGCCTTTCAGATGCGCCAGACATGGCTGGGCCTTGATGTCGGCTTGGTGCGGGTAGATGACGCTGGAGACTGGACACCGAACGTCTATGGTCTGCCACCCATTAAACCGCTCTTCGATGTCTACGAACAGAACCTTTCGTTACGCAAATTGATCGACCAGCCGGTCGTGGCGGTGGGCGGGGCGTCGGGGTTGCTGCATGGCAGGATCAAGGCCATGTTCTACCGCTATCGCTCGGTAGGCGGCTTCGACTATGTTTCGGATTTCCTGATCTCGCCCACTGATGGCGAACAAGGCGCCCGGCATGGCGATTCAGGCGCGCTGTGGCATCTGCAGGCCCCTGGCCCCGACGGCAAGGAAGACACGCGGCCACTTCGGCAGCGCGACCTGCGCCCGCTCGCCGTCGAATGGGGAGCGCAGGAATTCGCCGAGAGCCGGGAGCGTTCGGTCTTTTCGGTGGCGACCAGTCTCAGCAACATCTGCAAGCTGCTCGATGTCGAACTCGTGGTGACGGGCGACGACGGCGTATCGGGGACGTGGGGGGCAGTGGGGCATTACTCGATCGGCACGCTTGCGATCGACCAGGTGCGTGATCCGACGCTCAAGTCGTTCCTGCAGGCGAATGCCGATCTTATCAGCCTGCCGCTCGACGACCTTACCAAGGAGCCGAAAAACAAGGATCTGATAGCCTCGGGTTTCGTTGCTCTTGCCGACGTGCCGGACATTGTCTGGAAACAGTTTCCCTCGCCGCATCTCAACCGCAAGGGCGAAGACATTGGCGTGCGGGGCGGCCGAGACACGAAGTCGGCTGGCGTCAGGTCGACTGGTCCCGAGCATCCGAACCACCATTGCGACGCCGATATGCCGTTCGGTGGATTCCCCACTTTGCCTGAAGCATGCATTGCCAGGCCAGAACTGATCACCGCTGCAAACTGGAACGCATATTTCGATACATTTCCTGATAAGGTGGACGTCTTGCACCGGGGCATTCTGCCATTTCGCGTGTGGCAGTTTTTCGAGCGATTGAAGGACTACGCCGCGACCGACCCCGGTCGGTTCATAGCGGCGGCCGGCATTCTCGCGCACTACACAGGCGACAGTTCGCAACCTCTGCACGGCTCGACAATGAGCGATGGCATCGAGACAGAGCAGCCCGACATTCCGCGCGACAGCAGCCGGAAAGACAAGCAGGGGAACAAGCTCCCGGCTTTTCGTGGCGAGGGTGTCCATTCGGTCTACGAGACGCAGATGATCAACATGGCGGCGAGCCGCGGGCTGCTTTTCGACGAGATACGCAAGAACCTCGGACAGGATCACGGCATGAAGCTCGTAGAGGATGGCCGCTCGGCCGCCGTCGCGACGCTGCAAGTGATGCGCGACGTGGCGGCGATCCTGCCGCCTCGGCAAATCATCGACGTCTATGAGAAAAGCTTCGCGCCCGGATCGCCGCCGCATACCAAGGCGCTATGGGCGGCGTTGTCCGAGCAGACGGGGCAGGTCATGGCGCTTGGTGTCCGCAGCCTGGCAATGATCTGGGAAGCAGCATGGAAGGCAGGCGGTGGAACGGTAAACCACGGCCGCATCGATGCCGATGTGCTACGCGGCCACTACGAGGACATCAACTTTGTCCGTTCGGTGACGGTCAACGAAATCGAGCAGGAGATCGCAAACCCGAA
>JBFLWR010000424.1:0-2561 GCA_040755925.1 Pseudomonadota bacterium
GGCACCATCAAGAGGAAGCCGCTGTCGTAATAGCCGTCGGAGAAGTCGATGACCTTCTTGCGCTCGTCCTTGATGGTGATGCCGGCCAGGCCGACGTCGACCTGCTTGGTCTGCAGCGCCGGGATGATGCCGTTGAAGTCCATCGGCTGCAGCGTGTAGGTCACGCCGATGTCCTTGGCGATCGCGGCCCACAGGTCGATGTCGAAGCCGACATATTTGTCGCCTTCCTTGAATTCGAACGGAACGAAGGCGGTGTCGGTCGCCACGATCAGGTCGTCGGCGAAGGCCGGCTGACCGAAGGCGAGCGTTGCCGCGACGGCAGCGGCGGCAGTGAGGTTTGCGAGTGCGAAATTCATTTTCGGGTTCCCCTTTTTGTTGGAATTGCCCGCGAAGCGTAGCACCGCTGCCTTTGTCGTGCAAATGGAATATGCATTATAAAGAAAAATGCACTATAAATTTGCGCATCGCAGTCGCATCTGACCCCGCCTGTGGCGAGGTCCTTTCCGGGGGAAGTCAGATGCTCCATTGGTCGCGCAAGGCGTCCGCATCCGCGACAGCCAACCCGCAGGCTTCGGCTGCGCGTTTGGTGGCCGCGACCAGGTCCTCGTTTCCGGAAGCCAGGGTTCCGTCGGGCAGGAAGAGATTGTTTTCGAAGCCGACGCGCGCATGTCCGCCGAGCAAGGCGGCTGCTGTCACGCAGGCTGTTTCCTGGCCGCCGAAGGCGCAAGTCATCCAATGGCCAAAGGCCGGGCTGCCGGGTGCCAGGAACGGCAACAGGTCGGCGGGGGAGGATTTCTGCCCGACCGTGTAACGGCCGAGCACGTAAAGCACCGGCAGGTTGTCGAAGGGGATCGCGCCGCGCTGCTTGAGCGCCGCGAGATAGGTCGCTTCCTCAGGCGTGTAGAGGATGATCTGCGGTGTGACTCTCTCCACTCGCAGCTTTTCGAGGAAAGCGGCGAAACCCGCTTCATGCGTTGGGTCCGGCACGAGCTCGCGCAAGGCCAGCGAAGCCGTTTCGGGGCGCGCTTCCACCACCACCCGCATCTGCTCTTCGGGCCGGTAGATGCCGAGCGCCTCACTGGTGATCTGGAGAACGAGCCGCTCGCCGACACTCGCCCTGATCGCCGCGGTCGCCGCCCGGTAGGCCTCCGCGTCGAGCAGGTGGCGTCCGTCGCGGTCGCGGACATGGACATGGATCATGGTGGCGCCGGCATCGAGCGAGGCGGCGGCCACCAGCGCCAACTCATCCGGGGTGATCGGCAAGGCTGGATGATCGGCTTTCGTGCGCCGGCCGCCGTTTGGCGCCACGGCTATCGCAACGCGATTTTGGTCCGGCATCGATTGCTCCATTTGTTGCAAGAAGAAGATACATGCAACATATATTGCATGATCACGCATTCGCGTCTATGGTTGCGGCATGATCCGTGCGCCGCTCACAGATGCCATCGTCGAAGTCTTCGACAGCTTGCCTTCGCAGCTTCAGGACGCCGCTCGCTATCTTCTCGACAATCCCGAGGACGTCGCGCTGCTGTCGATGCGCGAGCAGGCGCGCCGCGCCGGCTTGCAGCCCTGGACGATGGTGCGCCTGGCCAAGCGGCTGGGCTTCGATGGCTACGAGCCGCTGCGCTCGCTTTACGCCAATGCCATGCGGCAGGGCGAGCTCGGCTTTGCCGGCAAGGCCGGCGCGCAGCTCGCGCGGCAAAGCGAGGTGGGTGACCGCGCGCTGGCTGGCGAGATGGTGCGGTCCCTGTCCGAGCAGATCGCCCAACTGGGCGAGCCGGAGCGGCTCGATACGCTTGTCGCGGCGGCCGAGCAGCTGCACGCCGCACGCAGGATATTCTGCCTCGGGCTGCGCTCCAGCCACCCGGTCGTCGCGCATTTCGGCTATGTCATGTCGTTCCTCGGCGAGAAGGCGGTGATGCTGGACGGCGCGTCGGGAACCGGCACCGACGCCATTCGCCTCGCGACCTCGCAAGACATCCTGTTCGTGGTCAGCGTGGCTCCTTACACCAGGCTTACCGTCGATCTTGCCCGCCGCGCCGCGGCAGGCGGCGTGCCGGTGATCGCGCTGACCGACAGTGCCGTGTCGCCGCTCGTCGGCCTGGCCGGGCTGTCGGTGCTGGTGTCGACGGAAAGCCCATCCTTCTTCCACGCCATGGCGCCGGCCTTCGTCGTCGGCGAGATCCTCGCGGCGCTGATCGCCGGCAAGGGCGGGGACAAGGCGCTTGCCGCCATCCGTCGCACCGAGGACCAGCTGTCCCAACTCGACATCCACATCTTGCCGCCGCGCGGCCGGAGGAAATCATGACCCATATCCTGCATCGCCAGATCAATGCCGTGCTGCCGGTCGCCAGTGGCGGCAAGGGGATCGAGCTTTTCGACAGCAACGGGCGCGGCTATATCGATGCCTCCGGCGGCGCCGCCGTTTCCTGCCTCGGTCACGGCCATCCCGACGTCATCGCCGCCATGCATCGGCAAGCCGACACGCTTGCCTATGCCCACACCAGCTTCTTCACCAGCGACGTCGCCGAAGCCTTGGCCGACCGGCTCGTCGCCGATGC